>NZ_JBLIWA010000004.1:0-122143 GCF_047525675.1 Streptomyces sp. 796.1 | reverse complement strand
GGCCGCGGCGCCCCGGCCGATGGCTCGGGGCGCCGACAACTCCTGGGCGGCAGACGGCAGTTGACCGCCGTCCGGCGGGTCGGATCAGTCCGTCGGGCGACGCAGCCGCGCGACGAACTTGTACCGGTCGCCGCGGTAGACCGAGCGCACCCACTCGACCGGCTCGCCGCTGTCGTCCAGCGAGTGCCGGGACAGCATGAGCATGGGCAGGCCCACGTCCGTACCGAGCAGCCCCGCCTCGCGCGGCGTCGCCAGCGAGGTCTCGATGGTCTCCTCGGCCTCGGCCAACCGCACGTCGTAGACCTCGGCCAGCGCCGTGTAGAGCGAGGCGTACTTGACCAGGCTGCGGCGCAGCGCGGGGAAGCGCTTGGCGGGCAGGTGGGTGGTCTCGATGGCCATCGGCTCGCCGCTGGCCAGCCGCAGCCGCTCGATGCGCAGCACCCGGCCGCCGGTGGTGATGCCGAGCAGCCCGGCGAGCCGGTCATCGGCCGTGACGTACCCGATGTCCAGCAGTTGGGACGTCGGCTCCAGGCCCTGGGCCTTCATGTCCTCGGTGTACGAGGTGAGTTGGAGCGCCTGGGAGACCTTCGGCTTGGCGACGAAGGTGCCCTTGCCCTGGATGCGCTCCAGCCGTCCTTCGACGACCAGTTCCTGGAGCGCCTGGCGCACGGTGGTGCGGGAGGTGTCGAACTCGGCGGCCAGGGTGCGCTCGGGCGGGACCGGGGTGCCCGGGGGCATGGTTTCGGTCATTTCCAGCAAGTGGCGCTTGAGTCGGTAGTACTTGGGAACGCGCGCGGTGCGCGTGGGGCTCGTGGGCGTCGTCCCGTTGGCGTTGTCGATCGCGCCGGCGACGCTCTGTGTGATGTCCCCGTCGGTCCCCATGGCGTGACGTCCCGACTCCGATCCTGTTGCCGTCACCGGCTCCTCCGTTACTTCGGCTGGAGGTACGGGGGGTGTCCCCGGACAACGCAGCGCGGCTCACATCGTGGCATGGGCGGGCCCAATGGGGCCCTCATGAACGAGTGGGTAGGCCCCAGGTGTCGGTCCGATAACGGACCTGACAGCGACTCTTATACACCCTTGACACCCCTAAAGGTCTAGGCCAAGCTGCGGGAACTGGTCTAAACCATTAAAGACCAATTCCGGTTCTTTGAGGAGAGTGCTGTGAAGCGTGGGCTCATAGCGGCGACGGGTGTCGCGGCCATGTTGGTGAGCGTCGCGGCCTGTGGGTCATCGGACAGCGACGACAACAAAGGCAAAGGCAAGGACGGCTGGAAGGGCGAGACCCTGACCGTCTGGGCCATGGATGGTTCTACCCCTGATGGCTGGACCAAGGATGTGACCGCCGCCTTCGAAAAGAAGACCGGTGCCAAGCTGAAGTTTGAGATTCAGCAGTGGAACGGAATTCAGCAGAAGGTAACCACGGCACTCTCCGAGTCGAATCCGCCGGACGTCATCGAACTCGGCAACACGCAGACTCCCGCATACGCGCAGACCGAGGGCCTGGCCGACCTCTCGGACCTGAAGAAGGAGATCGGCGCCGACTGGACGGAGACCCTCAACAAGTCCTCCGTCTTCAACGAGAAGCAGTACGCCGCGCCGTGGTTCGGCGTGAGCCGCGTCGTTCTGTACAACAAGAAGATCTGGGCCGAGGCCGGCAACAAGGACATTCCCAAGACGCGTACCGAGTTCTTCAAGGCGCTCGACAACATCGAGAAGAAGACCGACGCCGAGCCCATCTACATGCCGGGCCAGAACTGGTACTTCTTCGACGGCCTCACCATTGGCACCGGTGCCGAGTTGGTGAAGAAGGACGGCGACAAGTACGTCTCCAACATGTCCGACCCCGCGGTCGGCAAGGCGATGGACATCTACAAGCAGTACGCCAAGTTCACCAAGGCCCCCAAGGACAAGGACGAGGCCACCCCGCAGCAGGCCGAGGTCTTCGCCGAGGGCAAGACCGGCGCCTTCATCGGTATGGGTTGGGAAGCCGCCACCGCCATCAAGGCCAACCCGAAGATTGAAAAGGACATCGGCTACTTCACCATCCCGGGTGAGACCGCCGAGAAGCCTGAGGGTGTCTTCCTCGGTGGCTCCAACCTCGCCGTCGCCGCGGGCAGCGACAAGCAGGAACTGGCCAAGGAATTCCTCCGCATCGCGCTCAGTGACAAGTTCGAGGGCCAGCTCGCCAAGGAAGGCGGCGTGATCCCGAACAAGGAGTCGCTCCAGAGCAACCTCAAGGGCAACCCGGCCGCCGAGGCCATGGCGCCGGCTTCCGTGGGTGGCACCACCCCGCTGATCCCCGAGTGGGCCGCGGTCGAGAACACCCCGAACCCGATCAAGACGTACATGACCGCCGTGCTCAACGGCAAGTCGCACGAGGAAGCCGCCAAGTCGGTTGAGGGCGAGCTCAACAAGCGGCTGAGCCAGGACCTCTAGCCGCTAGCCGCTAGATCAACACGCGCACGCTGCCGGGGGATTGGGAGATGCCAACCCCCGGCAGCGCATCGACTACGTCCGGCCAGGAAGAGAAGACGAGCATGTCAGTGCAGACCGAACGTGCGGAGGCGGCGCCGGGAACTGCCGTCCGCAAGAGCGGAGGACCGCCGAGCGGCGGACCCGACGCGAAACGGAAGGGGCTCAGAGGCAACCTCCTGCCGTACGTACTGCTGCTTCCCGCGCTAGCCGTGACCGCGGTGTTCCTCGGCTGGCCGATGGTGAAGAACGGCCTTCTGTCCTTCCAGAACATCAACCGGCGACAACTGATCCTCCGGCTCACCGAGTGGACCGGGGTCGAGAACTACGAAGAGACCCTCAAGAGCGAAGAGTTCTGGCGCGTCGTCGGCCGTTCCATCGTGTTCACCGGCGTCAACGTCATCCTGATCATGGTGGTCAGCACGCTGGTCGGCCTGCTGCTCGCCCGGCTCGGCAAGAAGATGCGGCTCACGCTCCAGGTCGCCCTGGTGCTCACCTGGGCGATGCCGATCATCGCCGCGACCACCGTCTACCAGTGGCTCTTCGCCCAGCGCTTCGGTGTCGTCAACTGGGTGCTCGACAAGCTGGGTTGGCACTCGATGGCCGACTACAACTGGATCGGCTCGCAGTTCTCCGCCTTCTTCGTCATCTCGCTGCTGATCGTGTGGCAGTCCGTCCCGTTCGTGGCGCTCAGCCTGTACGCCGCGACCACCACGATCCCGAACGAGCTCTACGAGGCCGCGTCCCTGGACGGCGCCGGCGCCTGGAAGAGCTTCACCGCAGTGACCTTCCCCTTCATCAAGCCGTTCCTCTTCGCCACGACCTTCCTTGAGGTCATCTGGGTGTTCAAGGCACTTCCCCAGATCTACGCGATCAGCGGCGGCGCGCCCGACCGGCTCACCGAGACCCTGCCGGTCTACGCCTTCGTCGAGGGTGTCGGAAACCAGCACTTCGGTATGGGCGCCGCGATCTCGCTGCTCACCATCCTGGTGCTGCTGGCCCTCACGTCGTACTACCTCCGCATCGTTCTGAAGCAAGAGAGGGACGAGCTGTGAAGCGTTCACTCCTCGGCCGCATCTGGCCCAACGCGACGGCGATCGTCCTGGTCATCGGGTTCGTCTTCCCCGTGTACTGGATGTTCAACACGGCCCTGAAGCCGACCGGTGACATCCTCAGCGAAGACCCCGTCTGGTTCCCGTCCTCGCTGACCTTCGAGCACTTCGACACGGCCGTCCACGCGCCCAACTTCTGGACGCTGGTGGGCAACTCCCTCACCGTCACCCTCTTGGCGGTGGGCCTGTCCCTGCTGATCGCGCTCTGTGCGTCCTTCGCCATCGCGCGGATGCGGTTCAAGGGCCGCCGGGGCGTCATCCTGGTGTTCATGATCGCGCAGATGGCCCCCTGGGAGGTCATGGTCATCGCGATCTACATGCTGGTGCGCGACGCCGACATGCTCAACAGCCTGGTCCCCCTCACCCTCTTCTACATGGTCATGGTGCTGCCGCTGACCATCCTGACGCTGCGGAACTACATCGCCGCGGTGCCCAAGGAACTCGAAGAGTCCGCCATGGTCGACGGCTGCTCCCGGGCCCAGGCCTTCCGCAAGGTGATCTTCCCGCTGCTGGCGCCCGGCCTGATGGCCACCTCGCTGTTCGGCTTCATCACCGCGTGGAACGAGTTCCCGATGGTGCTGATCCTCAACAAGGAGGACCACGCCCAGACGCTGCCCGTGTGGCTCTACAGCTTCCAGAGCAACTTCGGCAACGACTGGGGCGCCACCATGGCCGCCGCCACACTGTTCGCCCTCCCGATCCTGATCCTCTTCCTCTTCCTCCAGCGCCGGGCCGTCGGTGGCCTGACGTCCGGCGCCGTCAAGGGATAAGGCGCCTCCACCGCAAGGGAAACACCGCACGATGACCACCAGCACCGCCTCCGCCCGCACCGACTCCCTCACCCGCGACGCCCTCGCCGTACTCCAGCCGGGATTCCGGGGCACCACAGCCGCCCCCGACTGGCTGCTCCGCAAGATCGACGAGGGACTGGAGTCCGTCGCCCTCTTCGGCCGCAACATCCAGCGGCCGGAGCAGGTCACCGCACTCACCGGGCAACTGCGGGCGGAGCGCGGTGACCTCCTGGTGGCCATCGACGAGGAGGGTGGCGACGTCACCCGCCTTGAGGTGAACGAGGGCTCCTCCTTCCCCGGCAACCTCGCCCTCGGCGCGGTGGACGACCCGGACCTCACCCGCGCCGTGGCGCAGGAGATCGGGCGCCGCCTCGCCGAGTGCGGGGTCAACCTCAACTGGGCACCGTCCGCCGACGTCAACGCCAACCCCGACAACCCGGTCATCGGCGTACGCTCCTTCGGCGCCGCCCCCGACCTGGTCGCCCGGCACACCGCCGCCTATGTGGAAGGCATGCAGGCGGCCGGTGTGGCCACCAGCGTCAAGCACTTCCCGGGACACGGCGACACCGCCGTTGACTCCCACCACGACCTCCCTCGCATTGACGCTGACCGAACCGTCCTTGACACCCGCGACCTGGTGCCCTTCCGGGCCGCCGTCGCCGCGGGCACCAAGGCCGTGATGAGCGCGCACATCCTGGTGCCCGCCCTGGACCCCGATCGACCCGCCACCTTGAGTGCGGAGGCGCTGCACGGGCTGCTTCGCCGCCCCGTGGCCGACGGCGGCTTCGGCTTCGACGGGTTGATCATCAGTGACGCCATCGAGATGAAGGCCATCTCCGCGGCGTACGGTCTGGAACGCGGCACCGTACTGGCCATCGCCGCCGGCGCCGATGCCATCTGCGTCGGCGGCGGCCTGGCCGACGAGGAGACCGTGCACAGGCTGCACGACGCCCTCGTACGGGCCGTACGCGCCGGCGAGCTGAAGGAGGAGCGGCTCGCCGACGCCGCGGCCCGGGTCCGCGCCCTGGGTGCTTGGGCCCGCCTGGGCACCCAGGGCACGGGATCGACCGCGGCCCCGACGGCACCGGCCCGTCAACCGGTCCCCGCGGCCCCCGAGGTCGGCCTCGCCGCCGCGCGCCGCGCCGTCCACCTGACCGTCGGCGAACAGGGCTTCACCTCCCTCACGGGACCCGCCTACGTCGCCGCCTTCACCCCGGTGGCCAGCATCGCCGTCGGCGACGACACGCCGTGGGGCGTCGCGGCCGAACTCGCCCGGCTGCTCCCCGGCACTGAGACCGAGAGCCTCAACCACGCGCGGGTCACGGGCGATGGTGTGCCCGACACGATCGCGCGGGTGTGCGCGACGGCGGGGGATCGCCCCATCGTCGCGGTCGTCCGCGATGTCCACCGACACGGGTGGATGACCGACGCCCTCGCGGCCCTGGTCGCCGCCCGCCCCGACACGGTCGTCGTCGAGATGGGCGTACCCCAGGCCAAGCCGATCGGCGCGCTGCACATCGCCACCCACGGCGCCGCCCGCGTCTGCGGCCTCGCCGCGGCGGAAGCCATCACCGGCAGCACGCCCACCCAGTAACCCCGTCCACTCACTCACCTACCTCTCGTCGATCCGCCCCACCCTGGACAGCGGGCGCCAGTGCACCCGTGGCGCTGGCTCCCCGGCCGTACGGGGCGCGGTGGGAGTGTGGTGGGCGTGGTTCCCCTGTCTCCCTTTGTCTCCCTTGCTCCGGTGCCGGCCTCGGCGCCGGAGCAAGGTGCGTTATGCGAGGGACCCGCGGAGTATCGAGGATCGGTCGGGGCGGGCAGCCCCTCACCCGCCCTGCCCAGCGCGTGCCCCGCACCCCGCTGCACCCCAGCACGTGCCACTGCCTCTGCTGAAACCCCTGGCTCGCTGGTCCCGTAACTCGCTGGACCAATGACTCACTGAACCACTGGAAGAACCGGCGACCGGCGACCACGGCGAGCGCCCGACGGCTTACAGCAGTGCACCTCCCGTAGCAGCGATCCAGTGGCCGGTGACCCAGCGGCTGTCGGACGAGGCCAGGAAGCCCACGATGTCCGCCACGTCATCGGCCTTGGCCACCCGCTTCAGGGGGGACGCCTCGGTGACGCTCGCCCATGCCTCCGGGTCGTCCCGCAGCCAGGAGGCGTTCATGTCGGTGTCCACCACACCGGGCGAGACCGCGTTCACCGTTATCCCGCGGGGGCCCAACTCCTTGGCCAAGGTGGTGGTGAGGACGTCGATGGCGCCCTTGGACATGGAATAGGCGATCAGATTTGCTTCTGCGCCACCCCGCGTCAGCGACGTCGAGATGTTGATGATCCGGCCCCCGTCGCGCAGCCGCGACAGCCCGAGCTTGGTGATGAAGAACGGTGCCCGCGTGTTCACCGCGAAGGTCTGGTCGAACCCCTCGCGCGTCACGCCCGCGATCGGCTCCTGCGACTCCACGATGCCCGCGTTGTTGACCAGGACGTCCAGCCCGTCCGCGTGCTCGTCGAACGCGGCCCACAAGGTCTCGGCATCGTCCGGCACGCCCAACTCGGCGCGCACCGCGAACGCCTCGCCGCCCGCCGCCGCGATCGCGGCGACCGTCTCCTTGGCCGCCGTCTCGTTCCGCCCGTAGTGCACCGCCACTCGGGCGCCGTCCCGCGCCAGCCGCTCCGAGATCTCCCGCCCGATGCCCCGGCTACCCCCGGTGACCAGCGCCGTCTTGCCACTGAGCGCGCCCATGGCTACGCCCCCCTCTTTCTGTAGGAGTCGATACAGAAGAACCGTAGCACATTGCGTAGTGACCGCTATAGAATGTGTCCATGGCTACCACGAATGAGGGAAGCGAAGGGGCGGTGAGGCGCGGCAGACCCCGCTCCTTCGACCGGGACGCGGCGCTGCGGGCCGCGACCATAGAGTTCTGGGACCGCGGTTACGAGGCGGTGTCCATCGCCGACCTGACCCGGGTGATGGGCGTCAAGGCGCCGAGCTTGTACGCGGCCTTCGGGGACAAGAAGACGCTCTTCGAGGAGGCCATCGAGGCGTACGTGCGCGAGTTCGGCGGCTTCATCGACCGGGCCCTGGAAGAGGAGCCGACCGCGCGCCAGGGCGTGGCCCGCATGCTCCACGAGGCCGCGACCTGGCACACGCTGCCCGGCTACCCCCGCGGCTGCATGCTGATCAGCGCGGCGGTCAACTGCACCGTCCAGTCCGCGGAGGTCGCGCAGGACCTCACGGAGCGGCGTCGGGAGGGCGTCACGGCGCTGGAGCGGCGCATCGCCGCGGACGTCGAGGCGGAGATACTGCCGCCCGGCACCGATGTGCACGGCCTCGCCGTCTACGCCACGGCGGTGCTGCACGGCATGGCCCAGCAGGCCAGGGACGGTGCCGACCAGGAGACCCTGGAGACCGTGGCGCGTACGGCGATGCTGGCCTGGCCGCAGCAGAATGACGGCGCGGCGCCCGAGCAGGGGCGGATACGGGCCGATTGACGCGCGGCACCCGTCGCGTGGAGCGGGCGAGCTGCCGCTCCGAACCGGCCCCGACGCACCTCGCCCAACCATGCCCGCCGCGCGGCCCCAGCCGTGCCCCGCCCCGCGGCGTCGAAGCGTGCTGCCCGTACTAAGCCCCGAAAACCGACACCCCACCCGCCACCCCGAACGGTCACGCTGGGGGACGGGAAAGGGGCCCAGCCGAGGTGAGTCGACATGCGGCAGGGGATGGTCTTGGAGGCAGCAACCGGACCGAAAAGGTCTACGCCTGCGGGGAGGGCCCAGTAATCTGACGTGCATGGAATGCTTCGCCGCCTGGCGTATCCGCCGCTGAGGTCTCGCTCGCCTCTTTCTTCTCCGTGAGCGAGACCGTCGATGCCTGTTTCTCCGGTTGTCGACTCCTCAGAGAGAGACGCATTTCATGATCATTCGCAGCTTCGAGCCGCGTGACCTTCCTCGGCTGATCGAGCTCACCATCGAGACCTTCGGGCCCTTCTACGAGGACTCCTTCCGGCCCCTGGTCGGCGAAACCGTCTTCACCCGGCAGCACGGCCAGTGGCGCGAGGACTACCGCACCCTTCTCGCCACACTTCATGCTCCGGAGCACCACAAGTACGTCGCGGTCGCGGACCTCGACGGAGAGACCGTCGGTTACGTGGGCTGTGAGGTCGATCCCGCCCGCGAGCACGGGACCATCAGCATCCTCGCCGTCGATGCACACCGCCGGCGCGACCACCTAGCCACCGAGCTGTGCGAGCACGCCTTCAGCCACATGCGGGCCCACGGAGCCGTGTACGCCGAGATCGGAACCGGCGGCGACGAGTTCCATGCCCCGGCCCGAGCGCTGTACGAAAGCCTCGGGTGCACCAAGCTGCCCCTGGCCGTCTACTACCGCGAGCTGTAGGCCGGCACCCAGCCGAGGCGCCGGCCGTGCCGCAACAGTGTCCACGGCCGGCGCCTCAAGGGGGCGGGATGGAGGACGGTACGGGGCCCGAGAGCCGCATCGTGCCTGGTGAGAGGGGTGGGAAGACACCCGCGGGCCGCGGCGCCAGGGCGGGACCCTCAACCCGCCCGGCACCGCAGCCCGGAGTTGCATCGGCCGGTTCGGCCGACCTGAGGCTCCAGCGCGGTCAGGGCAGAGAGCGCCGCGAACCTCGGTCCACTCTCCTGTGCGGGGAGAGTGGAGGTCGTTGTAGAACCATTGTGGACTAGACCATTCATCGCTGTCTACGGCTCGGCGCGGACTGGCTGGGGAGGGCCCCAGGTAGGCTCGCGACGTGCCCTCCATGAACGATCTCGTACGCCAGCACACCGCTCTGGACGCTTCCGACCTTGAGTGGCTCCACCTGCTGGTTTCCGAGTGGCAGTTGCTCTCCGACCTGTCCTTCGCCGACCTGGTGCTGTGGGTTCCGACGCTGGACGGGACGCGCTACGTGTCGGTGGCGCAGATGCGACCCAACACCGGCCCCACCTCGTACCAGGACGACATGGTGGGACATCTCGTCCCCCGGGGCCGCCGCCCGATGCTGGACGCGGCGCTCGACGAGGGGCGGATCGTCCGCGAGGGGGACCCGGAGTGGCGCGAGGAGGTGCCGGTCCGGGTGGAGTCGATCCCGGTCCGCCGCGACGGCCGGGTGCTCGGTGTCATCGCGCGCAACACCAACCTGCTCACCGTGCGCACCCCGAGCCGGCTGGAGCTCACCTACCTCCAGAGCGCGTCCGACCTGGCGCAGATGATCGCCGCCGGGGCCTTCCCGTTCCCCGGCCAGCAGGTCGACATGGATGCGTCACCGCGCGCGGGCGACGGCCTGATCAGGCTCGATGCGGAGGGCGTCGTGCAGTACGCGAGCCCCAACGCGCTCTCCGCCTACCACCGGCTGGGCCTCGCGGCCGACCTCGTCGGTCACCACCTGGGACGTACCACCGCCGAACTCGCCCCGGCCCGCGGCCCGGTGGACGAGGCGCTGGTCAAGCTCGCCAGCGGGTGGGCGCCGCGGGAGTTCGAGGTGGAGGGAGACGAGGGGGTGATCCAGCTCCGGGCCATCCCGCTCAAGCCGAAGGGCACCCACATCGGCTCCCTCGTCCTGCTGCGCGACGTCACCGAACTGCGGCGCAGGGAGCGGGAGCTGATCACCAAGGACGCGACCATCCGCGAGATCCACCACCGGGTGAAGAACAACCTCCAGACCGTCGCCGCGCTGCTGCGCCTCCAGGCCCGCCGGATGGACTCCGAACAGGGCCGCGAGGCGCTCAACGAGGCGGTCCGCCGGGTCGGGTCGATCGCCATCGTCCACGAGACGCTGTCCCAGAACCTGGACGAGCGCGTGGAGTTCGACGAGATCGCCGATCGCGTGCTCGCGATGGTGGCCGAGATCGCGCCGGGTACGGTGGCGGGTCGGCGCACCGGCCGGTTCGGCATCCTCGACGCCGAGGTGGCCACGCCGCTGTCCATGGTGCTCACCGAGGTGTTGCAGAACGCGCTGGAGCACGGCTTCGGCCCGGGGGAGCAAGGCACCGTGGAGGTCAGCGCGGTGCGCGGCGGCACCAGGCTGGACGGCCGCCTGCTGGTCACGGTGCAGGACGACGGACGCGGACTGCCCGCCGACTTCGACCCGCACACGGCGGGAAACCTGGGCCTCCAGATCGTCCGCACCCTGGTGGAGGGGGAGTTGGGCGGCACGTTCACCATGCTCCCCGCGCCCGCCGGCGGCACCCGGGTCGTACTCGACCTACCGGTACGCGCCGAAAAGGGCTGACGGCGCGGGATTTCCCCGATCGGCCGGCCCGGCGTTCGGCGCCGCCCGAGAACCGACCCGGGCCGGCGAGAGGCGGCTCGGGTGCGCCGATAGCTGCTCGCTTGTTGCGTACGGGCCCTTTCGCCTTCGGGTCGCTTCGACTTCGAGCCGCTGCCCCATCGATCTGCTTCGCCGTCGATCTGCTTCGCCATTGGTGGGACGGAGTGGCGTGCGCAGCAGTGATGCGGCATTTCCCGTGTTCAGAAGGCGATTGCACGGATCGCTGCGGTCAACGGTGTTTACCGGTGTTTCGACCATCTCCCTGGTGAGAGGCGTGCGCAGTGCCGTACCCGCACCGGGAATTGACGACGCATCAGTCATCGTCGCCCATTCGTTATGCGCGACGCCCCCGATGGCGGGCCCAACAACCGGACGGGGAAGGGGAAATGCCCCGCGGCTGATCACTTCGCGGCGGCGCGCGGCCGGATCGATATCTGACCGTTGCCTTCTCGGATCACTCGATCGGGGGACGCGGGGCGAGCTCTTCGTACGCCACGACGTCGCGGCCGTGGGCCGGAGAGGCCGTCGGACCCGTACCGAGGGGCCCGTTCGCCGCCCCGACGGGCGGCGCTCCCGGCCCGCCCGTGCACCGTCCGCAAGGTCGCCGGGCGTGCTCGCAGGGTGCCCTGCGAGGGGTCGGTCTCCGCGTACGGGCCGGTGCGGTGCGCGCTGCCGTGCGGGCACAGCACTGAGCCCCGGACCCATCTGGTCCGGGGCTCAAAGCTCACGTTGCTGTGGGGGCACCGCCCTTGGCACCTCCCGGCCGTGTGGCCGGGGGCGGAGCCTGGCAGAGCATCGGGGGTACTGCGCGCTGCGGCTCGGGGGCCGAGGGGCTGCTGGTCAGGCGCTGGCGTTGCGCGCCCGGTTGCGAGCGGCGCGGCGCTTCATTGCGCGGCGCTCGTCCTCGCTGAGGCCACCCCAGACGCCGGAGTCCTGGCCGGACTCAAGCGCCCACTGCAGGCACTGCTCCATGACGGGGCAGCGGCGGCAGACGGCCTTGGCTTCCTCGATCTGCAGCAGCGCAGGACCGGTGTTGCCGATGGGGAAGAACAGCTCGGGGTCTTCCTCGCGGCAAACGGCGTTGTGACGCCAGTCCATGGCTGCTCCATCTCCTCGTATTGCGGGTTCATTGCTTGTGAATGTGAACGCTTTCACGAATCCCCCCGCAATGGAAGGGCCGCCGCCCAGTTCCCTGGTGCGGACCTAAAGTCATAAGGAGGGGGATTCGGGCTCTCATGGGGGCCCGTGTGCGGCCGTCCCGATCGCCATGAAGAGACTCGCAAACCTCGGCGACGGATACAACCCCTTCCGGAAAGTTTTTTTTGAATCCACGGTGTCGCCTCTGTCACAGCCGTACTTCCACAGGGTGGAGGCCAGGCTAAACGTTCGAGTGGAAGGAGTTTTGCCCCTGCCACTCACACAATCACACGCAGTGCATGGCGTACGCCTGTGAACGTCACGCTCGTACGCAGTCCTAGATGGTCGCCGTCCATCTGAAGCGGGAGCGGAGCCTGCGATTGCAAGGTGAAGTCGGCGAGGTCGTGCAGTGACACGGCGTGCTTGCCGTGGGGGCCGCGTTCGGGCGTCGAGGTCAGCAATTGGGTTGCGTACCGGGTGACCGTCGGCGTCGTCAGCTTGGTGAGGCCGAGCACGTCGAGGCCGGTGTCGAAGGACGCCTGGGGCGACGCGTAGATCGGCCGATTGCCGAAGTAGGTCCACGGCGAGGTATTGCAGACTATGGAAAACGCCAGGTCAGCGATGGGGTCCTGGCCGGGCTGCTCGATGGTGATGGTGCCCTGGCGGCGGCGCGGCTCGCCGAGGAACTGGCGGAGTGCCTGCCGTACGTACAACGCGTGTGTCGAGCGCTTGCCGCGCTCCCGCTGTTGCTCGACCCGGCCGATGACGCCGGCGTCGAAACCGAACCCCGCGCAGAAGGTGAACCAGCGGGCCGGCACCGACTCGTCGGCGGAGCCCGGCGTGCCGGCGGCCAGGCCGAGGCCCACCGTGCGCTCGCTGCCCTCGCGCAGCGCTGCCAGCAGGGCGCCGGTCGCCTCGACGACGTCGTTCGGCAGACCGAGCGCCCGGGCGAAGACGTTGGTGGAGCCGCCCGGCACCACCGCGAGGCGCGGCAGCTCGCTCGGCGCGGGGCCCTCGTGGAGCAACCCGTTGACCACCTCGTTGACGGTGCCGTCGCCGCCGAGGGCGACCACGACGTCGTACGTGCCGCTCTCGGCCGCCCGGCGGGCCAGGTCGCGGGCGTGCCCCCGGTACTCCGTGCCGGCGACCTCCAGCTTGAGGTCGCTGGCCAGTGCATGGATCAGCACATCACGGGTGCGGGCACTGGTGGTGGTTGCTGCCGGGTTGACCACGAGAAGCGCGCGCATGCGAAGCAGACTACCTACCTGCTGGTAGAGCTCCCACCCCGGTGGGTGTGCCCGGGGCCGGTGCGCTGCCGGGCCCCGTGGGTGTCGGGGGCGACGCACTACCCTTGCCCGGGTGAGCAGCAAGCAGAACCGTGGCCCCGCGCAGCGCCGCAAGAACGGCCCGGCGGCGGCCAAGAAGACCCAGTCGGGCAAGGCGGTCGACGCCGAGCGGAGTGCGTCGGGGGCGGCCGGTGCGGACGGGCCCGGCGCCGTCGCAGGGCCAGGTCCGGCCAGGTCCGGCCGGCGCTCCGGGGCGGGCGGAACGGCTGGAACCGGCGCAACCCCCGCCGGGTCCGCTGCGTCCGCGGAGGCGTCGGCCGCCTCGGCGTCGGGTTCCGGGGCGGCTTCTGCCCCGGCTTCCGCTGCGGCGGCGCCGTCCGGGCCCCGTCCCGCCAGGCTGACCGGCGCCGCGGTCATCGCCGCCGGCGAGGGTGTGCTGCTCGCCGCGTACGGGGTGTACCTGATGGTGATGGGGTTGGCCGGCAACCCGGACAGCCCGAAGCAGGCGGAGATCCTCGCGGTCGTGTTCTTCGCGCTGGCCGTGCTGCCGCTGACGGCCGCGCGCGGGCTGTGGCTGCGCCGCCGCTGGAGCCGCGGGCCGGCCATGATCACGCAGATCATGGCGCTGCCGGTGGCCTGGACCCTGCTCAACTCGGGGAACGCACTGATCGCCGGCGGCGTCGTCGTCGGCCTCGCCGCCATCACCGCCCTCGCCCTGCTCGTCAACCCCACGGCGACCGAGGCCCTGGGCATCGGCCCGCGCGACGCCTAGCAACCCGCGAGCAACCCGCGAGCGCGCACCCTCAGCGCCGCGGTGGGACGCCGACCAACCCTGCGCCCACCGCGGCGCTGAGTCGTTTCCCGGCTGTGGCTGTGGCTGTGGCTGTGGCTGTGGCTGTGGCTGTGGCTGTGGCTGTGGGGCGTGGGTTGGCTGTGTGGTCGCTGGTGGGGTGTGGGCCCGGGGCGCTGGCTTTGGCGTACGAGCTCGGGCGCCGGGGCTGCGTACGGCCGGCTGGTGGGCGTTGAGGGTGGCGTACGGGGTAGCCGGTGCGCGGGAACGCGGCGCGCGGGGCGGCGGTGGGGGAGGGGCGCCCGGCAGCGAGGCCCGGGGCTGGGCGCGCGGGCGCAAGGACCGGAAGCGGCGCGCGGCGGCGGTGCGGTGTGGAAGCGGGGCGGCTGCGGGGTGGCACGTTGGGCTCCGGCGCGGCTGCGGGGCAGGGCGCCGGAGCCCGGGGCACGGCTCACTCCTCGACGAGCAACTTCTCCCGGAGCTGGGCGAGGGTGCGGGCGAGGAGTCGGGAGACGTGCATCTGGGAGATGCCGACCTCCTGGGCGATCTGCGACTGGGTCATGTTGCCGAAGAACCTCAGCAGCAGGATCTTCTTCTCGCGCGGTGGCAGGTCCTCAAGCAGGGGCTTGAGGGATTCGCGGTACTCGACGCCCTCCAGCGCCTCGTCCTCGGCGCCGAGGGTGTCCGCGACCGCGGGGGACTCGTCGTCGGTGTCGGGCACGTCGAGCGAGAGGGTGCTGTACGCGTTGGCGGACTCCAGCCCCTCCAGGACCTCTTCTTCGGAGATCCCGAGGTGCTCGGCCAGCTCGTGCACCGTGGGCGCCCGGCCGTGCCGCTGGGAGAGCTCGGCCGTCGCCGTGGTCAGCGCCAGTCGCAGCTCCTGGAGCCGGCGCGGCACCCGCACCGCCCAGCCCTTGTCCCGGAAGTGCCGCTTGATCTCGCCGACGACGGTCGGCGTCGCGTACGTGGAGAACTCCACCCCGCGGTCGGGGTCGAAGCGGTCGACCGACTTGATCAGCCCGATCGTGGCGACCTGGGTGAGGTCGTCGAGCGGTTCGCCGCGGTTGCGGAAGCGTCGCGCGAGGTGCTCGACCAGCGGGAGGTGCATCCGCACGAGGTTGTTGCGCAGTTCGGCACGCTCGGCGGAGCCGTCGGGGAGCTGGCGCAGCTCTATGAACATCGCACGTGCGCCGCTTCGGTCCTGTGGATCGTGGGTCCGCTGCTCGTGCTGGTGCTGATCCATGTGGTCCGCCCGCTCTGATCCGTCGCCGGTCGGCTCCGGGTCCGCGGGGTGCGGCCGGTCCGGCTGCTGCGGGACGGCCGGGGCACGCACCCCCCGCGATGATGCAGTACTCACGGAGCCCCCCTTTCCGTTACGGCTGGCCGGGCCCGGCGCCGCGCTTCTTGTGCAGGCTGATGCTGACCGTCCGGTCGTCGCCGACCGTCGAGTCGACCTCGCCTGCAAGCGCCGAGAGCACCGTCCAGGCGAAGGTGTCGCGCTCGGGAGCGCGGCCGTCGGTGGTGGGCGCCGACACCGTCACCCCGAGCGCGTCTCCGACCAGGCGGAAGACGCAACTGAGGACGCTGCCGGGGACCGCTTGTTGCAGGAGGATCGCGCACGCCTCGTCCACGGCGATGCGTAGGTCCTCGATTTCGTCGAGGGTGAAGTCCAAACGGGCTGCTAGGCCGGCTGTGGCCGTACGCAGCACCGACAGGTAGGCACCCGCAGCGGGCAACCGGACTTCCACGAAGTCCTGGGTCCCGGGCTCGCCTGCGATCTGGGACACCCTCACCTCCAAGGTGACACAAGCTGGTTGAGCTGATACGAGTGCCGGCCGTCTGCCCTATGGTGGGAGGCGGACGAAGTGGCGCGGCACATGGTTCGCCTGCGACGCTATCGCGATCTGTGGCCTCGTGTCGCCCGGACGGAGCATGGCTCGCCCAGGGTGAGTACGAGGCCGGAAGTGCGCGGCTGTCACTCATGGTAAGCATATGAGTACGCACAGTGGCTAGGGGTTTGCGGCCCCCAATCGAAAGAGATGGCGTTCCGTCGTTCGGCCCGCCTTCTTCCGATGCGCTTACCTGATGCTGTTTTCCCAGGTCAGCCGGCGGTTGTGGAAGATCGGCCGGCGGCGTGCGGGGCGACTGCGGAAGCCGCGAGTTGGTGCAGTGGGGCGCCGGAGAGCCGGCGCACGGTCCATTCGTCCATCGCCACGGCGCCCAGCGACTCGTAGAAGGCGATCGACGGGGCGTTCCAGTCGAGGACCGTCCATTCGAACCGTTCGTACCCGCGCTCCACGCAGATCCGGGCCAGCTCGGCCAGCAGCGCCTTGCCGTGGCCGCCGCCACGCGCGGCCGGGCGCACGTACAGGTCCTCCAGGTAGACGCCGTGGGTGCCGGTCCAGGTGGAGAAGTTGCGGAACCACAGGGCGAACCCGACGGGCTCGAAGCCGGAGGGGTCCGGGTCGCTCGCCGTGGGCCGGCGCGGCTGCTCGGCTATCAGGCCGAAGACCGCCGGGTGCTCGCCGAAGAGCGCCTCGTGCAACTGCTTCTCGGTGGCCTTGGCGGACTCCGGCTCGCGCTCGTACTCCGCGAGTTCGCGGATCATGGCGAGTACCACCGGGACGTCGGCGGGTGTTGCTGGTCGGATCATGCGGCCAAAGGTAACCGGAGCGACCGACAGCCGGGCCGTCGGGCCAGGTCGTGCGGTGGGGCGGGCGGTGCGCGGGAGTGGCGGGGCGTGCGTGGCCCGCAGTGCGCGGGGTGGCCGTCCAGGAACCCACCGCACGGCCCGGTCCCGGGGCGCGGTCCGGTCTCAGAGCACCGTCTGGTCGACGAAGCACCAGCGCCAGTCCTCGCCCGGTTCGAAGGAGCGCATCACCGGGTGGCCGCTCTCCGCGAAGTGCGCGGAGGCGTGCTGGAGCGGGGAGGAGTCGCAGCAGCCCACGTGGCCGCAGGTCAGGCAGAGGCGCAGGTGGACCGGGTGGGTGCCGGCCTCGACGCACTCCAGACAGGTCTCACTCAGGGCGGCGGGCGCAGGGCGGGGCAGCTCGGCGTTGTGCGGGCATTCACTCATGATGGCCAGATTAGGTTGGTTTGCCCTGTCGCGAGCGGGTGACGGGGCAGCGGCGCGGGCTGGGGCGCGTACGGGGCGTACGGGCCGGGACGATGCGATGGGCGTGGGCCGATGGACGTCATTCCGCTGCTGATGTTGGTCGCGGGCAGCGCGGCGATCGCGGGCGCGGCCCGCCGTACTCCGATCTCGGGGCCGTTGCTGCTGGTCGCGGCCGGGCTGGTGGCCTCGTACCTGCCGGGCGTGCCCGATTACGTGCTGAACCCGCACGTCGTGCTGCCGCTGTTGCTGCCGCCGCTGCTGCACACCGCGGCGCTGGACAGTTCCTACCTCGACCTGCGGGCGAACGCGCGGTCGGTGGCGCTGCTCTCGGTTGGGTACGTGCTGTTCGCGACCGTTGCCGTCGGCTGGATCGCCTACCTGGTGGTGCCCGGCCTGTCGCTGACCTCGGCGCTGGTGCTCGGGGCCGTCATCGCGCCGCCGGACGCGGTGGCCGCGACCGCCATCGCGCGCAAGGCGGGGCTGCCGTCCCGCATCACCACGATCCTCCAGGGCGAGTCGTTGGTGAACGACGCCACCGCCATCACCGCGTACAAGGTGGCCCTGGCCGCGGCCGTCGGCGCGGGCGCCACCTGGGGGTCGGGGGTGCGGGAGTTCCTGGTGGCCGCGGTGGGCGGGGTCGGGATCGGGGTGCTCCTGATGGTGCCGCTGCACTGGCTGCGCACCCGGCTGCGGGAGCCCCTGTTGCAGAACACGCTGTCGCTGCTCATCCCGTTCGTCGCGTACGCGGTGGCCGAACAGGTCGAGGCGTCGGGGGTGCTGGCCGTGGTGGTGGTCGCGCTGCACCTCGGGCACCACCTGTGGCAGGTGGACTTCGCCACCCGGCTCCAGGAACACGCGGTGTGGGCGATGGTCTCCTTCGTCCTGGAGTCGGCCGTCTTCGCGCTGATCGGGCTGCAACTCCCGGTCGTGGTGCGCGACCTTTCGGGGTACGGGGTCGGCGAGGTGGCCTGGTACGCCACGGCGGTGTTCCTGGCGGTGGTCGTGGTGCGGTACGTGTGGGTGTTTCCGGCCACTTTTCTGCCGCGGCTGCTCTCGGCGCGGATCAGGGCGCGCGAGCCCGACGTGGACTGGACCGCGCCGACCATCGTGGGCTGGGCGGGGATGCGCGGCGTCGTGTCGCTGGCCATCGCGTTCTCCATCCCCACCGCGGCGCACGGCGGCGACCACTTCGCCGACCGCGACCTGGTGCTGCTGCTGACCTTCTCGACGGTGATCGGCACGCTGGTCGTCCAGGGTCTGACGCTGCCGGTGCTGATCCGTGCGCTGCGCCTGCCGGGGCGCGACGTACGGGCCGAGACGCTGGCCGAGGCACAGGCGCAGAGCGAGGCGTCGCAGGCGGCGGACCAGCGGCTGACGGAACTGCTCGCGGACGAGCGGAACGCGCTTCCGCAGCCGCTGGCCGACCGGTTGCGGACGGTCGTGGAGCGGCGGCGGAACGCGGTGTGGGAGCGGCTCGGCACGGTGAGCGAGACGACGGGCGAATCGGCGGACGAGACCTACCGCCGGCTCTCGCGCGAGGTGATCGAGGTCGAGCGGGAGGTGTTCGTACGGCTGCGGGACGAGCGGCGCATCGACGACGAGATGCTACGGACGCTGCTGCGCCGACTGGACCTGGAGGAGGCCGCCGCGTACCGGGAGGGCGAGGGGTAGCGACGGACGCGGCGACGGGCGCCGTGGGTCAGGGGGCGGCGGGGCCGGTGATGACCGCGGTGACCGTACTGCCCGGTGCGAAAGTGCCTTCTTCGGCCAGGGTCGTCAGGCCGTACAGCAGCTTGGCCACGTAGACACGGTCGAGGACGAGCCCGTGGCGGTGCGCGAAGTCGTCGGCGAACGCGGTCAGCTCCGGTGTCGTACGGGCGTAGCCGCCGCAGTGGAAGCGCTCGTTCAGCTCCCAGTCGCCGGTGCGCGCGCCGAACGCCGCGGTCTGGAGCGCGGTCACCTCGGCGGTCAGGAAGCCGCCGCGGAGTACCGGGAATCCGAGGGCGCGGGGCCGTGGCCCGGGGCCGCTGGCGAGCCCGGCGGCGAGGCCGGCCAGCGTGCCGCCGGTGCCGCAGGCGACGCCCACGACCTGCGGCCCGCTGGTGGCGGGGAGGCCGGTGCGCAGTTCCCGGCCGAGTTCCCGGCAGCCGAGCACGGCCAGCCGGTTGCTGCCGCCCTCGGGTATGACGTAGCAGTCGCCGAACCGGGCGCGCAGGGCGTCGAGCAGCGCGGGGTCGGCCTTGCGCCGGTAGTCGGAGCGGCTGACGAAGTGCAGCCGCATGCCGTCGGCCGCGCACCGGGCCAGTACCGGATTGAGGGGCTGACCTGCGAGTTCGTCGCCGCGCACGACGCCGATGGTGGCGAGGCCGAGCAGCCGGCCGGCCGCGGCCGTGGCCCGTAGGTGGTTGGAGTACGCGCCGCCGAAGGTGAGCAGCGGACGCGGGCCCGACTCGGCGGCGGCCCGCAGGTTGAGCTCCAGCTTGCGCCACTTGTTGCCGGGCAGCTCGGGGTGGATCAGGTCGTCCCGCTTGAGCAGCAGGCGTACGTCGCGCCGGGCGAAGCGCTCGTCGTGGAGTTCTTGCAACGGGGACGGCAGGACGGGGCGCAGGGCTGTGTGCAGGGGGGTGTGCGGGGCGGCGTCTGGGGTGGGTAGATCGGCGGGGTGGCCGGGGGCGTTGCTGCTCACCGGGCCATTGTCGTCGGATGGTGTCCGTTGTCGCCTGTTGTTGCTCGTTGCCCGTTGATTCTTGCCCGCTGTCGTCCGCTGTCGTCTGTCGCCCGTTGCCGTTCGCTGGCGTTCGTCGCGGGGAGGGTGGGGCACAGCTCCGCGGGCGTCGGGGCCGGTGGGGGTGGGCGGTGCTGTGCCCGGTGCGCGGCTACTTCAGCCGGTCACGGATGCGCTCCCGGATGCTGTTCATGGTGAAGCCCCTGGGGTCCACCTTGCCCGGCTGCCATTCCAGGTGGCCGATGACGGATCTCTCGGTCCAACCGTGGTGGCGACAGATGGCCGCGGCGGCGCGTTCGATGGCCGCGAGTTGCGCCGCCGGCCAGGGGTCTTCGCCGTCGCCGAGGTTCTCGCACTCGAAGCCGTAGAAGTAGCGGTTGCCGTCGGTGTTGGCCTCGTTGTCGGGTGGCAGGCCCTTCTCGGCGATCACCGCGCGTAGCACGTCGTCGTCGCCGAGTCCGGCGTGGTTGGCGCGGCCGTAGCCGACCAGGTGCACCGTGCCGTCCTTGGTGATCACGCCGTGGCAGAGCGGACCCGGCAGGCTGGAGTGGCCGTCGCGGCACAGTTGCACCGTCTCCTCGGCCCCCGAGGTGACGGTGTGGTGGATCATGACGCCGTGCACCGGCCCCCAGGGCCCCTTGTGGTTGCGGTTGTGGTGTTCCCAGTCGCCGACTTCCTCGACCCGGACGCCCTCGGCGCGCAGTGCCTCGATGAAGTCCCGCGCGGACATGGGTGGGGACATGGCCGCCTCCGTTCCGTGCGTGGCGGTCGCCCGATCTGCGCACCGCCTCCTCTATGACCTGCTTGTACCGGAACGTTCGCTGTTGGACTAGCCGTTCGGCTGACGTGCGAACCGATCCGGCCGCCGTGTAGTGGCCGCGGAGCGCCGTTCGGCGACGTTTGTGCAGCCAGTGGCGGACTCGGCGGATTGGCGGAGTAGGGGGCGTGCGTAAGGGAGGCGTGCGCCGGTGGGTAGGGGGCGTTCCGCAGTGCATGATGGCGCCAACGACCCACGGTGAACTGGGCGGTGCCCCGAACGGCGACCCGAACAGTGAGCCGTGCGGCGTGGCGTACGGACCGCGGCGGTGCCGTGGGCACAGAACGGCAGCACGGGGGAGCACGTGGACTATCAGGGAGTGTTGGACGAGGTGGCCGCGGCGGTGCGGTCGCAGGTCGGCAGCGGCCGGGTGGCACAGTACATCCCGGCCCTGGCCACGATCGACGCCGGGGGCTTCGGCATGGCGGTCGCCGACGTCGACGGCGGGGTCTGTGGCGTGGGGGACTGGCAGGAGCCGTTCTCGGTCCAGTCCATATCCAAGACCTTCAGCCTGGCGCTGGTCCTCGCGCACGGCGGCGAGGCGATCTGGGAGCGGGTCGGCAGGGAGCCTTCCGGCAGCGCCTTCAACTCGCTGGTGCAGCTTGAGTACGAGAACGGCATTCCGCGCAACCCGTTCATCAACGCCGGTGCGCTGGTCGTCACCGACCGGTTGCAGACCCTGACCGGCGACGCGAGCACCGTGCTCCTGGACTTCCTGCGCACCGAGAGCGGCAACCCCGATCTGGCCTTCGACCCGCTGGTGGCGCTGTCCGAAACCGAACACGGCGACCGCAACGCCGCCCTCGCACACTTCATGGCGAGCTACGGCAATCTGGACAATCCCGTGTCGACCGTCCTCCAGCACTACTTCTGGCAGTGCTCGGTCCGGATGAGCTGCCGCGACCTCGCGCTGGCCGGCGGCTTCCTGGCCCGGCACGGGCTGCGCGCCGACGGCACCCGGCTGCTGTCGCGCAGCGCCGCCAAGCAGGTCAACGCCGTCATGCTGACCTGCGGTACGTACGACGCGGCGGGCAACTTCGCCTACCGGGTCGGGCTGCCGGGCAAGAGCGGCGTCGGCGGCGGGATCTTCGCGGTCATCCCAGGGCGGTGCACGCTGTGCGTCTGGAGCCCGGGCCTGGACGCCCGCGGGAACTCGGTGGTGGGCGTCGCCGCGCTCGACCACTTCACCACGCTCACCGGGTGGTCCGTCTTCTGAGGGCGGCGACGGGCCGCCGGGCGGCGGGCGCCGGACCAGCGGCGGGGCGGCGACGAGGGTCAGCGACGGGGGACGCCCCGCCGGCCCGGTGTGGCCCGGGTCGAACACCCCGCCCGCCGCCCGCCCGCGGCCCGGCGCCGGTGGGCGAACCGCAGGTCAGGGCGAGCTGATGACCTGACCCGCGTACGAGAGGTTGCCGCCGAAGCCGAACAGCAGGGTGGGCGTGCCGGGCGGGATCTCGCCGCGCTCCACCAGCTTGGACAGCGCCAGCGGGATGCTCGCCGCCGAGGTGTTGCCGGAGTCGATCACGTCCCGGGCGACGACCGCGTTGACGGCGCCGAGCTTGCGCGCCACCGGCTCGATGATCCGCAGGTTCGCCTGGTGCAGCACCACGGCCCCCAGGTCGGCGGGTTCGATGCCGGCCCGCCGGCAGGTCTCCCTGGCCAGCGGCGGCAACTGGGTGGTCGCCCAGCGGTAGACGGCCTGGCCCTCCTGGGCGAAGCGGGTGGGGCTGCCCTCGATCCGTACGGCCTCGCTCATCTGCGGCATCGAGCCCCACAGGACCGGGCCGATGCCGGGCGTCTCGGAGGCCACCACGACCGCCGCGCCGGCCCCGTCCCCGACCAGTACGCAGGTCGAACGGTCGGTCCAGTCGGCGACCGAGGTGAACGCCTCGGCCCCGATGACCAGCGCCTTGGTCGCCGAACCGGCCCGGAGCGCGTGGTCGGCGGTGGCCAGTGCGTGGGTGAAGCCGGCGCAGACCACGTTGATGTCCATCAGGGCGGGCGAGCCGAGGCCGAGCCGGGCGGCGACCCGGGCGGCGGTGTTCGGGCTGCGGCCCTCGGCGGTGCAGGTGGCCACCAGCACCAGGTCGATGTCGGAGGGCGCGAGGCCGCTCTGGGTCAGGGCCTTGGCCGCCGCGTGCGCCGCCATCTCGTCGACGGTCTCGTCGGCGGCCATGACGTGCCGGGTGCGGATGCCGACGCGGCTGCGAATCCACTCGTCGCTGGTGTCGACCAACGCCGCCAGGTCGTCATTGGTGAGCGCCCTGGAGGGCTGGTAGTGGCCGAGGGCCAGTACGCGCGACCCGGACATGCGACCGTGCCCCTTTCGCTGGAGAGTCCGCTGGTTCCTCAGGTTCTTCCGGTACCGCCGGATTGTCTAGCTTTTCCGGCTCTTCCGGCATCGCTGAGTTTCCTCCGGCTGGCGGCGGAATGCGGGGTACGGGCATGCTGCCGCCCCATTGGTGCGGTGGGTTCCAGTCTGCGGGGCGTACGTCGGCGCAAGGGTGTGTGATCCACCAATCTTCTGCGGCGAGAACTGGAGTCTTCGGCACCCTGGGGCGAGGGCGCGCGCCCCGTGGGCGTGGCGCGCCGTTCGGCCGGACGTCGCACGACCGTCGCCGGGGCGTACGCCGGGCGCGAGCCCGAGACGTCCGGGCTAGGGGGCGCTGTACGGGCGGTCCCGCTCGCCGCCCGGTGTGTCGGAGGTCGCCGCGCGGTGCGGCGTACCGCGCGTGGCCGGCGCCCGGTGCGGCCCCGCCGGGGTGCCTGGCGTCGCGTCGGCGCGCTCGGCGGGCGGTCCGGTACGGGGCGGCTGGGCCGGTGGCGCGGCGCTGGTCGTGACGACGATGGTGCCGAAGAGCCCGGCCACTGCCGCGAGGGTGACCGCGACGGGACCGAGCCGGGCGAGGCGCCGGTATAAGGGCATGGGAGGGTCTCTCGTCTCGCGCGGGATCTCTGGCCCGGCCGGCGACGGTGCCGTGGGGCTGAGGCGCGGAGTCCGGAGCCGGGCCGGCACGGGGCCGTACGGGCGGCGCGGCGCTGCCTCGTACGCATGTTCCCGACCGCGCGTGGACACGCGGCGTCCTCCCCGTGGCCGGTGGTTAACGGTCAAGAGACGGACACCCAGAAAGCCCCCTGGGCGACCACCGGCCGCCCTGGGCGACCACCGGCCACAGAACCGCACGAGCCACAGAACCGCACGAGCCACAGGAACCCGCACGAGCCACAGGAACCCGCGCGAACCGCAGCCGCCTCGTGCCTCAGAGCCAGCCGCTGCGGCGGAAGGCGCGGTGCAGCAGGCCGCAGAGGGTGACGAGGCTGATGAGGAGTGCCGGGTAGCCGTAGGTCCAGCCGAGTTCGGGCATGTGGTCGAAGTTCATGCCGTACAGGCCGCACAGCATGGTGGGCACGGCGATGATGGCGACCCAGGCGCTGATCTTGCGCAGCACCTCGTTCTGCGCGACGGTGAGCTGCGCCAGGCTGGCCTGGAGGATCGAATTGAGCAGCTCGTCGAACGAGCTGACCTGCTCCGACACGCGCGCCAGCCGGTCGGCCACGTGCCGGAAGTACGTTCTGACGTCCGCGTCCACGATCCGCGACGGCTGGTTGGACAGCGCGTGCAGCGGCCGGTCGAGCGGGGCCACGGCGCGCTTGAGCTCCAGGAGTTCGCGCTTGAGCTGGTAGATCCGGCCGGCCTCCTCGGCCTGCCCGGAGCGGCGGGGCGAGCCGCCCGCCGGGTGCTGGGTGAAGACCTCCATTTCGACCGCGTCGATGTCGTCCTGGACCGCGGAGGCGACCGCGAGGTAGTCGTCCACGACGTGGTCGGCGATGGCGTACAGCACGGCGGCCGGCCCGTGGGCCAGCAGTTCGGCCCTGGACTCAAGCTCCTCGCGCACCGGGCCGAGCGAGCCGTGCCCGCCGTGCCGGATGGTGATGACGAAGTCGGGGCCGACGAACGCCATGATCTCGCCGGTCTCCACGATCTCGCTGGTCGCGGTGAGCTGGTCGTGCTCCACGTAGCGCACGGTCTTGAAGACGGCGAACAGCGTGTCCGCCTCGTACCGCTCCACCTTCGGCCGCTGATGGGCCTGGAGCGCGTTGGCCACGGCCAGCGGGTGCAGCCCGAACAACTCGGCGATCTCGGCGAACTCCTCGTCCGCCGGCTCGTGCAGCCCGATCCACACGAAACCGCCGGACCGTCGCGCCCCCCGCCCGCCGGGCGCGCCCTGCACCGGAAGCTTCGGCAGCTTCGGCTGGCCCACGCGGACCTGCCGGATCGCCTCGGCGGCCGGGCAGTCGCCGCGCTGACGCTGTCCGCCCTGGTAGACCACGCAGTTGACCACCGAACTGCCGAGTGGCGAGCGGGCCGGGTGGCTGAGGTCGACGCCGCGCGGGCGGCGGCGCCCGATGCGGACCGCGGTCCGTAGGGTGCGGATCATCGACACGGTGGCTCCTGCGGGGTTGAGGGGGCGCTCAGTATGCCGGCCGAATCCGTACGCGGGGCGTACGGACGGTGCCCGCAGCGGCGGGTCGGCGCTGACGCCGCCGCTGCGTGGAACGGGACGCCGCGGCGTCGGCCGCGGTTGCCCCGCGGCGCGGGTGCGCAGGGGCGACCGGTGGATCGCCGGGCAGGCGCACCGGTGTGCACCGCCCCGGCGCGGGGCCCGTGCGCCGGGGCCGACGGGCCGGCGGTGCCCGGGCCTCGCAGGGGCCGACCGCGGGTCACGCGCGGGTGGCGGTCGGCTGCCTGGCGGGCTTGCCGCGGGATGGCCCCGCGCCGGCCGGCTGGCCGCTGCCCCGGCCCCACCGTGGCCGCCGCCGGCCAGCCGGCCGGGACGAATCGGGCATGGCCCAACAGGCTGCCCTCGCCCCCTTGTCGTAGCGACCGAGCATCGGAAAGATCACCCCGGAGAGCGATGACGCACGCCGGCGTCGTCGACATCGACGCAACGTCGGCTTCCCGGAGAGGGCCCCGCCATGAGCGAGCTATCAGCGGCTGACGGCACCAGCACCGACCTGCCCGCCCCGGAGGTGGACGACGTCGTCGAGGGAGCGCTCGCGGTGGCGGACGCGCCGTACGGGGCGACGGTCCGGGTCGCCCCGTACGCCGGGATGGCCAAGGGCGACGTCATCACCGTCACCTTCGGCACCCTCTACACCGACGTCTCGCCCGTCTCGACCTCCTGGGTGGGGCGCGAGATGGCCTTCGTCATCCCCACCGAGGTGCTGTCCGTCACGGACGTCCCGGTGGTCGTCACCTACGCGGTGGAGCGCAGCGGCGGCGGCTCGGCCACCTCGGAGCCGACCACGATCGCCCTGGTCCGGCAGCGCCGCGAAGCGGAGTAGCCGGACCGCACCGACGCCACCCCAGGACGGCCCGCGCTCGTGGGGCCGTCCCGCGTACGAGGCTGCCGCCGCCGGCGCTCCGGGGGCGCGCGCCGGCGCACTGGGGCGGCCGAGGAGCCGGGGAAGTACCGCACCCGGTCCGCGTGTGTGCCGCGTGGTGCGGCGTGCGGACCGGGTGCGTGGTGCGTGGGCGGCGTACGCCACGGGGTGCGCGGCGTGTGCCGCAGGAGGTCAAAAGAGGCCGAAATGCGGCCGAAAAGCAGCCGGTCCTGAGCTCCACCTTCCGCGAGCGGAGGCCGGGCTGTGTGGTCTGTCGCGCTGCTGCGCCGTGGGGTGAAACACCGCACCCGGTCCGCGTGTGTGCCGCGTGATGCGGCGTGCGGACCGGGTGCGTGATGCGTGGGCGGCGTACGCCACGGGTGTGCGGCGTGCGTCACGGGAAGTCAAAAGAGGCCGAAAAGCGGCCGGCTTAAGCCTTCTTCGTCTCCCAGAAGATCTTGTCGATCTGGGCGATGTAGTCCAGGGCCTTCTGACCCGTGGCCGGGTCGGTGGAGCCCTTGGCCGCGCTCAGGGCCTTCAGCGTGTCGTTGACGAGCTGGTGCAGCTCCGGGTACTTCTCGAAGTGCGGGGGCTTGAAGTAGTCGCTCCACAGCACGGAGATGTGGTGCTTGGCCAGCTCCGCGCGCTGCTCCTTGATGACGGTGGCGCGGGCGCGGAAGTGCGGGTCCTCGTTGGCCTGGTACTTCTCCTGGACTGCCTTGACCGACTCGGCCTCGATGCGGGCCTGGGCCGGGTCGTAGACGCCGCAGGGCAGGTCGCAGTGGGCGCTGACCTTGACCTTTGGGGCGAACAGGCGGGAGAGCATAGAGCTGTCCTTCCTCGTGATCGTCTTCTCAGGTGCGAGATTACTCCGTGCGGGAAGGCTTTTCTCGGGTGGCCCGGGGGGCTTAGGACAAAAGTCCGGTGTCAGCCTGGGACTGATGGAGCAACGGACCAGGAGGTGCCGTGATGCGGGAGCACGTGCAGGAGCGCGATCGCGAACGCGGGCAGGAGGGGGACCGCGAACGCCATGGGCTGCTGCGGATCGGGTTGGCCGAGGTGTACAACCCGTCGATGGTGCCCACGCTGCTGCCCGGTGACCAACTGATCGTGCAGTACGGGGCGGGGGTGCGGGCCGGGGACGTGGTGGTGTTGCGCCACCCGTTCGCGCAGGACCTGCTCATCGTCAAGCGTGTCGTGGAGCGGCGGGCCGGCGGCTGGTGGGTGGCCGGGGACAACCCGTACGTGCACAACGACAGCCGCGAGTTCGGCGTGGTGCCGGACGAGCTGGTGGTGGCGCGGGCGCTGGCCAGGTTGCGTCCGCCGCCCGGGGCGGGTCAGCGCTCGGTGGCCGGGCTGGTGTCGTGGGCCGCCGCCGCGGTGCGGCCGGTGCGGTCCGGGCGCGGTCCGCTGGGCTGGCTCGCCGGCCGGTCTGCGCGGTCAGCGCGTTCGTCCTCCAGGCGCTTGCGGGCCCGATAGGCAGCGACGTTCGCGCGCGTGGCACAGCGGTCGGAGCAGTACCGTCGCGAACGATTTGTCGATGTATCGAGATATGCGTTACGGCAGGGCAGCGCCTCGCAGATCCCGAGCCGGTCGGCGCCGAGCTCGGTGAGGTGGAAGGCGAGCCCCATGGACGCGGTGGCCGCGTAGCTCGCGCCCGCGTTGGCGGCGTAGTCCGCGATGTGCATGTGCCACTTGGGACGGCCGTCCTCGTCCCGTACCTCATGCCCCGAGATCTGCGGGCTCACCGGAAATTCCAGCAGCAGCGCGTTCAGCAGGTCCACCGCCAGCACCTCGTCGCCGCCGTCGGCCGCTTCGAAGACGGCGCGCAGCCGCGCCCGCACCCCGCGCAGTCGGGTCACGTCGGCGTCCGTGGCCCGTCGCGCCACCTGCTTGCTGGGACCGAGCAGCCCCCGGACGTCCTCGACCGAGGTGAGCCCGTCGGTGCCGCGCTCGGGCTCCTCGCTGTTGACGAGCTGGACGGCGAGATCCGAGTAATAGGCCAGTTCCACTTGTAGTCCTTACGGAGGCGGTCTATGGTCGTCGGTGCAGTGAGGTAATGGCTGCTCTAGCTATCAGGGTATTACGTACAGGCCTTGGGAGGGTCGCGATGACCGAGACGATCACGCCGGTGGGAGCCGACTGGCGGGCCTGGCAGGCCAGTTGGGACCGGCAGCAGGAGTGGTACATGCCCGACCGCGAGGAGCGGTTCCGCGTCATGCTCGACATGGTCGAGGCGACCGTCGGCGAAGCCCCGCGGGTGCTCGACCTCGCCTGCGGCACCGGCACCATCAGCGACCGGCTGCTGACCCGCTTCCCCGGCGCCACCAGCACCGGCGTCGACCTCGACCCGGCCCTGCTGACCATCGCCCGCGGCCACTTCGCGAACGAGCCGCGCGCCGAGTTCGTCACGGCCGACCTGCGCGACCCCGACTGGGCGGGCAAGCTGCCGCACGCCTCGTACGACGCCGTGCTCACCGCCACCGCGCTGCACTGGCTCAACAGCGACGCGCTGGCCACGCTGTACGGGCAGGTCGCCGGCGTGCTGCGGGACGGCGGGGTGTTCATGAACGCCGACCACATGCCGGACCCGAGCACGCCGCGGATCAACGCCGCCGAGCGGGCGTTCCGCAAGGCGCGCCAGGAGCGTGAGCGCAGCGCCGGCGTGCAGGACTGGGTCGACTGGTGGCAGGCGGTCGCGGCGGACGAGGTGCTGGGCGGGCCCGCGGCCGAGCGGTTCAAGATCTTCAACAACCCCAGTACGGACAACAACGACCACGACGGCAATGACGAGCCGCTGGCCTGGCACGTGACGACGCTGCGCGCGGCCGGCTTCGCCGAGGTGCGGCCGGTGTGGTGCTCGGCCACCGACTCGCTGGTGCTCGGGCTGAAGTAGGCCGGGTGGGCCGAGGGGCGGGCGGACCGGTTGCCCCGAACTCGCCGCTCCGGGCCGGTGGCCGGTCGCGCATCGGGAGGCTGGCCCGCGGGCTGGGCGGCCGGCCGGCGCGGTGGGGCTCCGCGGCGGCCGGGCCCCGTACCGGCGGCGTGCCGTCAGCGGTCACCGGCCCGCCGCGACCGGCCGTGGTCGGCCGCCGGCGCCGCGCTGGCCCCGGCCCGCCCGCGGCTCACAACACCTTGGACAGGAACGACTTGGTGCGCTCGTGCTGCGGGTTGGTCAGCACCTCGCGCGGGTGGCCGGTCTCGACCACCACGCCGTCGTCCATGAAGACCAGCGCGTCGCCGACCTCCCGCGCGAACCCCATCTCGTGGGTGACCACGATCATCGTCATGCCGGATTCGGCGAGGTCGCGCATCACGTCCAGCACGTCGCCGACCAGCTCCGGGTCGAGCGCGGACGTCGGCTCGTCGAAGAGCATCAGCTTGGGCTCCATGGCCAGCGCCCGGGCGATGGCCACCCGCTGCTGCTGGCCGCCGGAGAGCTGGGCCGGGTAGTTGCCCGCCTTGTCGGCCAGCCCCACCCGGTCCAGCAGGGTCAGCGCGCGCTCCCTGGCCACCGCCTTGCTCTCCCGCTTGACCTGCACCGGCGCCTCCATCACGTTCTCCACCGCGGTCATGTGCGGGAAGAGGTTGAAGCGCTGGAAGACCATGCCGATGTCGCGGCGTTGCGCGGCGACCTCGCGGTCGCGCAGCTCGTAGAGCTTGTTGCCCTGCTGCCGGTAGCCGACCAGGTCGCCGTCGACGTACAGCCGGCCGGCGTTGATCTTCTCCAGGTGGTTGATGCAGCGCAGGAACGTGGACTTGCCGGAGCCCGAGGGGCCGATGAGGCAGAACACCTCGCGCGGGGCGACCTCCAGGTCGATGCCCTTGAGGACCTGCACGGCGCCGAAGGACTTGTGCACGCCCTCGGCCTTGACCATGGCGGTCATGCGCCGCCACCCCCCTTCGGGCCACGGTTGCCCAGTGACGTGATGTTGGCCCTGACCTTCTGCCAGGGCGTGGGCGGCAGTTGGCGCAGCGAACCGCGGGCGAACCGGCGCTCCAGGTAGAACTGGCCGATGCTCAGCACGCTGGTGACCACCAGGTACCAGATCGCGGCGAGGAAGAGCATCTCGACCGTGCCGCCGGAGGTCTGGCCGACGTTGGTGGCCGCCTGGAGCAGGTCGTAGTACTGCACCGCGATCACCAGCGAGGTGGTCTTGAGCAGGTTGATGAACTCGTTGCCGGTGGGCGGCACGATCACCCGCATCGCCTGCGGCAGCACCACCCGGCGCAGCGTCTTGGCGTGGCTCATGCCGAGCGCGTGCGACGCCTCCGTCTGGCCCTCGTCGACCGACTGGATGCCGGCCCGGCAGATCTCCGCCATGTACGCGGCCTCGTTGAGCCCGAGGCCGAGCACGGCGGCGAGGAACGGGGTCATGAAGTCCGACCACTCGTCCTGGTAGATCGGGCCGAGGTTGATGTACTCGAAGACCAGGCCGAGGTTGAACCACAGGAGGAGTTGCACGTACACCGGGGTGCCGCGGAAGAACCAGATGTAGCCCCAGGCGAGGGAGGCGGTGACCGGGTTCTTCGACAGCCGCATCACGGCCAGCAGCACGCCGAGCACCACGCCGAGCGCCATCGCGACGATGGTGAGCCAGATGGTGTTCCGGACGCCCTTGAGGATGTCCTTGTCGAAGAAGTAGTCGGGGACTGCGCCCCAGTTCACCCTGCCCTGGGCGAAGGCGTTGACCAGCAGGGCGAGCAGGCCGAGCGCGATCACCGCCGAGATCCAGCGGCCGTAGTGCCGGACCGGGATGGCCTTGATGGCCTCGGGGGCTGGTGTCGGGTCGCCGGATGGCCCCTTCACCTTGTCGATGTCAACAGTCACTGGTGCTGCCTTTCAGCATGAGCCGGCACGGGCAGTGCGGTCAGGAGCCGCCGTTGATCTTGGCCTCGGTGACGGCGCCGGCCTCGACGCCCCACTTCTTCAGGACCTTCTCGTACGCGCCGTTCTTGATGATCGCGTCGAAGGCCGCCTTGAGGGCGTCGCGGAGCTCGGGGTTGTTCTTGCCGATGGCGATCCCGTACGGGGCGGCGTCGACCTGCTCGCCGACTATCTCGAAGTCGGAGCCGCCGCCCGAGGTCTTGACCGCGTACGCGGCCACCGGGAAGTCGCTGGCCGCGGCGTCGGCGCCGCCGGCCCGCAGCCGGGTCTGGGCCTGTACGTCGTTGTCGAACGCCTCGATGGAGATCTTGCCGTTGCCGTTCTTCTCGCACTCCTTGACCTGGTCCTTGGCCAGGTCGTGGGAGACGGTGCCGCGCTGCACGACGATCTTCTTGCCGCACAGGTCGTCCCAGGTCCGGATGGACTGGGTCTTGCCCTTACGCGTGTAGATCGAGACGCCGGCTTGGAAGTAGTCGACGAAATCGACCCCTTCGCTGACCTTCTTGCCCTTTTCCGGGTCGATGCCCTCTTGGCGCTCCTTGGTGTCGGTCATGGCCGACATGGCGATGTCGTACCGCTTGGAGCGCAGGCCGGTCAGCAGGGTGTCGAAGGTGCCGTTGGCGAACTCGAAGCGGACGCCGAGCTCCTTGCCGAGCGCATCGGCGAGGTCGGGGTCGATGCCGACGGTCCGGCCGCTCTTCTTGAATTCCACCGGCGGGTAGGCGATATCCGACCCCACCTTGATCACGCCCGCATTCTGGACGGATTTTGGCAGCTTGTTGAAGAGTCCCTTTCCGGAGACCGAACCGTCCACCTTGTCCCGTTGGTCGCCACATCCGGTGAGCAGCAGGGCGCCGGCGGCGACGAGGGCTGTGACCGCGGCCCACCGCGATGTCCGAGGGGTGGCCATGCCCGGCCGGCGGGGACTGCTGGCGGTCATACTGGTTCCTCCTGCGGATGTGGGAGACACCGATGGTTCCGGCACGCGTCTTCGAGTGTCGGCACCGTGTGTGATTGGGGCATCTTGCCATCCGGACCAGCGGGTATGGGGGGCCAGCGAGGTCAAAATCGGATAACGGGCGAATCCCGTGGCGGGCCGTGCGAAGGATGTCGGCAGTGACATCTCGGCGGCGACTCGGGAAACACTCGGGGGTGCCGGAATGGTTACTTCCGCATGGGTGTGATGTCTCGGTACGCAAATATTTGGTGGCGGTTGACCGGCTTGTGCGGTTATTTCGGGGTTACCGCTCCGTATCGCGACGCAACTCACTCGTTCGGGACTGCGCTTCTCCGGTAAAAAAGACGGTTACACCCCATCACCCGGGGCTCAGGGCACGTGTGCGGCGTGCCCGGCGTTCGACTCACTCCGTCGCGGTCATCCGCGGGGCGGAATACGGACGCGGTGCCCGCCTGCTCCTCAACCAGGGGCGGAAACCCTCACCAGCAATACGACAAAGGGGTCATGAAAGTGTCAGCGGAGATCGTGAATCCTCGCAGTGACAGCGACGACAGGACGGACGAGGAACTCTTCGACCCGGCCTTCGCACTCCACCGGGGCGGCAAGATGGCCGTCCAGGCGACCGTGCCCGTGCGCGACCGGGACGACCTGTCCCTCGCGTACACGCCCGGGGTCGCCAAGGTGTGCAGCGCCATCGCCGAACAGCCCGAACTCGTCCACGACTACACCTGGAAGTCCCAGGTCGTGGCCGTGGTGACGGACGGCAGCGCGGTGCTCGGGCTGGGCGACATCGGACCGGAGGCATCCCTTCCGGTGATGGAGGGCAAGGCCATCCTCTTCAAGCAGTTCGGTGGGGTCGACGCGGTGCCGATCGCGCTCGACTGCCGCGACGTGGACGAGATCATCGACACCGTCGCCCGGCTCGCGCCCTCCTTCGGCGGCGTCAACCTGGAGGACATCTCCGCGCCGCGCTGCTTCGAGATCGAGCGCCGGCTCCAGGAGCGCGTGGACATTCCGATCTTCCACGACGACCAGCACGGCACCGCCGTCGTCACGCTGGCGGCACTGCGCAACGCGGCCAAGCTCACCGAGCGCTCGCTCGGCCAGCTCCGGGCCGTCATCTCCGGCGCCGGCGCGGCCGGCGTGGCCATCGCCAAGATCCTCATCGAGGCGGGCATCGGGGACGTCGCGGTCTGTGACCGCAAGGGCGTCGTCTCCGCCGACCGCAGCGACCTCACCGACGTCAAGCGGGAGGTGGCGGGCTTCACCAACAAGGCGGGCCTGTCCGGCTCCCTTGAGCAGGCGCTGGACGGTGCCGACGTCTTCATCGGGGTCTCCGGCGGCACGGTCGCCGAGTCCGCGGTGGCGACCATGGCCAAGGACGCGATGATCTTCGCGATGGCCAACCCGAACCCGGAGATCCACCCGGACGTGGCGCACAAGTACGCCGCCGTGGTGGCCACCGGGCGCAGCGACTTCCCGAACCAGATCAACAACGTGCTGGCCTTCCCCGGCATCTTCGCCGGCGCCCTCCAGGTGCGGGCCTCCCGGATCACCGAGGGCATGAAGCTGGCGGCGGCCGAGGCGCTGGCCGCGGTGGTCGCCGACGAGCTCAAGGCCGACTGCGTGATCCCCTCGCCGTTCGACGAGCGGGTCGCCCCCGCGGTCAGCGCGGCCGTGGCCGCGGCGGCCCGGGCGGAGGGCGTCGCGCGCCGCTGACGCCCGTGGAGCGGTGACGCCTGTGGAGCGGTGACGTCCTGCGGTACGGGGCGTGCCGCCGCAGGCCGTCCGGTGGGCCCGATCCCCGGTGTGGGGTCGGGCCCGCCGTGCTGTGCGGGGTGGCCGGGTGGGTGTGCCGGCCGGGCCGCGCGGCCGGCCGGGTGGTGGGGGCAGCGTCACAGTGCCGTGTGGTTCCGCCGGGCCCGGTGCGCCCCTAGGGTTCGGGGCATGTTCGCTGCCTACGCCGCACGCATCGACCCTGACCAGCCGCTCGACGGGCTGGAGTTGGGGGAACGTCCCGAGCCGGAGAAGCGTCCCGGCTGGACCACCATCGAGGTCAGGGCGGCCTCACTCAACCACCACGACCTGTGGTCACTGCGCGGGGTCGGGCTCGGCGCGGAGAGCCTGCCGATGATCCTCGGCTGCGACGCGGCCGGGGTCGACGCCGAGGGCAACGAGGTCGTGCTGCACTCGGTCATCGGTCAGAGCGGGCACGGTGTCGGCCCGCGCGAGCCGCGCTCCATCCTCACCGAGCGCTACCAGGGCACGTTCGCCGAGCGGGTCACGGTGCCCGAGTGGAACGTGCTGCCCAAGCCGAAGGAGCTCTCCTTCGAGGAGGCGGCCTGCCTGCCGACGGCCTGGCTCACCGCGTACCGGATGCTGTTCACCAACGCCGGCGTGCGGCCGGGCGACGCGGTGCTGGTGCAGGGGGCCGGCGGGGGCGTGGCGACCGCGGCGATCGTGCTGGCCAGCGCCGCCGGGCTGCGGGTGTACGCGACGAGTCGGGACGCGGCCAAGCGGGAGCGGGCGGTGGAACTCGGCGCCGTGGCGGCGTTCGAGCCGGGGGCGCGGCTGCCGCAGCGGGTGGATGCCGTGATCGAGACGGTCGGCGCGGCCACCTGGTCGCACTCGGTCAAGTCGCTGCGCCCGGGCGGCACCCTGGTCATCTCGGGTGCGACGAGCGGGCCGAGCCCGAAGGCCGCCGAGTTGAACCGCATCTTCTTCCTTGAGCTCAAGGTGGTGGGCTCGACCATGGGCTCCAAGGACGAGCTGGAGGACCTGCTGAGCTTCTGCGCGACGACCGGCGTGCGCCCGGTGATCGACACGGTCCTGCCGCTGGACCGGGCCCGCGAGGGGTTCGCGCGGATGGCGCAGGGCGACCTGTTCGGCAAGGTGGTGCTGACCGTGTGACGGTCCGGGTGCCGCGGGCGGGAGCGGGCGTGCGGGCCGGGCCCGCTGGCCGGTGGGCCGGTGCCGGTGGGCCGCGCCCGTTCCGCTGCCGGGGCAGGGCGCGCGAGGCACGGGCGTTCGTACGGGGCGTACGCGGAGCGGTGCGGCAGTGCGGTCATGCGGCGGGTCATGCGGCGGTGCGGTCGTCGCAGGGTGCAGCCGCGGGTGGGCGGTGCCCGGACGTGTGGCCCGAACGTCCGGTCCTGGTGCGGGCGGTACGTGTGGTGGGGGGTGTCTCGTGGTGGGTTCGGCGACTGCGGGGTGGACGGCCGTGCGGGTGGGGCGGTCAGAGCGTGAGCGCGTACGCCTGCCAGCGGCTGGTGATGCGGGCGCCGAGGAGTTCGGCGGCGCGGCGCAGCGGCGGGTCGGCGATCTCCCGGATGTCCAGGTCGGCCGCCTGTGCCTCGTCCGCGCGTAGGTGGTCGATCAGGCCGGCGATGCCGGCGGCCAGTTCGGAGGGCGCGGCGTCGCGCGGCGCGGTGACCTCAAGCAGGGCCCGGCCGTCCAGCAGCCCGGCGGCGAGTTGGGCGGTGAGCGTGCCGTCGGGCGCCAGCAGGTCGAGCACGTGCCCCTGCGGCGCGCGGTCGGCCAGGTAGGCGTCGATGCCCGCCGCGTCCCAGGCGGGTTCGACCTCCGCGACGTCGGCGGGGCGCCGGGCCACCGCCCCGTCCGGCCGCTGCCCGGCGACGAGTTGGGCGAGGTCGTCGGGGACGGTGTCGGCCGGGTGCTCGTCCTCGGCGTGCACGTCGTTGTAGAGCTGTACGTACGCCTCGACCGTCGGGTGCGGGCACGGCGGAAAGGGCCGCGGGGTGCGGTGCAAGGTCACCTCGGGCAGGGCGCTGGGCGGCGTCCAGGCGCGGAGGTCGGGCACCGTCCAGTGGCGGCCGAGCACGGCGTCGACGCGGGCTCCGAGCTCGTCCGCTGCGCGGCCGATGGGGCTGGTGTCGGGGCCGCTCCAGTTAATGGTGGCGAAGCCGAGTTCCTTGGCGTGGCTCGCGGCGTGCCGCAACAGCAGGGTGAGCAGGGCTATTTCATCGGCGGGCTCGGGCGCGCCGCGCTCCGTCGCGTACCGCCCGGTGGCCAGGCGTCTGCGGACGCCGGCGGCCAGGATGTGGTCGAAGACGACGGCGGCCGACTCGCCCGGCGGCTGCAACAGCCTTGCCCAGCCGAGGAGTTCGCGGCCCGCGCGGGCGACGACCACGCCGCGGAAGGCGAACGCCTCGACCCGGGTGGCCTCCGGCCGCACCGCCGTCGCGGGTGGCGTCGCCGCTGGTAGGCCGAGGGGTGGTGCGGCCGTCTCGGGTGGCTGGTGGGCCGGCGCCGTCGGCCACTCCTCGGTGAGGTCGAGGCCCACCAGGTCGGCCAGTTCCTGCGAGAGCAGGGCGTCGGCCGCGGGGGCCGCGTCGAATTCCACCGTGACGGCGGCGGGTAAGGACATCCGGTTCCCTCTTCCGCATCATCCGTGCCGCACCAGGAGGCACGGCCACTGGATCTCCCAGTACATCCCACGGACGTCGGGTGCACGACCCGCCCAGGGCGGAGATACGACTCCTCCGTAAGGCGGTGGTAGTGCGCCCTGCGGAGTGTGCGCCACGCCCGGGGATCACCGGCCGCGGACCGGTCGGTGGGGGTACGGGGGATTCCGCTGTGGGAGGCGACCGGGGGAGGCCGGTCTTCCGCCGGCGGGCTTCGGCCCGTACGGGACGGGCCCGTTGGTCGGTACCAAGCTGCGCCGGGTGCCGTACCGGCAGCTCAGGCGTGGCGGCGCGGGGGGCGTGGCCGCCCCGGCGCGCCCGGGTGGTGCGGTGGCCGCCGGCCGCTGCGGGGCGCCGGCTGCGGCAGCGGAGCGGAAGGGGAGGTGCCAAGTGCGGGAGTCTCCTTCCGGTGCGCCGTCCCGTACTCCGGGGGAAGTACGGTGCCGGGCCGATTCATCCGGCGGGGGCGGCCGGTGTCCGCTCCGTGGAACGTTTGGCGGCGAACCGGCGGGCCTTGTTGCGGTTGCCGCACACCCGCATCGAGCACCAGCGCCGGCTGCGGTTCTTGGAGACGTCCCAGAACACCCAGGCACAGCCGTGCTCCGCGCAGCGCTTGAGGCGGGCCGCGTCGCCGGTGATGACGACCTCGCTCCAGGCGGCGGCGACTGCGGCCAGGCCCCGCCGGACCGGTGGCAGGTCGGGGTGCGGGTGTAGGTGCGGGCCGGTGGGGGAGGTGGGGCCGCCGGCCGTTCCGCCGTCGGTCGCCGCGCCTGCTGCTGCCCGATCTGCCGCTGCCCCACCGGCCGCCGGCCCACCTGTCGTTGCGCGCCCGGCCGTTCCGCCGTCGTCCGTGGGGAGGGTGACGGTGGCGAGCAGGGGGAGTGCGCGCAGCGCCTGTTCCGCCTCGGCGAGCAACTCCGGCGCCGGCCGGTCCCCGACCGGGACGCCGAGCCGTTCGCGCAGCCCGGCGCGGAGCCGTAGGGCCAGGACGTGGTCGGCGGGGTCCGTCGGGCGCGGCGCGGCCAGGAGCCGGTGTTGGACGAGCCAGTCGGCGAGCTGCTCGGGCGTACTGAGGTCGTCGGTGTCCAGCTCGACGTCGATGGTGTTGGCGAACGCCTCGACGAGTCGGGCCGCCGCGGGTTGCTCGTGCACGGGTGTCGCCCCTTCCTCCAGCGGTCCTCGGCCCCGCGGGTGCGTCGTCCCCGGGGGGCTGTGCCGTACGGGCCCGGGGCCGCTCCCGATGGCCCCGGGCTGGTTCCGGTGGGGCCCGGCGGTCCCCGGTGGGGCCCGGCCTGTTTCAGCGTACCTCCTTCTAACCGGTGAACGCGTTGACCGGTTGACCGCTGCGGTGGGTCATGTCAGGCTGCCGACGTAACCAGTCAACAGGCATAGACGGTTAGTGTGCGGTGTCGAGTCTTGTTGTGCCGTGCCGTGCCGTGTCGTGCCGGACCGGATGTGGGGAGGGGACCGCTCGATGGGTGGGGAAGCGGCGTCTGTGGGGGTGTCCGTGGCGGAAGTGGAGTCCCAGGCGGAGGGGGTGTCCGGGCAGTCGCGATCGGGGCAGCCGCCGTCGAGGAACGCCGTGGTGCTGCTGGTGTTCACCGCGGTCACCAACCTCGCGGACGGGGTCACCAAGATCGCGCTGCCGTTGTTGGCGGCCGGGATCACCTCGTCGCCGGCCCAGATATCGCTGGTCTCGCTCGCCCTGACGCTGCCGTGGCTGTTGGTCGCGCTGCACGTCGGGGTGGTCGTGGACCGGGTGGACCGGCGGCGGCTGCTGTGGCTCGCCGACGGGATGCGGTTGCTCGCGGTCGGTGGCCTGCTGGCCGCGCTCGCGGCGGACGGCATCGCCCTGTGGGGGCTGGTGGTGGCCGGGGTGGTGCTGGGGGTGGCCGAGGTGATCGCGCTGACCGCGGCGGCGGCGCTGGTCCCGGCCGTGGTGCCGCGGGCCGAACGGGAGCGGGCCAACGCGTGGGTCGCCGGCACGGAGACGGTGGCCAACGAGTTCGCCGGGCCGTTCGTCGGTGGGCTGCTCGTCGCCGCCGGCACCGGTCTCGCGCTGGGCGCCAGTTGGGTCTCCTACCTGGCCGCCAGCCTGGTCCTGCTGCTGCTCACCGGACGGTTCCGGGCGCACCGGGGCGATCGGACCGACGGGGCGGGCGGGGCCGGTGGGGTGGACGGGGCAGACCCGGGCGGGCCGGTGGAGCCGGTCGCCGGGCGGGGCGGGCGCGGGACCGTGCACGCCGAGATCGCCGAAGGGCTGCGGCACCTGTGGCAGCACAGGTTGCTGCGCACCATGGCGCTGATCCTCACCGTGCTGTGCGCGAGTTGGGGAGCCTGGCTGGCGCTGATGCCGCTGGTGGCGACCCGACACATGGGCCTGTCGGCGGACCAGTACGGCATCGTGCTGAGCGGGCTCGGCATCGGCGGGCTCGTCGGGGCCGTCACCGTGACCCGGGTGAACCGGCTGCTCGGCCGGCGCTGGGCGATGTTCGCCGATCTGCTCGGCACCTTCGCGATGATGGCCGTCCCCGCGGTGACCACCCGGTGGTGGGCCGTCGCCGTTGCCGCCTTCGCCGGCGGCATGGGTGGCACCCTGTGGGCCGTCAACGCCCGTCTGATCGGCCAGAACCTGGTGCCCGAGGCGATGATGGGCCGCTACAGCGGGGTGTCCAGGCTGCTGAGCTGGGGCGCGCTGCCGGTGGGGGCCGGGCTGATGGGCGTACTGGCCCAGTGGTGCGGGGTGCGCGTCGCCTTCCTCGTCTTCGCGGCGGCCGTCGCCGCGACCGTCCCGGTGTTCTGGCGAGTGGTCACGGTGCGGGCGCTGCGCGCGGCGGAGTGAGCCGGGGGGCGCCCCTGCCGGGGCTAGGCCCGGCCCCGCCCGGGGCCGGGCCGGTTGGGGGACGGCCCGCTGCGGGTCGGCCGGCGGCCCGGGGCCGGCGCCGGGTGACTCGTCCCGCACCCCCGGGTGCCTCGCGCTCCGTACTCCCGCGCGCCCCGTACTCCCGGACGCCCGGGCCCGCCGGATGACCCCGCCCCGGGCGCGCCGCGTGACCCCGCCCCGGCCGCCGCGCGCTCCGTACCACTCCGCGCGCTCCGTGCCCGGACCCCCAGGCGCCGCGCGCCCCGTACCCCCGGGCCGTCACGGCGCCACCACGGGACCCTCCCCGCGCGCCCACCTCAAGAGTGGGCGTGCGGGCCAGGTGGCGGCGGGTGGGCGGAGGGTGCAGCGTGTTCGCGGGCTCTCGCCGGGCATGTCAGCCGCGGGTACGGTACTTAGGGGGGTGCGCGGGGTGCTGAGCGAGTCACAGGGATGGGTGAGGCAGACGTCACCGGATGCGGCGCAGTCGGCTCGGGCCAGAGCGGCGAGGCGCAGCGGCGTACGGGGACTACTCTCCGCGGCCGGTCTGCTGCTCGCCGTCGTCTGTGTCGTCGGGCTGTTCATCGGACGCCAGGCCCAGCAACTGGCCACCGGCGAGAGCGCCACCGTGCAGACCGTGGCCCGCTGCGCCGACGGCGGCGGCCTGGGCAACGAGCCCGCGCACTGCGAGGGCGAGTGGCGGTTCGCGGACGGGCGCACCAGCATGGGCGACATCCAGGGGCCCACCGTGGCCAAGGGCGACACCGTGTTCGCCGGCAGCGGGTGGGCCTACGCCTCGCAGACCCGGCTCAGCCTCCAGGTGTGGATTCCGGTGGGACTGAGCCTCGCGTTCCTGGCCGTGGCCGGTGCCTTCTGGTGGATATACCGGCGGGACCAGCGCGCCCTGCTCGTCCTGAAGCCGGCCCCGTCCCCCGCCCACGGCGGCGCGGCCCGCTCCTGATCGGGCGCGTGTCGGCCGGCGGGCCGCGCGGCGGGGCGCCCGCGCGGCTCAGGGCGCGGGGACGTTGACCACGCTGCGGTACGGGCGGTAGAGCGTGGGGCCGAGTGGTGTGACGTCGGGGAGGGCGCGGACGGTGTCGGCGAGTTCCTTGGCCGCGGCACTGCCGTTGAACGCCTCCCAGGCGTCGAATTCCTTCCACTCCACGTAGTTCAGCACCCGGGAGCCGTCCGTGCTGAGGTGGAAGTGGGCGGCGACCAGGCCGGGCGCGGGGGTGGCGGCCGACCGCAGTCCCGCGTGGATCGTGTCGGCGAGCACGCGCTGGGCCTCGGGCCCCGCCGTCTCGAACTCGCCCGTCACGATCGCCCCGACCGCGGCGCCTACTGCGGACCCCGCCGCGGGGGCGCGGTAGCTGTCGTACAGCCGGTAGCGGGTGAGCCCCGGGCGCTCGATGCCGGGCAGCGCGTCGTCGATCGCGCGGACCAGGGCCGGGCGCTGGGTGCGGACGAAGGCGTGGTGGTCCTCGTCGTTCGTCCACTGCGCGTAGTTGAGGACCCGGCTGCCGTCGGTGCTCAGCAAGGTGGTGAGCGCCAGCATGGCCGCCGGCCGGTCGAGCCGCTCCCACGAGTCGACCACGGAGTCCGCGGCGGCCCGCTGCTGCGCCGGGTCGCTCACCACCCACGGGCTGACCAGGATCGTGCCCACGTCGGGCCGGCTGACGTACGGGGCCCCGGGGTGCGCGGGCGCCGCGTGTGAGGGGTCGGGCAGGGCGGAGGGCGTCATAACGGAACTCCTTGGCACGGGGTGCGGGCGACCGGTGCCGCCCACACCCCGACTCTGATACGTGAACCAAGGTTTAAGTCAACGCCGGGGTGTGGTGGGGGTGTTGGTGGTCGTTCGGCGTTGCTGGTTGCTGGTTGCTGGTTGCTGGTTGCTGGTTGCTGGTTGCTGGTTGCTGGGCGCCGGCCCGTCGGGCGTGCCTCGTGCCGCGGTTGCGGGCATCCGTCGGGGCGCGTCCCGTGTTGCGGTTACGGGTGTCTGCGGGGCTGGAGCACCCCGTCCACCTGGGTCGCTGCCGTCGCCAAGTGGGCTCGTACGGCTTCCAGTTGGGCGGGCGTGACGCCGTGGTCGCGGGCGGAGTCGCGGATGCCGTCGCGGAAGCGGTCGAGCAGGCGCTCCAGGTCGCGGGCCGGGTCGGCGGTGGCGGCGTCGTCCGCGGTCGCCCAGTCGGGCCGGCGGCCGGGGGCGTCCGTGCCGGTGCCGGTGCCGGTGTCGGGCGGCGCGTCGGCCGTGCCGGTCGCTGTACCGGCCGCGCCGGGTGCGCCGGTCGGGCTGCCCGTGCCGTTCGGGCCGCTGTTCCCCGTACGGCCTCCGGCGGTGGGCCCGCCGTCCGTCGCGTCGCCGGGCTCGGCCCCGCCGGCCTTGGTGAAGTCGGCCCCCGTGCCACCGGCCGCGGTGTGTCCGCTCCTCGCGTCGCCGCTGCCGGCGGCAGCCGCCGCCCCGTCCGTACGCGCAGCCGCACCCGCGGCAGGGCCGGTGCCGGCGGCAGAACCGGAGCCGGTGTCGGAGCCCGCGCCCGTACCCGTACCCGCGTCGGTCGGCGCATCGGGCCCGTCGGGTGCCCAGGGGTTCGGCTGGCCCATGCGGGTCATGGCGCGGGTGACCTCGGACAGGCCCTCGCGGAGTGCGGCCTGCCAGTCGCCGGTCCGCAGGTGGTGCTGGGTCTGTTCCTGGACGCGGTGGGCGATCCGTTGGACCTCCTCGCGGGCGAAGTCGCGGGCGTCCTTGGCCTCGCGGCGGGCGCGCTGGGCGTCCTGCTTCGCGCGGCGGCTCTCCTCCTTCGCCCGGCGCGCCTGCTCCTTCCACTCCTCCTTGGCGCGCCGCAGGTCCTCCTTGGCCTGCCGCCACGCGTCGGGGTCGGTCCACGGGCCGCTCTCCCACGGCGCCCCGCTCCCCTTGCCGTCCGCCCGGGCGCCCCCCGCGGGTCGGCGCGGCTCCTCGTGCTGGGCACCCGCCCCTTCGGCGCCGCCGGCCGGGGTCGGCCCCGTCGCCCGCGCCTGGGCCGCGGCCTCCCGCATGTGGCGGCGCAGATCGCTGGCGGAGCCCCGTACGTCCTCCCGGATCTCGGCGGCCAACTCGGCGACCGACTCGCGGATCTCCAGTTCGAGGTCTGCCAACTCCCCACCACGATCGGCGAGCTCGGCCCGGCCCGCGTCGGTGAGCGAGTAGACCTTGCGTCCGCCCTCGGTGGTGTGCGTGACCAGGCCCTCGGCCTCCAGCTTGGCCAGCCGTGGGTAGACGGTGCCGGCCGAGGGCGCGTACAGGCCGTGGAAGCGCTCTTCGAGCAGCCGAATGACCTCGTAGCCGTGGCGCGGTGCCTCGTCGAGCAGCTTGAGCAGGTACAGGCGCAGGCGTCCGTGCGCGAAGACGGGAGGCATCAGCGGACCTTCTTGTCGAACGGGCTGGTCGGGGCGGGCGTGCCAGGGCCGGGGACGGTGGGGGTGCCGGGGCCCGCCGGGTGCGGTGCGGACGGGGCGCCCGGAGCGCCCGGGGCGGATGTGGTGGCTGGTCCCGCGGGGCCCGCGGGTGGCTCGTCGGTGGGCGGGCGGCGCAGTACGGCGATGGCGCCCGAGACGCTGGCGGCCTTCAGCCGCCCGCCCGCCGTGCCGAGGCTGCCGCTGATCTTGCCGCCGACGCCGCCGAAGCCGCCGGGCGAGGCCCACGTGCCCCACTGGCCGCCCAGGATTCCGGAGTCGACGCGCAGGTCGTCGAAGGCGTTGGAGACCAGGCCGCTGGCGGTGTGCGCCTCCACCCGCACGTTCGCCGGGTCCGGCAGTCGGATGGCGATCTCGCCCGAGACGGTGCTGAGTTGGAGGTCGGCGGGCTGGGCCGAGGGGGCGATGTCCACCACCATGTCCCCGCTGACCGAGTCCGCCTGGACCGTCGAACCCATGCCGTCGATCACGGTCAGCTCACCCGATACGGAGTTGAAGCACAGGCTGCCGCCGAGCGACTGCACCTCCACGCAGCCCGACACGGTGTCGGCCCGCACCTCGCCGCTCAGCCCCACCAGTGTGGTGTCGCCGGAGATGCCCCGCACCTCGGTCGGCCCGGTCAGGCCCGAGACCACGGCCGCCGCGCTGACCGTGCCCACCTCGGCCCGGACGGCGGTCGGCACGGTCAGCGTGATGTGCGCCGTGCGCTGCCAGCCCTTGCGGTCCAGCAGCTTGAGGAACCCCTGCCACGGCAGGTCCTCGTACGCGATGCTCAGCGTGCCCGCGCGCAGGCTGACGAGCAGCGGCGGGCCCTCGATCTCGGAGACCTGGAGGCTGGCGGGGCCGGCGTCGGTGCCGACCACGTTGACCGTGCCGCTGACGATGCGCACCTGGAGGGCGGTGACCGGGTCGTCGAAGGTGAGCTTCTGCGGTGTGCTGAGCGTCCATGCGGACCGGGCTGACATGGCGGAACCTCCCAGACGGAGCCTGAACGCAACATATCGCGTTTCTCAACACGATATATCGCGGGTTCTGGAAGTCAAGCGGGGTCGCGGCCGAGGTGAGGGCCGTTCGGGGGTGTCGCGGTGGCGCCGTGCGGCTCCGGCGGCGGGGTGGATCGGGCCGTCGGCTGGGGGCGCGCTGTGGCCGGGGGCGGGGGCCGCGGCGAGGCCCGCTCAGGGCGCGCTGTAGGCGCGCTCGGGGCGGGCGGATCGGTGGTTCCCGGTGATGGTCCGGCAAAGTTCCCGGCTGCTAGCTTTCTTCTCCCCGCGCGGTCGTCCCCGGCCGCCGCGGCGTTCCTGCGGCGGCGCCCCGCCCGGGACGGCCGTGGGTGACTCCCGGAGGGCCCCGCGCGATCACGTGCGATCGCACGGGCCGCGCGACCGCACGACGCGTACGGAAGAACAGCACCAACGAGCACGGCGTCAACGAGCACGGTGTGGAACGAGTGCAGTGAACGGTGCGGCGGACGGACGCCGCCCCGACGAGCACAGCGGCAAACGAGCACGACGCCATGAGCGCAGCTCCACCGAGTACGGCCCCGACGAGTACGGCTCCACAGCACCCCCGGCCCGCGGCCGGCCCGAACGGTGTGCACCCCGCCCGGCCGGCGCGCCACCGGACCGGGGGCAGGGCTGGGGGCGGGCGCCGCGACCGCGCGGGCCCGGCGCCGGCGGAGGACAACGAGGCGAGGCGAGGCAAGACAGGGCAGGACGAGGCGGGACGCAGCGGGCGACGAGAGGCGGAGCAAGGCACGGGCAAGGCGGGGCAAAGCCGGACGAGGTGAGGAAGGGGGACGGGCGGCGGCAAGTCGGCGCGGCCTTCCGGGGACGGCCGGCCGAAGGCCGCAGAGTACGTGCTGCACGACGGTACGGAACGGTAGGAGAGGGGCCAGTGGAGACGATCAAGGTGCATGCGGGGGCGGACGCGACGCGGGACGGCGCGGCGCCGCAGGGCCAGCCGGAGACGTCGGACCAGCCGGAGACGTCGGACCAGCCGGTGACATCGGACCAGCCGGTGACATCGGACCAGCCGGTGACGTCGGACCGAGCGGCGGCGCAGGGCGGTGCGATGCCGCGGGGCGGCGGGGCGCAGGACGGAGCGGCGGGGGCGTGGTCCGTGGTCGGGCTGCTGCTGGCCGCCGCCCGGCACCGGCCGCACGCCGGGCTGCGCTACCTGCCCGATGAGCGGCCCGCGGACGGGGTGCCCGACCGGTGGCCCGCGGACGGGGTGCCGGCGGAGGGCACGTTCCAGTCGTACGGGCAGTTGCTCGACGAGGCCCGCCACATCGCCGCCGGGTTGGCCGGGTGCGGGCTGGCGCCCGGCGACGCGGTGGCCCTGCTGCTCGAACACGCGCAGGAGTTCGTCCCGGCCTTCTGGGGATGCCTGCTCGGCGGGTACGTGCCCTGCCCGCTGGTGCCGATCGCCGGCGACCCGGACCGCTGGCACGCCCAGTTGGCGCACCTCGCCACCCTGCTCGAAGGCCCGCTGCTGCTCACCAACGAGGCGCTGGCCGCGACCCTGCCGCCGGTGGACGGGATGCGCACGGCCGACCTGGCACGGGTGCGTACGGCAGGGCTGCGTACGGCACAGGCGCCTACGGCAGGGACGTCGGGGCCGGTGGCCGGCACGACGGGACCCGGGGCCGATGCGGCGGACCCCGCCGGGGACGGTGCGGCGGCTCTCGCGCGCGGGGGCGACGACCTGGCCCTCCTCGTCCTCACCTCGGGTTCGACCGGCCGCGCCAAGGCGGTCAGGATCACCCACCGCAACCTGCTGGCGGCCATGGCGGGCAAGGCCGACCGGCAGGCCCTGACCAGCGTCGACCGCACCTTCAACTGGATCTCCTTCGACCACGTGGCCGCGCTGCTCGAAGCGCACCTGCTGCCGCTCGCGGTGGGCGCCGAGCAACTGCACGTGGGCAGCGCGCGCATCCTGGCCGACCCGGCGGAGTTCCTGCGGATCATCTCGCGGCACCGGATCACGATGACCTTCACGCCGAACTTCCTGCTCGGCCTGTTGAACGCGCCCGATCAGCGGGCGGCCGTCGCGGCCGGTGCGGCAGGTGGGGCAGGCTCCGGCGCGGACCGGATCAACCTGCGCGCGCTGCGGCACATCGTCAGCGGCGGCGAGGCCAACGTACGCGGTACGGGCGAAACGTTCCTGGCCCACTACGCCCCGTACGGGCTGCGCGGGGACGCCCTGTGGCCCGCGTTCGGCATGACCGAGACCTGCGCCGGCAGCATCTACTCACGGGCGTTCCCGCAGGTGGACGCGGGGCAGGAGTTCGCCTCGCTGGGACAGCCGGTGCGCGGCCTGCGCCTGCGCATCGCCGATGACCTGGGGCGGGTGCGGCCGGCGGGCGAGGTGGGCGAACTCCAGCTCAAGGGACCGATGATCACCGACGGCTACCACCGCGACCCGGCCGCCACCGCCCGCGCGTTCACCCCCGACGGGTGGTTCCGCACCGGCGACCTGGGCCGCGTCGACGGCCTGCCCACGGGAGCGGCCAGCGAACTGGCAGGCGGTGCGGACGCGACGCACGCAGCGGACGCGGCGTACGTGACCGACGCGGCGTACGTGACGGACGCGACGTACGAGGCGCGGGGCGCCGCCGATACGGGTGCCGCCCCGTCCACCGGTGCGCGCGTCGACGCGGACCCTGCCGCGGTCCGGGACGGGGACGCGAACGGCACCGGGCCGGGCCGGCTGATGCTGGTCGGGCGGGCCAAGGACAGCGTCATCATCCATGGCGTCAACTACTTCAGCCAGGACGTGGAGGCGGCCGTCGAGCGCCTGGACGGCGTGGCCCGCGGCCTGGTCGCCGCCTTCCCCACGCGCGGCCCGGGCCAGGACACCGAACAGTTGGTGATCGCACTGCACCCCGAGCCCGCGGCGGCCGGCGGCGCCGCGCTGTACCGGCTGCTGACCGCCGTCCGCGCCACCGTCGTGGCGCACTGGGGGGTCAGGCCGCTGCACGTGTTGCCGCTGCCGCGGCACGCGTTCCCCAAGACCAGCCTCGGCAAGACACTGCGGCAGCGGATGCGCGCGTGCCTGGAGTCCGGCGCGTACGACGCGGCCATCGCGGAGGTCGCCGAGCTCACCAGCCGCCAACTCGGCGGCCACACCGCCCCCGACGGCGCCACCGAACGGGCGCTCACCGAGATCTACGCCGAACTCTTCGAACGCGACCCGGCCACGGTCAGCGCCACCGCCAGCTTCTTCGACCTCGGCGGCACCTCGCTCGACGTGCTCCGGCTGCGCCGGCTGGTCGCGGCCCGCATCGGCGTCGCCGACCTTCCGGTGATTACCGTGCTCACCGCCCCCACCGTGCGCCAACTCGCCGCCCGGCTGGACGCGGCGCCGGCGCCCGGCGACTACGACCCGGTGGTGCCGCTCCAGGAGGGCGGCGCGGGCACCCCGCTGTTCTGCGTGCACCCGGGCGTCGGCGAGGTGCTGGTCTTCGTCAACCTCGCCCGCTACTTCGCCGACGACCGGCCCTTCTACGCGCTGCGCGCCCGCGGCTTCAACCCCGGCGAGCGGCCCTTCGCGAGCTTCGACGAGATGGTCGACTGCTACGTGCGGGCCGTCCGGGCCAGGCAGCCGCACGGCCCGTACGCCATCGCCGGCTACTCCTACGGCGGCGCGGTCGCCTTCGAGATCGCCAAGCGGCTCGAAGCGCTCGGCGAGCGCGTCGGCTTCGTCGGCAGCCTCAACCTGCCACCGCACATCAAGTACCGCATGGACGAACTCGACTTCGTGGAGACCGCGACCAACCTGGCGTTCTTCCTCGAACTGATCGACAAGCGGCAGTCGCTGGAGCTGCCCGAGCAGTTGCGCGCCCTGCCGGCCGAGCGCCGCCTCGCCCATCTGCTGGCGCTGGCCCCCGCGCACCGGCTGCGCGAACTCGACCTGGACCTGGCCAAGTTCACACAATGGGCCACCATCGCCAGCGGCCTCACCGCGCTCGGCCGCAGCTACCGGCCCAGCGGCACCGTCGAGTCGATGACCGTCTTCTACGCCACCCCGCTGCGCGGCACCAAGGAACGCTGGCTCGCCGACGAATTGCACCGCTGGGACGAACACGCCCGAACGAAGAATCGTTACGTCGAAGTGCCTGGTGAGCACTACACGATGCTCGGCCCGCGGCACGTCGCCACCTTCCAGGCGGTCCTGCGCCGCGAACTCGACCGGGCCCTCGGCACGGACGCGCCACCAGAAGACGCGGACGCGGAGGCGGATGCCTGACGCCGAGATCCGACGCGGACACCTGACGCCGCCGGGCCCCGGCCCGCGGCCCGGCTGTCCCGTGCCCGTACGGCCCGTGCCGTACGACGCGTGGTGCGCACAGCGCGACCCACGACACACACGCACCACGCATGACCCATGACCCATGACGCACCACGCACCACGCATGACGCACGACCCATGACGCACGGAGCGCGCCGCACGGGGCGGTGCGCCGCCCGCGGTGCACGGTGTACCGCGGGGCTCTCGTAGGACCGACATCCGACGGAAGGCGGCGAGTTCGTGGAAGGCAAGAAGATCCTGATCACCGGCGGTACGGGGCAGGTGGCCCGGCCGGTCGCCGAGGCGCTGGCGGTACGGAACGAGGTGTGGTGCCTGGGCAGGTTCGGCACCCCGGGCAGCGAGCGCGCGCTCGCCGAGCGCGGGATCACCACCCGCTACTGGGACCTGAGCGACGGCTCGCCGACCGCCCTCGCGGACGTGCCCCGCGACTTCACCCACGTCCTGCACGCCGCCGTGCGCCGGGGCGAGGACGGCGACTTCGACGCGGCCGTCGAGGCCAACGCCGTGGCCACCGGCGCCCTGATGCACCACTGCCGCACCGCCGACGCGTTCCTGTACGTCTCCACGGGCGCCGTCTACGCCCGGCAGACCCTGGACCACCCGTACCGGGAGGGCGATCCGCTGGACGGGGTGGCGGACTGGCTGCCCCCGTACCCCGTCGCCAAGATCGCCGCCGAGGGGGCGGCGCGGGCCTTCGCCCGGGTGCTCGGCCTGCCCACCACCGTCGCACGGCTGAACATCGCCTACGGCCCCGGCGGCTACGGCGGCGTCCCCATGCTCTACTTCCGGCGGATGCTCGCGGGCGAGCCCATCCCGGTGCCCGCCAGCGGGCAGAACTGGTGCTCGCCGCTGCACACCGACGACCTGGTGCGGCAGGTGCCGCTGCTGTGGGAGGTGGCCGCGGTGCGCGCCACCGTCGTCAACTGGGGCGGCGACGAGGCGGTGGGCATCACCGACTGCGTACGCGAGTTGGAGCGGCTGACCGGCGTCGCGCCGCGGCTGGTGCCCAGCGAGGTCACCCGCGAGACGTACGCGTTCGACGCGACGCTGCGCCGTGAGCTCATCGGCGACTGCACCGTCGACTGGCGCGATGGCCTGCGCCGCACGCTCGCCGCCCACCACCCCGACCGGCTGCTCCCCGCGCCGGGCGCATGAGCCACCGGCGCACCAGCACTCCGGAATCCGCGCGCCCGGTGCCCGGCCCCGTCCGGCACCCCTGCCACGCCCGGCACCACCTGCACCCGCCGACCGCCCCACCGACCGAGGAGTCGACGACCGTGACCTCCCCCAACATCGAGGCCATCCGCGCCGCCTACGCGGGCTTCGCCAGCCGTGACCAGGAACGCGTGCTCGCCGTCCTGCACCCCGACGTGGCGTGGGTGCACCCCGCCGGCATGGCCGCGTACGGGCTCGGCGGCACCCGGCACGGGCACGCGGGGGTGCGGGAGTTCCTGGCCCGGGTGCCCGACGTGCTCGGCGGCATGCGGCTGATGCCGGCCGAGTTCATCGAGTCCGGCGACCGGGTGGTGGTCTTCGGCACCCGCGAGGTCACCTCGCGCCGCGGCACCACGGCCACGCTCGACTTCGTGCACTCGTGGACGATGCGGGACGGCAGGGCGACCCGGATGGAGGACATCTTCGACACGGTGGCCTTCCACCATCTGATCGAGAGCTGAGCCGGACGCCGCCGCGGACCCGGGCTCGGGCCCGCGGCGGCCTGGCACGGCCTGGCTCAGACGGTGCGGAAGACCTCCGGGTAGTCGAGCCGGGGCAGCCGGCCCTTCCAGGCGTCGGGTCCCGGGCGGCCGATGTTCACCACCAGGAGCACCTGGTGCCGACCGTCGGGGAAGAACGCGCGGGTGACCGCGTCGGCGTCGAACCCGGACATCGGCCCGGCGGCGAGGCCGGCGGCCCGGACGCCCACGATGAAGTAGCCGATCTGGAGGGTGGCGTTGAAGCGCGCGGAAGCCGCCCGCGCGGTGGGCTCGGCGAACACCTCCTGCGGGGCGTCCATGAACGGCACCAGCCGCGGCAACTCCTCGTGGAAGTCGAGGTCGGCGGCGAGCAGCGCCACCAGCGGGGCGGCGGCGGTCTTCGCCCGGTTGGAGCCCGACATGTGCGGCACCAGCCGCTCCCTGGCCTCCGGCGAGCGGACCAGCAGCACCCGCAGTGGCTGCTGGTTCAGCGAGGTCGGCCCGTACTTCACCAACTCGTAGATGGCGGCGACCTGTTCGTCGGAGACCGGCTCGTCGGTGAAGGTGTTCGCGGTGCGCGCGGCGCGGAACAGTTGGTCCTGAGCCTCCTGGGAGAGCGTGAGGTGGGTACGGGCGTCGCGGTGCGCCGGTGCGGTCATCGGGGCGTCTCCTGACGGTGGCGGTGACGTGGCGAGTGGTGCGGCGGGGGCGGGGCGGCCACGGCGGTGCGGTGGCGGTGTGGCGGTGGCGGGGGTGGCGCTGGCTGGACTGTTGCCGCGGTGCGGCGGGCGGGACGCCGCGGGCGTACTGGACCATTTGGTCCATATCCGAGGCCAGGCTAGGGCGGCGCCAGAGGCGGGACAAGACCGACTCGGCGGGAGGGGAGCGGGTAGGGGGCGGGCGGTGTGCGTGTGAGTGAGTGACGGAGGGAGGTAGGGAGCGGGACGGGCGGGGCGGTGGTGGGCCGGTGGGGTGGGGGAGCGGGGGAGTGGGTGAACTGTTCGTTCGGGCATTTGGGGCTTAGGTTGAGAATCCAGGGCATGAGACGGGGAGCTTGCCCAAGGAGCGGCTCGCCCGCCCCGGCGTACGCGGGCGAGTAGCCCGATACCGGACGAACCGTCTTTGTGTGGTGAACATGCCTGAGTCCCCCACCCCCCACCCCGGCCCGTCGGACCGACGGCCCGTCAGCGGCGCACTGCTGCTCTGCCGGGCCGACCCCGACGCCGTACGCCCCTCGGCCGGCCTGCTGCCGACGCCCCTGCTGCTCGCCCCGGCCGGCGCCGGCTGGAGCGTCCTGGTGCCGGCCGGCCCCGGCGGGACGACGGTCGACGACGGGGGCGGGGACGGGGCCGGCGGCCGGGCGGCTGCGGGGCCTGGTGCCGTAACCGCCGCTGGGACCGCTGCCGGGGCCGGCGGGCCGTACGGCCGGGACGGTGTCGGCGCCGCCGGGGCCGTCGGGCGGGGCGCGGGGGCGGGTTCGCTCTCCGCCGCGGCGGACTCCGGCGCCGTCGCCGATCTGGCCCGTACGGTCGCGGCGGGCGAATCGTGGCCGGTCATCGGCGTGTGGTGGGGACCGGACGGAGCCGGGTTCACGGTCGCCGCGGGCTTCCGGCGGCCGGTGGGCTTCGCATGGCTGGCGGACGGCACCCCGGAGGGCCCGCCCGAGGCGGTCGGCGCCCTCATCGCCCGGCTCGGCCTCGATCCGGTGCTCGACGGTGCGGCCCTGGACGAGTTGACGGGCGCGGCCCGATCCGCCCTGGCGCCTGGCGCACCCGACCCGGAAGGCCCCGCCGCCCCGGAAGCCCCGCCCGCTCAGGGAACGTCCGCCGCGGCGGATGACCCCTCTGCGCCGGCTGAGCCCTCTGCTCCGGATGGCCCCGCCGCGCGGGAGAGCCCTGCCGCCGCGGAAGCGCCGTACGCCCCGGATGCCCCGTACGCCCCGGACGCGTCGCGGCCCGGCGGCGCTCCGGCTGGCGGCGCGGGCCCCGAGCCCGCCGCCGCGGTGCAGCAGCGGCTGGTCGGGCTGCTCGCGGTCCTCTCCCGGGCGGGCCTGCGGCTGCCGGACCAGGTGGCACCCGGCGCGCCCGAACACCGGCTGCGCGCGGCCATCGCGGCGGCCCCCGACGCCCAGACGCTGGTGTGGCGCGGCTGGCGCGATGCCGTACGGGCCGAACTCGACCGGTTGGAGAACGGTCCGCACGGACCGTGGGTGCGCGGCCCGCGGGCCCGGGCGGTCGGCGCGGCCCAAATCGCCCTCGGCCTCTCCCTCGCGGCCTGGGCGCTGCGCCGCGACCGCCCGGGCTGGGCACTGGCCGGCGCCCTGCTGGCCACCGACGGCGCCCTGGCCATCGGCTACGACGGGTGGCGGGGGCGCCGGGAGCGGTGAGGGGGCCGGCCCTCCCGCGCGTACGCGCGCGAAGCGGCCCGCCACGAGGGGCTCACCGGTCGGCAGCGGGCCCCGCCCTGCCGCGCGCCCGCTTCCCGCGCGCGCCCGCGCGAGGCCGCCGTGCACGGACGGCTCGTACGGGCTGCGACCTACGGGCCGCCGCGTGCGAGCGCGTACGCGCACCCACGGGCCGCCGGCGGGCGAGGCGCGCCGGCGGCCCGGCAGGGTCAGCGCGGCACGTGCGGCAGCGTCTCCTGCGGGGTCAGGGTCGGCGCGTAGCGTGCGGCCTTCGTGCTCGGGCGCAGGTCCTTGTGGACGGCGCGGGCCACGGCCTGGATGGCGTTCACGCCGTCCTGCATGGTGCGGTTGTCGTGGCTGAGCACCGTGATCGTGTAGTCCTTGCGGTCCTTGCTGAAGGCGCCGATGCTGTGCACCCGCCAACCGTGCGTGGCCCGCGGCAGCCAGCCGTTCTTGACGTGGATCTTGGTGCCGCTCGGCGCGCCGGCCGGGGTGCCCCAGCGCTGCGAGCTGACGACCTTGTTCATGAGGTCCTTGACGTAGGAGCGCGACGCGTCGGTCAGGACCGAGTTCTTGGTCATGATCAGGTTCAGCAGGCGCTGCTGGTCACGGGCGGTGATCTGGGTCAGGCCCCAGTAGCCGTCGCTGCCCGGCACCGTCTTGGTCATCCCGGCGGCGCGCAGGAAGTTCTTCACCCGGGTGACGCCGAGCTGCTTCCACAGCGCGGTCGTTGAGTCGTTGTCCGACTTGGTGATCATGGCGGTGGCGAGCTTGGTCTCGCGCTGCGTCAGCTTGCGCTTGCTCTTCTGCGCGTCCCACAGCAGGGTGCTGAGCACGGTCACCTTCACCACGCTCGCCGAGTCGTACTTCTGGTCGGCGCGCAGCGTGCAGGTGGTCTTGGTGCTCGGGTCGCTGAGCGCGATGGCGACGGTGGTGCGCCGGCCCTTGAGCGCGGCCCCGATGTCCTTGGTCAGCTTGGCGGCGAGCCCCTTCTGCGCCGAGGAGCACACGGTCTGCGGCGCCGCGCTGGCCGCCGTCGCCCCGGTGATCGGCGGTACGAGCACGCCCGCGGTCAGGGCCACCGCCAGCGCACCGAGCGCCGACTTGGTGGGCCGCCCGGCCCGCCGCGCACGCTGCGGCGCGTCGAGTCCGTCGGACGTGCGGGATATTCGGTACTGCGACATGGGTGTGTTCCCCCCATTGATGGCGGCGCATCGCGCGCCGTCTGCGCTGTGTCGTCGGCGCGCCGTGCAGCGCCCCGGACCTAGACAGCCGAGGGGAAGTGAATGGTTGTGAAGAAGCGTTCGAATACGGAGTGAAAGAGATCACAGGGGTGTGTGCACGTGCCGTGTGATCAGCGCGAACGGTGCGGCGGCGGGGACCGCGCGGGACGTGGGGCCGCCGGTCGGCGGGCGTCCGGAGCTCCCCCGGCGACTCCGCGGTGGCGCGGGCGGGCGCGGTCGCGCAGGGCGGGTGCTGGGGGCGGGCGCCGGGGGCGAAACAGGCGGCCGACCGGCCCGGGGCGCCGGGGCGGGACAGGTGGTCGGGCGGGCCAGGTGGCCACCCGGCCCGGAGCGAGGCCCGCCTACTCGTCCTCGTCCTCGTCGTCCAGCCGGGCCAGCCAGGTCGCCAGCCGCTCCACCGGGATCTCGAAGTCCGGGTTGAGGTCGACGAACTCGCGCAGCCGCTCGGCGAGCCACTCGAAGGTGACCTCTTCCTCGCCGCGCCGCTTCTCCAGTTCCTCGATGCCGCGGTCGGTGAAGTACAAGGCGTGCTCCGCAAGAGACGAGAGAGACGATGACAGTGGGCCCGGCCGTCACCCACAGGAGTGCACCGCCCGCCCGCCTTCAGGATAGGCCCGCGCCGGCCCCGCCCCCGCCCCACGGGCCCGCCGCACGACACCGCGCTCCGGCCCGGGTCACGGGACCCACGCCCCGTACGCCACCGGCCGGCCCCTGCGCCGAGCGCACCCGGGGCCCCGCCGCCCCCCGTACGCCACGTCGCCCGCGCGACCCCGGTACGGACCGGTGCCGCGCGACCGGCAGGAGCCCGCCGGGTCGGCGGAGGCGGCGGAGGCGGAGGAGGCGGAGGAGGCGGAGGTGGTGGCGGAGGTGGTGGCGGAGGCGGAGGCGAGCGCGCTCGGCCGGACCGGACCGGAGCGTGGAGGGCGGTCCCGTGAGGCCCCGCGCTACCGGCCCGGTCCGGCCACGTCGCTCAACCGGAGAGCTGGGCCTGGAAGACGGCGCTGTTGAAGTACGCCCTGGCCTCCCGGATCAGGCCGTCGTCGGCCAGTTCGTAGATGTTGATGCCGGACCAGTTGACCGGCCTGCCGTCCAGCGCGACGGCGGCCCCGCGCCAGGCGACGGCGACGTGGTTGCCGACGGTGTGCGCCTCGGTGGGGGTCAGCCCGAGGAAGGGGCGGAAGCCCGGCAGGACGGAGGCGATGAAGGCGTGGATCGCCGCGCGCCCGGTGATCGGAGCGGTCCCGACGGGGTCGTGGAAGACCCCGTCCTGCGCGAACGCCTGTGCCCAGGCGTCGGCATCGCCGTCCTGCGACGCCTGGAAGAACTGGAGGACGGCCGGGGGCATGGCGGGAAAGGTCATGGCTGAGGCCCTTCGGGTCGGTGGGTGGTGGTTGGTGGTTTGTGGGTGGTACGGACGGAACGCCGGCTGCCGGTGGCCGGCGGCGGTGCCCGCGCGGCCGTACGGCGCCCGGTCACCGCCGCGGGCCCGCGGGCGAGCCCGCCACCGCCGGGGCGGCGGCAGGGTCCTTGGCGCGCGGGCGGCTGCGGCGGCCCGCGAGTTGGGCCCCGAGGGCGAGCGCCGCGGCGAGCGCGATGAGCGCGCACACCCCCGGCCAGCCGAGGAGCGCGTAGCCGCGGATGCCGAGCCAGGAGCCGGCGCTGCCGCCGAGGAACGAGCACGTCATGTACGCGGTGTTGAGGCGGCTGCGGGCCTCGGGGCGCAGCCCGAAGATGCGGGCCTGGTTGGCGACCTGGCTGCACTGCACCGCCACGTCCAGCAGCAGGAGCCCCACGCCGAGCGCGATGAGCCCCGGCACGCCGCCCACGGACCCGACGGCGAGGACCGCGGCGGCGGCCAGCGTGGCGAGGGTGCAGCGGGCGTTCACGCGCTCCGGACCACGCCGGTCCACCCAGCGACCCGCGGCCGGAGCGCAGCACATGCTGGCCGCGCCGATCAGCGCCAGGACACCGACCGCCTGGGCGTCCATCCGGTAGTGCGGGCCGGTGACGAGCAGGGCGAGGGCGGTCCAGGCGGCGCTGAAGGCGCCGAAGAGGGTCGCCTGGTACAGCGCGGAGCGCCGCAGGTCAGGCTCGGTGCGCAGCATCCGCACGGTGTCGGCGAGCAACGCCGGGTACCGGTCGCGGACGGGTGCGGCGGCGGCCGGCAGGGTCCGGCCGAGAACGAGCGCGAGCAGGGCGGTGAGCGCGGCGGCGACCAGGTACGGCGCCCGCCAGCCGAAGTGCTCGCCGAGCACCCCGCCGAAGGTGCGGGCCAGCAGGATGCCGCCGATCAGACCGCCTTGCAGGGTGCCGATCACCGCGCCGCGCCGGTCCGGGGCGACCGAGCCCGCGGCCATGGGCAGCAGCAGTTGGGGAACGACCGTCACCACGCCGACCACGGCACCCGCGGCGGCCAGCAGGCCGGCGGCCGGGGCGAGCCCGGCGGCCAGCAGCGCGCCGGCGGTCACCACCAGCAGGGTCGTGACCAGGGGGCGGCGCGGGAGCCGGTCGCCGAGCGGGACCAGCAGGAAGATCCCGACGGCGTAGCCAAGTTGGGTGAGGGTGGCCACGGCCGCTGCGGTGGACGGTGCGACGTCCAGCCCGTCGGCGATGAGCAGGGTCAGGGCCTGCGGGAAGTACACGTTCGCCACGCTGACGCCGCACGCCAGCGCCATCACCAGCGGCATGCGCCGTCCCAGCCCGGCGGGCTCGGGAAGGGCGGGCGGATCGATCCGGGGCATCACGGACTCCAATCGAACGAACTAGTTGGTTCGAAAGCTGGAGAGAGCGTCGCAGACCGATCTCCGGGCGTCAAACGAACCAGTTCGTTACCATCGCCGCATGGCATACGACTCCACGGCGACCAAGGAACGCATCCTCGCGGCAGCGGCCTCGGAGTTCGCCGCCCACGGCGTCGCCGGCGCCCGCGTGGACCGCATCGCCGCCCAGGCCAAGGCCAACAAGCGGGCGATCTACGACTACTTCGGTGACAAGGACAAGCTCTTCGCCGCCGTCCTGGAACGCCTCATGGCCGACCTCGCCCAGGCCGTCCCGCCCGGCGACGAGGACCTGCCCGCCTACGCCGAGCGCCTCTTCGACTACCACCGCGCCCACCCCGAGGCGCTGCGCCTGCTCCTGTGGGAAGCCCTCGAACTCGGCGACCAGCCCGTACCGGGGGAAGCCGCCCGCACCCGGCACTACCAGGACAAGCTGCACGCCGCGCGGACCGCGGACGACGACGCCGATCCGCGCACCCGGCTCTTCCTCACCCTCGGCCTGGTCGGCTGGACCCTGGCCATGCCCCAACTCCGGCGCATGATCCTCGGCCCCGACCACAGCCTCGACCAACTCCGCCCCGCCATCGCCCGGGCCGTCCGGGCGCTGCCCGTCGAGGGCGGGTCCGGGCCGGCGTGACGCGGCGCCCCGCCGCCCACGGGGAAGCCCGTGGCCACGGGCTGCCCCCTTTCGGCCGTCGGCCCGTGGTGCCTCCGTCGACGCCTGGGCACGCTGACCAGATCGTTCCGGAGCTAGCCTCGATCGAGCCTGTCATCGATGCATCGGCCCTGGTCATGATGGGTGACATGAAGCGAGCACTCATCGTCATCGATGTCCAGGAGTCCTTCCGCGTCGCCCCGCTGTGGGACGACATGGGCAATCAGCAGATCGCAGAGCCGGTCAACGCCCTGGTCCGTGCCGCCCGCGCCGCCGGCGACCTCGTGGTGTGGGTCCTGCACACCGCACCCGGCAGCGGCACCCCCTTCGACCCGGAACTGGGGCACGTACGGTTCCTGGACGAATTGGAGCAGCCGGCGGCCGGTGAGCCCGTCCTGTACAAGACCGTGCACAACGCCTTCACCACCACCAACCTCCAGCACCTGCTGACCCAGGCGGGCGTGGGGGAGCTGTGGCTGTGCGGCATCCGTACCGAGCAGTGCGTGGAGACCACCACCCGGCTCGCCAGCGACCTCGGCTACCAGGCGGTGTTCGTCACCGACGCGACCACCACCAACCCGGTCGGCGGCCTGAGCGCCGAGCAGATCATCGAGCGCACCGAGGCCGCGCTGCGCGACCGGTTCGCCCGCATCGCCACGGTGGCGGAACTGACGGCCGAACGGGAACCATCGACCGCGTGACCCACGTCGTCTTCCTCCTGCTGCCCGGCGTCCACCTCCTTGAGGTGGCGGGCCCCGCCCAGGTCTTCACCAGCGCGAGCGCCCACGGGCAGCCCTACCGGCTCAGTTACGTCGCCGAGCAGGAACAGGTCCCCAGCGCCCAGGGGCTGCCGCTGACCGCACGGGTCAGTTGGCCGCCCCTGGGCCCCGGCGACCTGGTGCTGGTCCCCGGCTGGCAGGCCGCCACGCTGCGGGACGGCCCCGGCTTCGGCGCCGACACCCTGGAGCGGCTGCGCGCCCACCACGCCGCCGGCGGCACGGTCGCCAGCGTCTGCGCGGGCGCCGAAGCGCTGGGCCGGGCCGGTCTGCTGCACGGCCGCCGCTGCACCACCCACCACGCCCACCAGGACGAACTGGCCCTGCGCTTCCCGGACGCCACCGTGGTCCGCGACGTCCTGTTCACCGCGGACGACCGGGTGGTCACCTCCGCCGGCATCGCCAGCGGCATCGACCTCACGCTGCACCTGCTCGCCGCGCGCCACGGCCCCGCGCTGGCCGCCCAGGTCGCCCGCGACATGGTCGTCTACGCCCGCCGCAACGGCCACGAGCCGCAGACCAGCGCCATGCTGCGGTACCGCTCGCACCTGGACGACACCGTGCACCGCGTCCAGGACCTCATCGACGCCCGCTTCGCCGAGCCGCTGACCCTGGCCCACCTGGCCGCCCAGGCGGGCGTCAGCCCCCGCACCCTCACCCGGCTGTTCGGCCGCGCCACCGGCGGCCTGACGCCGCTGCGCTACCAGCAGACGCTGCGCGTCGAGCACGCCACCCACTTGATCGACCACGGCGCGACGGTCGAGTCCGCCGCCCGCGACGTCGGCTTCGAGGACGCCAGGATGCTGCGCCGACTGCGCGCCCGAACCGTGGGCTGAGCGGACGACCCCGCGCGTTCCGGCCCCACCGCGTACGGACTCTGCCCGTGCGGATTCCTCGCGTACGGACGCTGCGCGTGCGGGTTCCCCGCGTACGGGTTCTGCCCGCGCTGCCTCCCCGCGTACGAACTCCCCGCCTCCGGGTTCCGCACGCCCCCCCGCGTCGGGCTCTGCGCGTACGGCCCCCACCGACCCGCCGGAGGCCCGTACGCGGCAAGGGCCGATCACACGCCGAGAGCCCGGCTCCCCCCGTGTGTGGGGAGAGCCGGGCTCTTGGTTCGTGTGGTCGGCAGCGGCCGGCGCTCGGCCGCTGCTGCGGTGTGCGGGCGACGCGGGGCGCCGGCCGCACACCGCGACCTCAGATGTCGAACACCTCGTTGACCAGCGCCTGCTGCTCCGCCTGGTGCCGCTTGTTGGAGCCGACGGCCGGGGACGAGGAGTGCGGGCGGGAGACCCGGCGCAGTCGCTCGGCCGGCGGCAGGTCGGCGCCGACGCCCAGGTCCAGGTGGTCGATCAGGTTCAGCGCGATGAACGGCCACGCACCCTGGTTGCCCGGCTCCTCCTGCGCCCACACGTACTGCTGGACGCCCGGGTACTTGGCCATCTCCGCCTGGAGCTCCTTGCCCGGCAGCGGGTACAGCCGCTCGATGCGGACCAGCGCGGTGTCGTTGGCACCCCGCTTGTCCCGCTCGGCGACCAGGTCGTAGTAGACCTTGCCGGAGCAGAAGACGACCTTGCGTACGCCCGCCGCGTTCGCCTCGGCGACCGGGTCGCCGATCACCGGGCGGAAGCCGCCGGTGGTGAACTCCTCCGTCTTGGAGGCCGCGGCCTTCAGCCGGAGCAGCATCTTCGGGGTGAAGATGATCAGCGGCTTGTGGTGCGGGTTGTGCACCTGCCAGCGCAGCAGGTGGAAGTAGTTCGACGGCAGCGTCGGCATCGCGACGGTCATGTTGTTCTGCGCGCACAGTTGCAGGAACCGCTCGGGGCGGGCCGAGGAGTGGTCCGGGCCCTGGCCCTCGTAGCCGTGCGGCAGCAGCAGCGTGACGCCGGAGGTCTGGCCCCACTTCTGCTCGGAGGAGGAGATGAACTCGTCCACGACGGTCTGCGCGCCGTTGACGAAGTCACCGAACTGCGCCTCCCACATGACCAGCGACTCCGGCCGGGCCAGCGAGTAGCCGTACTCGAAGCCCATCGCCGCGTACTCGCTCAGCAGCGAGTCGTAGACGTTGTACCGGGCCTGGTCGTCGGTCAGGTAGAGCAGCGGGGTGTAGTCCTCGCCGGTCTCCCGGTCGACCAGCACCGCGTGCCGCTGGCCGAAGGTGCCGCGCCGGGAGTCCTGGCCGGCGAGCCGGACCGGGGTGCCCTCCATCAGCAGCGAACCGATGGCCAGGGTCTCGCCCATGCCCCAGTCGATCGTGTCGTCGTCGATCATCGCCATCCGGCGCTGCAACTGGGGCAGCAGCCGCGGGTGCACGGTGACCCGCTCGGGGATGTTGACCTGCGACTCGGCGATCCGCTTGACGACCTCCTGGGAGATCGCGGTCTCCACGTGCACCGGGAACTCGGCCTGCGGCTGGGGGACCTCCGCCGGGGCCGGCGCCGACGTGGCGTCCCGCACCTCGGTGAAGACCTTCTCCAACTGCCCCTGGAAGTCCTGGAGCGCCTGCTCGGCCTCCTCCAGCGTGATGTCGCCCCGACCGATCAGCGACTCGGTGTACAGCTTGCGCACCGAGCGCTTCTTGTCGATCAGGTCGTACATCAGCGGCTGGGTGAAACCGGGGTTGTCGGTCTCGTTGTGGCCGCGGCGGCGGTAGCAGATGAGGTCGATGACCACGTCCTTGTTGAACGCCTGGCGGAACTCGAAGGCCAGCCGCGCGACGCGGACCACGGCCTCCGGGTCGTCACCGTTCACGTGGAAGATCGGCGCCTCGATCATGCGCGCCACGTCGGTGGCGTACATCGAGGAGCGGGACGCGGCCGGGGCGGCGGTGAAGCCGACCTGGTTGTTGATGACGATGTGCACCGTGCCACCGGTGCGGTAGCCGCGGAGCTGCGACATGTTCAGCGTCTCGGCGACGACGCCCTGGCCCGCGAAGGCCGCGTCGCCGTGCAGCGCCACCGGCAGCACGGTGAAGTCCGTGCCGCCCTTGCCGATGATGTCCTGCTTGGCCCGCGCCACACCCTCGACGATCGGGTCGACCGCCTCCAGGTGCGAGGGGTTGGCGGCCAGCGAGACCTGGATCTGCTCGCCGTCCAGACCGGTGAAGGTGCCCTCGGCGCCCAGGTGGTACTTCACGTCGCCGGAGCCGTGCATCGACTTCGGGTCGAGGTTGCCCTCGAACTCCCGGAAGATCTGCGCGTACGACTTGCCCACGATGTTGGCCAGCACGTTCAGCCGGCCGCGGTGGGCCATGCCGATGACGACCTCGTCCAGCCGCGACTCGGCGGCCGAGTCGATCACCGCGTCGAGCAGCGGAATGACCGATTCGCCGCCTTCGAGCGAGAACCGCTTCTGGCCGACGTACTTGGTCTGGAGGAACGTCTCAAACGCCTCGGCCGCGTTCAGCCGGCGCAGGATGCGCAACTGCTCCTCGCGCTCCGGCTTGGAGTGCGGGCGCTCCACCCGGTCCTGGATCCACTTGCGCTGCTTCGGGTCCTGGATGTGCATGAACTCGATGCCGGTGGTGCGGCAGTACGAGTCGCGCAGCACGCCCAGGATGTCGCGCAGCTTCATCTTCGCCTTGCCGGCGAAACCGCCGACCGCGAACGAGCGCTCCAGGTCCCACAGGGTGAGCCCGTGCTCGGTGATGTCCAGGTCGGGGTGCTTGCGCTGGCGGTACTCCAGCGGGTCCGTGTCGGCCATCACGTGGCCGCGCACCCGGTAGGAGTGGATCAGCTCGAAGACCCGGGCGGCCTTGGTGACATCGTCGTCGTGCGAGGCGTCGATGTCCCGCATCCAGCGGATCGGCTCGTACGGGATGCGCAGCGACTTGAAGATGTCGTCGAAGAACTCGTTCTCGCCCAGCAGGAGCTGGTGCATCACGCGCAGGAACTCGCCGGAGGCGGCGCCCTGGATCACCCGGTGGTCATAGGTGCTGGTCAGCGTCATGACCTTGGCGATGCCCAGCCGGTTCAGGGTGTCCTGCGAGGTGCCCTGGAACTCCGCCGGGTAGTCCATCGCGCCGACGCCGATGATCAGGCCCTGCCCGGGCATCAGCCGCGGCACCGAGTGGACGGTGCCGATGCCGCCGGGGTTGGTCAGCGACGCGGTGACCCCGGTGAAGTCGTCCATCGTCAGCTTGTTGTCCCGGGCCCGGCGGACGATGTCCTCGTACGCCTGCCAGAACTCGAAGAAGTTGAGCGTCTCGGCCTTCTTGATCGCCGCGACGACGAGCTGGCGGTCACCGTTGGGCTTCACCAGGTCGATGGCGAGGCCGAGGTTGACGTGCTCCGGCTTGACCAGCGTCGGCTTGCCGTCCTTCTCCGTGAAGGAGTGGTTCATCGACGGCATGGCCTTCAGCGCCTGCACCATGGCGTAGCCGATCAGGTGCGTGAAGGACACCTTGCCGCCGCGGGCGCGCTTGAGGTGGTTGTTGATGACGATGCGGTTGTCGAACAGCAGCTTCACCGGCACCGCGCGCACGGACGTGGCCGTGGGCAGCTCCCGGGAGGCGTTCATGTTCTTCGCCACCGCGGCCGACGGGCCGCGCAGCGTCACCAGCTCGGGGCCGGCGCTCGGCTCGGCGGGCTGCGCCGTGGGCTTGGGCGCGGGCCGGTCGGCGGGCGTGGCCTTGACCGGCGCCGGCTTGGCGGGCGCGGGCTGTGCGGCCTTGGCGGGCGCCGGCTGCGCGGGCGCTGCCGCGGCGGGGGCCGGCTTGGCGGCGGGCTGTACGGGGGCCTGGGCACCCGCGGGCGCCTGCGGCGCGGCCGGAGCGGAAGCGTTCGAAGCGGCCTCAGCTCCCGGGCCCGGCGGAGCGGCTACACCCCCCGCCGAGGCTGGGGCCGACGCCCCGTCCTTGCCCGGCTTGTAGTCGGCGAAGAAGTCCCACCAGGCTCGGTCGACCGAGTTCGGGTCCTGGAGGTACTGCTGGTAGATCTCGTCGACGAGCCACTCATTGGGTCCGAACTCGGCGGGCGGGGTCTTCCCCGGCCCGTCCTGGTCGGTCGAGATGCTCGAAGTGTTGGGGGACTGTGGCGACACGGCGGCAACCGCCCTCTTCCGCTTCCTAAGGTGGTGGACAGCGGAAATAAAGGCTACGCCTGTTGGGACGTTTGGTGCAGGCCGCACGGGCTATGCGTCGCGTACATCACATTGATCGACGGGTTTCAGGGCATGAACTGGCGGGAAACACACCAGGTTCCCCCTGCCCCACCCGTATCAGGCAAGGCCGCACCGCGCCCGCACTCCGCTGAATGCGCGCTTCCGTCACCGACCATACGTCAACGGGTCTCCCGGGCGTTGCCTGGAAGGGTGACCTGAATGCGGCACCCGCGGGGTGATTCGGCCACCCCGATCCGGCCGCCGTGCAGGTCCACGGCCCAGCGTGCGATGGCCAGGCCGAGGCCGGTGCCGCCGTCGCTGCCGGGACCCTTGTGATCAGGCCCACCCCGGTTGAACCGCTCGAAGACCCGGTGCCACTCGGCCTGCGGGATGCCGGGCCCCTCGTCCTGCACTTCGAGCAGCAGGCTCTGCGGCGCGTCGCCGCACCGGGCCCGCACCGTCACCCGGCCGTGCCGCGGGCTGTGCTTGACCGCGTTGTCGATCAGGTTGGCCACCACCTGGTGCAGCCGCTCCGCGTCGGCGGTGGCGGTGAGGTCGGACGGGGACACGTCCAGGTGGAGGTGGACGTCGCCGCGTGCGTGGGCGCCGGCCGAGCCGGTGCTCGCGCCGCTGGCCATGCTCGCCTCCTTGAGGATTCCGGCCAGGTACGGCCACACCTCGAAGCGCTGGGCGTGCAGCGGCACCACCCCGTTGTCCAGCCGTGACAGGTCGAGCAACTGCTCCACCAGCCGGCCCAGCCGCTGGGTCTGCTTCAGCGCCGTCCGCATCGTCTCCGGGTCGGCGTCCGACACCCCGTCCACGACGTTCTCCAACACCGCGCGCAGCGCCGTAATGGGCGTACGCAATTCGTGGGAGACGTTGGCGACCAATTCCTTACGGTGCGTGTCCACCGCCTCCAGGTCGGCCGCCATCCGGTTGAAGGACGCGGCCAGCGCGCCGAACTCGTCCCGCCGCCCGGCCGCACCCACCCGGCGGGTGTAGTCGCCGTTGGCCATGGCCTGGGTGACTTCCGTCATCTCGTACAGCGGGGCCGTCAGACCGTGCGCGACGAACTGCGTCACCAGCAGCGAGGCGATGATCGAGAAGATCGTGATGATGCGCAGTTCGGTCTCCGAACGCACCGCCACGAACACCAACAGTGTGGTGATGATCACTGAGACGATCACCAGGGCACCGAGCGCGGCCTTCACCGAGCGGTACGGGTCGAGCGGGCGCAGCGCTTCCCACAGCCAGCTCAGTGCCGCCTCGCCGCGCTGCCGCAGCCGGGCCCGCACGCCGCCCCGCCCCGGCAGTCCGCTGGGCCCCGGGGCCTTGCCGTGTCCGGTACGGGGCCTGGCCGGGCCGTGGCCCCTGCTGTGGCCGGGGTGTCTGGGGTGGCCCGGGGCGCGGCCGGGGCTCCTGGGGTGGCTGGTGTTGCGGCCGGGGCCCTTGCTCTGGCCGCTGCCGCGACCGGTGTGCGCGGTGCGGCCCGCCGCGCCCCGGCCGGTGTGCGTGCTCCCGGTCGTTCCCGGGTCCGTGCCCTCGCCCATGACCTGGCCCTTACGTTCGCTCATCGCCCGTTCCGCTTCCGTGTCCACCCGGTGCCCACTCCTCCGTCCACTCTTTCGCGCGCTCTTCTGCCCGTTTTCTTTCTTTTCCTGCTCTTCTCTCGCTTGCTGCTCCGCTCCAGCGCTTGCTGCTTCGCTCCAGCCGCCGGCGCTGCTTCTCGCCCTGTTCTCTCCGCGTCCTCTCCGCGTTCTCTCCGCGCGGCCCGTGGCCTGTGGCTCCCGGTCTCGTGCGCCGAGCCCGCTCCGACCGGTTCTGGTTGGGCCCGGCTGGTCCCGGCTGGCTTCGGCCGGTTCCGGTCGGTTTCGGCTGGCCCCGTCGGGCCCCGTGGGGTCCGATCGGTCGTGTCGTGCAACGTTCCTGCACGGTGGGCTGGGGCTGGGGCTGGGGCTGGGTTCGGGATGGGGGGTGGGCTGGGTTCGGGGCCGGTGTCGTGCTGCGCGTCGCTCCTCGCTGCTTCCTACAGGGTCCGTACCGCTTTGGGTACCGCTCGCGCTACCTAGTCCGCGGGCGTTGTGGATTTGCGCCGGGCCCTTCTCCGTTCGGTGCGCGAAGTGTGAGCGGTGTGTGGCGGGGTCGCTGCGGTGCGTAGTCATGGGGCGAGGTGGGACGAGGTGAGGTGAGGCGGAGCGAGGCGAGGGAGTGGTGGCGGGGAGGGGCGGGCTCGCGGGTGGTCCGGGCCTGGTCGACCCGGTCAGGGCGAGCGAAGACGTTGGGGCGCGCGCGGGCGCGAACGTACGGCTGGGCGCTGGGGCGATGCGTAACAGAGCCACCCGAAACGGTGCGCCACGGCGTTGTGGCGAAGCGGGCCGGCAGCGGCCGGCTGTGTGGATGAGGCTGTTGCCGTCTGCCGCGGGCGGGTGCGGGGTGGTTCGGGGGAGTGGGGCGGGATTCGGGTCGGCTCGCCGGGGCGGTCGTACGAGGTCAGCCGGGTGGGGGCGGCCCTCGGGCTTCGGGCGTGTGGGGGCTTGGCGTGAGGCCCGGCGCGTTGGTGGTGAGTGCGGCGCCCCGCGTGTTGGCGGTCGGTGTGCCGCTCCGCGGGGAGGCCGCAGGCCGCCGTGCGCGTACCGGACCGTCACGAGCCCGCGCCGACGGCGCGAGCGGGGTCCCGGAGCGGGCGGCCGGCGGACGGACCGGCCGCGCCGTTCACGCGGCCGGCGTCTCCAGCGCGTACCCGACCCCGTGCACCGTACGGATGCGCTCCGCGCCGATCTTGCGCCGCAGCGCCTTGATGTGGCTGTCGACGGTGCGGGTGCCCGATGCGTCCGCCCAGTCCCAGACCTCGGCCAGCAGTTGCTCCCGCGACAGCACCGCGCGCGGGGTGTTCGCCAGACAGACCAGCAGGTCGAACTCGGTGGGTGTCAGGTGCACGTCCGCGCCCCGGACCCGCACTCGCCGCTGCGCGTGGTCGATCTCCAACTCGCCGAGCCGCAGGATTCCCGTGCGGGGCGTGTGCGCCGCGAGCGCCGCGCGCTCCACCCGGCGCAGCAACACATGGACGCGCGCGGCCAGTTCACGCATGGAGAACGGCTTGGTCATGTAGTCGTCGGCGCCGACGCCGAGGCCCACCAGCATGTCGGTCTCGTCGTCGCGCGCGGTGAGCATCAGGACCGGAACCGGCCGCTGCGCCTGCACGCGCCGGCACACCTCAAGCCCGTCGAACCCCGGCAGCATCACATCGAGCACCAGCAGATCGGGCTGCCACGCCTCGGCCGTGTCCACCGCCGCCGGACCGTCCCCGGCCGTACGCACCTGGAACCCCTCGGCGCGCAGCCGAGCCGCTATGGCGTCCACGATCGTGGGATCGTCCTCGACGACGAGCACCCGGCGCTGCGCCCCATTGGCCCCGTTGGCGGCTCCCGCCGCGCCACCGAGGCCGTTGTGTGTCTGCTCCATCTGCCCGCCCCTGCGTTGTCCCTTGCCTGGCGCATCGGGGTTGGTCATCCCCGGCCACCCAGGCGGCATTCGCTGGCAAGCAGCGTAAACGCAGTGTGCGCGGCTCGGCTACGCACCGCGAATCGCGAGGTGGACGACGTCGGGGACGCCTCGGGCAACGGCGATCTCTTCCGTCCGTACGGACGTGAAACCGGCATTCCGCAACGCCTCCTCGAACGCCGGCGACGGCTGTGCGGACCAGATGGCCAGCACCCCGCCGGGGCGGAGCCGCGCCCGGCACGCGGCGAGTCCCGCGGGAGAGTACAGACCGCCGTTGTCCTCGGTCACGGTCCAGTCCGGCCCGTTGTCGATATCAAGACAGAGCGCGTCGTACTGCTCCGGCCGCTCGGCCTGCCCCGCTTGTTCTGCTTCTACCTGTTCTATCTGTTCTGGCCGTGCTGGCCGTGCTGGCCGCTCCGGCCGTGCTGGCCGCTCCGGCCGTGCCGGCCCTTCCGCGCCTGCGGGGCTGCTGCCCGCGCTGGGGGAGGCCGGGGCGTTGGGGGAGTGCGGCGTCGCCGGGGGGCGCGGCGTGTCGCGAGGAGGCTCGTGCCCGTCCGCGGGGGAGCCCTCCGCGGCGGAACCGCTCGCGATCGAACCGCGCAAATAAGCCACCAGATCCGTGTGGAGGATCTCGGTCCGCGGGTCGGCGAGGGCCGATGCCGTCAACTCGCCGAGCGGCCCGTGCAGATGCCAGTCGATCACCGCCGGCTCCCGCTCGGCGACCACGATCCGGCCCCACCTGTCGTCCGCCACCGCCTCCAACAGGGAGAACCCGACGCCGAGTCCACCGATCAACACCGTCGGCCGGCCGCTCGCCCCGCCCGGGGCCGGGCGCGCGGCGGCGGACCCGGGGCCCCTGCCCGTGGCACCCGCCCCGTTCCGCCCCGCCGCGACCCGCTCGGTTTCGGCCGCTCGTACTGCCGCTCGTACTTCGGCGCCGGTCGCCCCGCCGTCGCGCGCGTCACCGCGCGTGTCGACCGGCCGTACGGGGCCGGCCGAGGCGGATTCCGGAGCGGTGGGGACCGCGGTGGACGGGGTCGTAGCGGCGGTGTCTGCGGGGTCGGTGGCTGTGGAACTGGTGTCCGCGGCGGAGTCGGCGTGCGCCGTGGTGTCGGTGTCCGCGGCGGCGGTGAGGGCCGTGGTGTCGGTGGGCGCGGCGGCGGTGAGTGCGGTCAGCGCGGCGCGGATCAACTGCCGTTCCGAGCGCCCGTCGGAGGTGTCCATCAGGAAGCAGCCATTGGCGATGATCTCCCAGACGGCTCCCACGCCCTGCCCGCGTCGCCGCAGGGCGACCTCCCCGTAGGGGCCTTCCCGGCGGTCGACGGTCACCGGCCGATCCTCGATGTCGTACGGCGCGGACTCGTACGGCGCGGCGGACATGGTGCGGGCCTCCGGAGGGTGTTGCGGGGAGGTGGACGATGGACGGGGCCATTTTCGCCACAGCGGGCCGGGTCGGTCCAACGCGACGGGGGCGGGGCCGGCGGGCCGGTGCGTGGCGGGCGGCGCGCCGTATCCGCCCCGCGCGATGCCGGTTGGTTCACACACGGTTGCCTATAGTGACGATGATCACATTCCCTTCCTGGGGCCTGCGCCCTTCGGATGGCGGAGGGTGGAGCCGTGCGGCTCCCCGCCGCGTGCTCTGCGAAAGGGGCGAGGGTGACCCGGTCGGATGCGGCCACGGAAGCCGCGGGCAGCCCGGCACCCGAGGCCAGCCCTACCCCGGCGACGACCCCGCCGCGCTGCGCCGCCGCGTACCGCTTCCCGCTCCTTTCCCGCGGCGTCCCGCGCGCGCTCGCCCGCGACCTGCCGGGCGACGCCCCCCGTGACCTCCCTCGCGAGCTTCCCCGCGACGCCCGGAAGCGCGCCGGTGGCCCGGTCGGAGCGGCCCCCGACGCCAGCACGCCCCGGCTCAGCGCCGCGCCGCGCCGCACACTGCTCCATGCAGCCGGGGGCGGATCGGGGCGAACCCGAGCGCAGGCACGGGCGCCGCAGCACACCGGGGCATCACCGGCGCCGGGAGCGGGAGCGGGAGCGGAGGCGGGGGCGGGAGCAGGGGCCGCGGGAGTCAGAGTCGGGGCCGGCCGGGGCCTCGTCCGCCGGTTCGCCGGCGCCCGATGGCGCGACTGGCTGGCCACCACCGTGCCCACGCCCGTCCGCACGCCCTTCACGTTCTGCTACGCCATCGTCCTCATCGCCACCGGCCTGTTCGTCGCCTTCGGCGATCCGGGAGCGGTGCACGGGGCGCTAGAGCAGTCCAGTTCGGACGCCTCCAACCTGCGGCACCGGCCGGTGCTCGCCCTGCTCACCAGTGGTGTGTGGGTCGCGGGCGGGCTGATGTCGCCCTCCATCGTGCTGTTCCTCCTCGTACTTACCGCCCTCGAACGGCGGGTGGGCGCCTGGCGCACGGCCGGCGTGTTCGCGCTGGGCCACGTGCTGGCCACCCTGCTCACCGAACTGCCGGTCGCGGCGTCGGTCGCCTCCGGATACCTGCCGCCCAGCTCGCTCGACCGGCTCGACTACGGGATCAGTTACGGCCTGATGGCGAGCGTGGGCGCGCTGGCCGGGCTGCTCAGCCGCGGCGTCCGGTGGGCGCTGTTGGGCGTGGTGGGGTCGATGCTCACGCTGGACCTGATCGAACTCGCCGATCCGCTCACCAACTGGGGCCATGTGCTCGCCCTGCTCATCGGCCTGGCCTGCTGGCCGCCACTGCGCAGCCGGGCGGCCCGCGACCAAGCGACGCCAGCAGCGCCGCGCGCCTAGGCGGACGGCCCGAGTGTCGAGGTAGACGCTCCGCGCGTTGAGGTAGATGCTCCGGGCGTTGAGGTGGGCGGTCCGCGGGCTGAGGCACGCGCCCCGGGCGTTGAGGCGGACAGTCCGCGGGTTGAGGTGCACGCTCCGCGCGTTGAGACGAGCGGTCCGCGCGCAGGTGCGGGAGTCTCGGGCGCACCGGGCGCGCGATAAACCCGCGCTCCGCCGGTAGCTCCACCGCGAACTGCTGGTCGAGCCCCATTCCGGGGCGAGCGAGGCTGCCGGGTTCCACAGCAAGCGGGCCGGCCACTGCGCGAGCCCGCGTCCCGGGCGACGGCCACACATGGCACTGACGCCACCCTGATGCGCCCCTGATCCGGCGGCGGCCCGCCCTCCCAACCGGAGCTTCGCCGGGAGCGCCACGGTCCGCGCCCTGTTCCGCACGCGTCCGTGATCAGACCCCCCAACAGAGTGGTACGGATTTAAAGCGAACCCGATGTGGAATTCCATTTGGGGGGCGTTTATTCCCGGTCAAAATTTTCTTATTTGAGCGACCAGTCAGGCACCTGCTTGTCTGTAGTCACGCCGGTTCGACCGGTGTGAAATCGCAAGTCTGAAATACTCATGGGGGAAGAATGACCGTCATGCAGGAGGGCCCGGTCGGCACCGCGACCGTGACCGCCGTACCCAATCACCATCCGGTCCGGGTCGATCCCGGAAGGGCCGACATCGCCAAGCTGCACCGGCTGCTCCGCGACGGAGCGCGTGCCCTGAACGAACAGTTCGACGACGACGCGCACCTGAATGACGTCATTCCGAAGCCGTGGGGATACGAGTACCGAGCCTTCGTCGACGACTTCTTCGACCTGTGGTCGCTGCACATCGAGCCCGGCGCCGGCACCTCCGTCCACGTGCACCCGCGCAAGCTCACCTATCTGCTCTGCCTCGGCGGCGAGGGCGTGACCACGGGCCTCGGCCGGGCCGACATCCCGGTCAGCGAAGGGACCGTCCTGCGCATCGGCGCCGGCGCCTTCCACGGCACCCGCAACACCGGTGACCAGCCCCTTGAGCTCATCGAGGTCGAGGTCCCGCGGAACAAGTTCGACCTGATCCGACTGCGCGACGACTACAACCGGGTCGGCACCCCGTACGAGACCACCGCCCTGGAAGAGCCGCAGCACCCGATGCGTAAGGTGCCCGCATTCCTCAACACGAAGATGCGGGCCGCGACGCCCGACGGCCGCTTCCGCTTTGCGCTGCGCACCGGCATGGACATCTTCTACCGGCCCGGCGGGGACGACATCTTCTACATTCCCCTGCACATTTCCGGGGTCATCGCCCGGGACGTGGAGATCCTCACCGGAAACCCTCAGGACAACCGTCGGCCGCAGACCGACAAGCAGTACTTCTGCATCAGCAAGAACGCCTGAAAGCCGGCCTGAAGGTAATTCGAAAGACACCTCAAAGACATCTCACAGAAAAGAAGAGAGGCTCCACCATGCCCCGCAACGCGGTCATCATCACCGGCCCCGGCTTTCAGGACCACGACGTCGTCTTCACCTACTACCGGCTGCTCGAAGAGGGCTGGCACGTAGACGTCGCGACCAAGAACGGCGACGCCGTCACCGGCAAGTACGGCATCCCGCTGCCCATGGACAAGACGGCCCGCCCGCTGATCCCCTTCGAGGAACTCGCGGTCGAGCAGTACGACGTCGTCATCCTCACCGGCGGCCACGAGGCCCCGGACCGGGTCCGGCAGGACCGGCTCGTGCTCGACTTCGTCGCCGGCATGGACCAGGCCGGCAAGGTCGTCGCCGGCCTGTGCCACGGCCCCTGGATCATGGTCTCCGCCGGGGTCCTCAAGGGCCGCCGGGCCTGCGCCTACATCGGCCTGCGTGACGACGTCATCAACGCCGGCGCCGACGTCGTCGACAGCGACGTCATCGTCGACGGCAACATCATCACCTGCTCCTACTACGGCTACATGGGCGCCTTCATGCACGCCGTCTTCGAGACCGCCGCACAGCTCGCCGCACAGGCCACCGCCGAACAGCAGGCCGCCTGATGACGGCCCACACCGCGGCCGACCCCTCGGTGCTCGCGCTCGACTTCGACGGCGTCATCTGCGACGCCCTGGAGGAATGCGCACTGGTGAGCTGGCTGGGCATGCACCCGCACGACACCTCAGTGCCCGGCCCTGACCAACTCGCCGCCGTACCCGAGGAGTTCGTGGCACGCTTTCGCAGGGTGCGCGACTACAGCAGGCTGCTCGACCACTTCGCCGTCGCGCACCTGCCGCAGGCGTCGACGATCGTCTCGCAGGCCGACTTCGACCGGCTCTTCGCCTCCCTGGACCCGACCGCCGTACGGACGTTCACGCAGGCCGCCACCGCGGCCCGGGACCACTTCCGCACCGAAGAGGCCGATTTCTGGCTCGAACTGCACACGATCTACCCCGGTATGGACGCCCTGCTACGGCGCTTCAACGGCTCGGCCGTCGTCGTCACCGCCAAGGACGCCGATTCCGTACGGGCCATCCTGGCCCGGCACGGGCTCGGGCACACCGTCGCCGAGGTCTTCGGCGAGACCGGCGCCAAGGCCGAGGCCGTCCAGGACGTCAGCGCCCGCTGGGGCGTCCCGGTCGAACGCATCACGTTCATCGACGACAACCTCACCAACGCGGTCCGGGTGGCCGCCACCGGGGCCCGCTCCCGCTGGGCCCAGTGGGGCTACCAGACCCCGGAACACCGGGCCGAGGCGGAGCGCCTGGCCCTGACGCCGCTGCACCTCGACGAGGTGGCGGCACTGGTACCGGCCGCGCCCGCCGCGGCATAGGGAGACCCGGCCCACCGCGGGGCCCGGGACGCCTCCTCGGCGCCCCGGGTCCCGCGGTGCTGCCCGGAACCGCGCACCGACCCACCCTCACCGGAGCTGACGTCCATGACCACGCTCGACCCACTGACCACACCCCCGCCCAAACCTGACCCTCCCGTCGGCCCGACTGGCCCCGTTGGCTCTGCCGGCCCCGGCGGCCCTGTTGGTTCTGCGGGCCCGGATCGTCCCGTTGGCTCTGGGGTCCCCGCCGGGCCTGTCGGCTCTGGGAGCACGGCTGGCACCGTTGTTCCCGCCAGCTCCGTCGCCCCCATCGGCCCTGTTCGCCCCACTGGCCCTACTGACCCCACTGCTCCCGCCCACCCCGCCGTCCCTACCGGCCCCGCCGCTCCTGCCGGTTCCGGAACCCCGACCGGTTCCCGAACTCCGACCGGCTCCAACGTTCCCGCCACCTCCCCCACCGTCCCACCCGCCCCCAACGGCCGTGCCGCTACCGATCGTGCCGCCCCACCCGTCGCTAGGGCTCGTGCCTCTACCCCTCGTGCCGCTGGCTCCGCTGCCGCTGCTGCCGTTGACGCGGCGCCTCATGCCGATCCCGCTCCTCTCGCTCGTCCCACTCCTCTCGCTCGTCCCACTCCTTCCACTCCCGCTGGCCCCGTTGGTCCCGCCGGCTCGCGTACGGGCTTCGCCGCCCAACTCGCGCTGCTGGCCGTGCTGGCGGCAGCGATCCCCGCGCAGTTGTACCTCGCGATCCCGCTGGCGGACCCGGTCGGCGACTTCTACGACGTCGGCCCGGACGCCGCCGCCTGGACGGGCAGCGCCTTCTCCCTCACGTACGCGCTCGGCTTCCTGCTCTTCGGACCGCTGTCCGACCGGTACGGCCGCCGCCCGGTACTGGTCGCAGGGACGCTTGCGCTGGCCGCAGCCTCCGCACTGGTGCCCCTCGCCCCCTCGTACGGCTGGTTTCTCGCACTGCGCGCGCTCCAGGGGCTCGCCGCCGCCACGTTCGCGCCGGTCGCGCTCGCCTATGTCGCCGAACGGGCCCCCGCAGCGCGCCGACCACTCGCCCTGTCGGTGCTCACCACCGGGCTGCTCGCGGCCGGGCTCGCCGGCCAGGCGTTCGGCCAGGCAGTGGCCGGTCAGGGCGCCTGGCGGGCTGCCTTCTGGCCGGCCGCGATCGTCTATCTGGTGGCGGCCCCACTTTTGCAGCGGCTGCTGAGCGTTGATCCGGTGGGCTCGGCAGCTCCGGCAGCTCCGGCAGCTCCGGTGGGCGGGGCCGTGTCCGCGGGCTCGGAGGTGCAGGCGGCCCAGGTGGCCCAGGCTGCTCCGACGGGGCCTTCGAGTCGGTTGGGCGGGCCTGTTCGTTCCCGTGGGGCGGGCGGCTCTCCTGGAACCGCTCGGCCCGGTGGGGCTGATCAGGCCAGCAGTGCCAGTGGGTCGGCTGGGCCTGCTCGCCCTGATGGGCGTGACGGATCTGATCGCCCCGACGGATCGCAGCGGCCTGAGGGACCTGGTGGACCTGATGGATCTGGGAAGTCTGGTGGGTCGGCCCAGGCATCCCCGGCTGTCCCGGCCGCCTCGGCGGGCGGCGTCGGCAGCGTACTGCGCACCATGGGCCGGCTGTTGCGGACGCCGGCCGTGCTCGCGGTGTTCTGCGCCGCGCCGGCCGTCTTCGGCAGCTTCGTCGCCCTGTACGCGGTGCTCGGCGACCACCTCACCGCAGAACACGGCTACTCCAGCGCCGAGCTGCTCGGCGTGCAGGCCGTCGGAGCGCTCGGGCTCCTCGCGGCCCCGTTGGTGAGCCGGTACGCGGGCGCCCGCGGCCCCCGCTTCCTGTCCGTCACCGGATACCTGACCGCGCTCGGCGGCCTGCTCCTCGCCCAGGTCACGGCGGTACCCGCGGTGTTGATCGTCGGCAGCGTCGTCTTCGTCGCCGGGATCGGCCTCGTGGTGCCCGGCCTGGTCGGGCTGCTGCACCACCTCGCGCCGCACGCCAGGGGAGCGGCCGTCTCCTGCAACACGGCCGTACTCTTCCTCGGCGCATCGCTCGGCCAGAACCTCGCCGCCGCCGGCTCGTACCACGCGGTCGGCACCGTGCTGGCCGTCGCACTCCTCGCCGCAGCGGTCGCGGTCGCGGCAACGGACCGGCTCGCCGCGCGCGGCGGGACCTGACGCCGCCCCTCCCGCCCGCTGTCCTCGCCCACACCCGTGACAGCCGTGCCCTGACGGACAGCCGCGTCCCGCGCGCCCCCGCGCAGCAGCCCGGCTGATCGCGACCCGCCGCCCCGTCCTTGCCCGCACGACCCCGCGGCCCCACTCCTGCATCTCCGCGCGAACACCCCCGTCGTCCGATCCCTGGACGACGTCCCCCGCCCCGCCCCCTTGGAGGCACTCCCATGAGCCCCTACCGGCTCCCCGCTCGTCCTGCCACTGCTGCCGCCGTGACGACAACTGGCAACACCGTTGTCGTTGCTGCTGATTCGCCGGCCGCCACCCATCAGGGGGCACTGGGCCGAATCGGCCAGGCGCCGGCGCCCGCGCCACGTGCACGCGTCACACACGGCTCCGTGCACGGATGCGCATCCGCCTTCCCGCCCGACCTCGCCACATCGGAGCCCGACGGCACGTCGCCCGCAACCAACGGCGAACACCACCCCCTGCCTAACGACCGCCCGACCCACAGCACGCTCCCACCCCAGGCACCGGCGCAGGCCCTGGCCCCAATACAGCCGCCGACCTCGCAGCGCGTACTGGTGTCGACTCTGACGGCGCCCCGCCCAACCCGGGCCACCACCCCGGCGCAGGCCCCGGCCCCGACACCGGCTCTGGCGCGGGCCGTGTCCCCGACCTCCGCCCCGGCCCAGACACCAGCTCAAGCCCTGAACCCGACCTCGACCCCAACCCGGGCCCTGGCCACGACTCTGACCACGGCCCCAGCCCGGGCCGCCATCCCGCCCACCGCGGCGGGCCCGTCCCACCCGGCCCCCGGCGCCGTGGCCCCCCGCCGGATCCGTACCACCAGCACCACGCACGACACCTAGCAGGAACCTCGCACGCCCGCCCCCGGCCGCCCCACTGACCAGGGCCCCGGACGGCTGCAGGCCGCACCATACGAACCACGGAGGCTGACACTCATGCCGACATCCCTGCCGACACCCATGTCGACCGCACCGGCTCCAGACCGCCGGCGCCCACCCGACCCGAGCCCTCAGCGACGGAGCCCGGACACCCCAGCCCCCGAAGGCCCAGCCCCCGAGGGCCCGAGCCGCGAAGGTCGGAGTCTCGCAGGTCCGAGCCTCGGCGGCGCCGTCGACGGGCGCAGGGGCGACCGGCACACGGGTCGCGCCGGACCGTCGGCCCTCGTCCTCTTCGGCGCGACGGGCGACCTGTCCCGCCGCAAGCTGCTGCCCGCCCTGTACGACTTGACCCAACGGGAGCTCCTGCCACCCAGGTTCCCCGTGATCGGCTTCGCCCGGGACGGCGGCACGGAGTTCGAGCGCCTCGCCCGGGAGGCGGTACGCGCCCACGCCCGTACGCCGTTCCGCGAGCAGGGGTGGGCGCGCTTCGCCGAGGGCCTGCGGTTCGTAGCGGGCGAATTCGGCGACGAGACGGCGTTCGAGCTGCTGCGCAAGGAACTCGACGCCCTTCCGACGACCGGCGGCAACGCCGCCTTCTACCTGTCCGTGCCGCCCCGGCTCTTTCCGCTGGTGGTACGGCAGTTGGCCCGGCACGGCCTGGCCGCGCAGCAGGGCCGGACCTGGCGGCGGGCCGTGGTCGAGAAGCCCTTCGGGCACGACCTGGCCTCGGCACGGGAGTTGGAGGCCGTACTCGACGGGGCGTTCACGCCGGAACAGGTCTTCCGCGTCGACCACTACCTGGGCAAGGAGACCGTCCAGAACCTGTTGGCCTTCCGGTTCGCCAATGCCCTCTTCGAGCCGGTCTGGAACCGTTCGTACGTCGATCACATACAGATCACCATGGCCGAAAGCATCGGCATCGGCGACCGCGCCGGCTACTACGACGGCGTCGGCGCCGCCCGCGACGTGCTCCAGAACCACCTGCTCCAACTGCTCGCCCTGACCGCCATGGACGAACCCGCCTCCTTCAGCGCCGATGCGATCGCGGCCGAGAAGGCGAAGGTGCTGCGCGCCGTACGGCTGCCGCAGGACCTGGCTCGCGCCACGGTGCGTGGCCAGTACGCACCGGGTGCGGTCGACGGCCGCCCCGTGCCGGGCTTTCGCGGAGAGGCGGGCGTCGCCCCCGATTCCCGCACCGACACCTACGCGGCCGTGCGGCTGGAGGTCGACAGCCGACGGTGGGCGGGCGTGCCGTTCTACCTCCGCACCGGGAAGCGGCTGGCCCGACAGGTCACGGAGATCGCGGTGGCCTTCCAGGAGGTGCCGCGCTCGCCCTTCACGGCCACCGCCACCCGGCGGCTCGGCCCGAACACGGTGGTCTTCCGAGTCCAGCCGGACGAGGGCGTCTCCGTACGGCTCGGCTCCAAGGTCCCCGGCAGCTCGATGGAGATCCGGGACGTGACCATGGACTTCGCATACGGATCGAGCTTTACCGAGTCGAGCCCGGCGGCCTACGAACGGCTGCTCCTCGACGTACTGCGCGGCGACGCCCTGTTGTTCCCCCGGGCGGAGGAGGTCGCACTGTCGTGGGGCGTCCTCGACCCGGTCGAACGGCACTGGGCGGAATCCGGCGCGCCCGAGCCGTACCCGGCCGGGAGTTGGGGGCCCGTGGCGGCAGACGCCCTGCTCGCCAGCGATGGCCGACGTTGGCGGCGCCCCTGAGCCCGTCCCGCCGTCCGCCCTTCCGCCGTCGATGGGTGGACCACATGCCCAGACCGGCCAGCCGCACAACAGACGTCCGCAATCCAGCCAGGCAACGAGAAAGCAGGGAGCACCGGCATGTCCACCATCCTGTTCGTCCTCACCAGCCACGGAGAACTTGGCAGTAGCGGAAAGCCGACCGGATTCCACCTCGGCGAGACCGTCGAGCCCTGGCGGATCTTGCGCGATGCAGGTCACGCCGTGGAGTTCGCCTCGATACGGGGCGGCTGGCCGCCCATGATCGGCCACGACCCGGCGGACGCCACCCATGCGGCGTTCCTCGTGGACCCGGGCGGCGGCGGTCTGGTCCACACCGCCCCCCGCCCCGATGAGGTGGACCCGACCGTCTACCGGGGCGTGTACTTCGTCGGCGGTCACGGCACCATGTGGGACTTCACCGGCCACCCGGCGCTGCACCGGATCATCCGCACGGTGTACGGCAACGGCGGCGTGCTCGCCGCGCTCTGCCACGGCCCGGCGGCCCTGGTGGGGGCGCGGCTCGACGGTGGGCGGCTGCTGCTCGACGGACAGGCCGTCACCTCGTTCTCCCACGAGGGCGAGATCGCGCGGGGGCTCGAATCCGTCGTGCCCTTCTCCCTCCAGGAGGCGCTGGAGGAGGACGGCGCCACGTACTCCTGCGCTCCGGACCGACAGCCGCACGTCGTGGTCAGCGGGCGGCTCGTGACGGGCCAGAACCCGCAGTCCGCCGCCGCCCTCGCCCAACACGTGGTGGAGTTGCTGGCCGAGTCCTGAGGCCGGGCCCGGCCGCACCCGGCCCGGCCCTTCACCCCTGGCGGGCGAGGGGCCGGGCCGCCTGGGGCCGTGCTCGGTCGCGCCCGCCTCAGAGTGCGGTGCAGACGGTGACGTCCCGCTCGTCGAGCAGCGGGACGACCTGGCCGAGTACCAACGTCCGGAAGTGCGTTGACTCCCGGTGCGCTGCGAGCGCCGCCTCGTCCGCGTACCCCTCGAACAGCACGAACGCCCGCTGGTCCTCCCGTGCACGCACGGCTCGGTACTCCAAACAGCCCGGCTCAGCCCGACTGGCCGGGACGATCTGGGACAACAGGCTCGCCACCCGCTCGTCCTCGCCGTCCCTGGCGCGCCAACGCGCCACCACATATATCGCCATGGAATTGCCTCCGATTCTTTTCGGCCGTGCGGACGGTGAAAAGAATTCGCCGCCGTGTCGCTCCATTTGCGCAGCCTAGCCGCGAAATTCTCCAGGTGGCTCATCAGGAAATCAATGCCTGTGATGCCCGACGGCTTTCGGCCCATGCAGGGGCCCGCCGGGACCAGCCTTCGGGTAGGGGCTCCCCGGTGGCGAGGTGCACGGCGTGCGCCGCGACCGCGACGACCGAGGCGGGATTCTGGCCGGTGATGAGCCGGCCGTCGACGACCACATGGCTACGGAACGGCTCCCCCGCCTCGTACCGGGCGCCGCGCGCGATCAGTGCCTCGTCGAGGAAGTACGGGACGACGCCGTCGAGCCCCACGGCGCGCTCCTCGGCCTGGGTGAAGGCGGTGACGGAGCGCCCTTCGACGAACGGGCGCCCGTCCGGCCGCAGGACCGGCAGCAGGGCACCGACGCCGTGGCAGATGGCCGCGAGCACTCCGCCCGAGGCCGCGAACTCGGTGAGGAAACGGGCGAGATGCGCATCCTCGGGCAGGTCGACGATGGCGCCGTGACCACCCGCGACGAACACGACACCGAAGTCGGCGGGGTCGAGCCCGTCCGGCGTCACCGTCTGCGCCAGCCGATCCCGGACGAGCGGGTCCTCCAGGAACATCCGCTGCGGCGGATCGGAACGATCCACTCCACCCATGGGTGGAGTGGAGGCGCGCGGGGCGGTGAAGGTGTAGTCCCAGCCGGCGGTGGCGAGGGCCAGCCACGGATAGGCGGCCTCCGGCAGCCAGAACCCCGCCGGGCGACCGCCTGGCAACCGTTCGACGCTCGTGAGGACGATAAGTCCCCGACTTCGCGTGGGCGCTTGTGCAGGCATCATTGCCTCACTTTCCCCTCGGGTTTCCGATCCATTGAAGCATGCAAGCGATTTATCGCCCCTCATAAATGGCTCTATGAGGGGGATGCGGTTGATTATTTGAAGCGGGTCATCGGGGGGCGTAGATTCCGAGATATCGGAAGCGGCCCGGGAGTTCCCTGGCCGGAGTTTTCTCGCAACCTGGAGAGCCACCATGGCTAAGAAGGTCCTTTTCGCCCTGACCAGCCACGACCAGCTCGGTGACACGGGCCGGAAGACCGGCTTCTACGTCCCCGAGGTGGCGCACCCCGCCGAGGTGTTCCGCACCGCCGGCTACGAGATCGCCTATGTCTCCGTGCGCGGCGGCTCTGCCCCGCAGGACGGCATCACTGGCGATGACACCGTCGTCTCCGCCTTCCTCGACGACCAGGCCACCGCCGATGCCCTGGCCTCCACCCCCACCCCGAAGGAACTCAGTGCGGAGGACTTCGACGTCATCTACTTCGCCGGCGGCCACGGCACGATGTGGGACTTCCCGGACTCCGCGGAACTCACCGAACTCGCGGCCGGCATCTACGAACGCGGCGGCGTCGTAGCGGCCGTCTGCCACGGCCCGGCCGGCCTGGTGAACCTCAAGCTGAGCGACGGCTCGTACCTCGTCGATGGCAAGCAGGTCGCCTCCTTCACCGACGACGAGGAATCCGCGGTCGGCCTCACCGACGTGGTGCCCTTCCTGCTACAGAGCAAGCTGGAGGAGCGCGGCGCCAAGTTCACCAAGGCCCCGAACTTCACCGAGCACGCCGTCGCTGACACCCGCCTGGTCACCGGCCAGAACCCGGCCTCGGCCGCCAAGGTCGCCCAGTTGACCGTCGCCGCACTCGCCGGCTGACCCGGCCTGCTCCACCAGGTCCGCCCGGCGGACCCACTCCTGCGTGCCGTGGAACCCCCGCCTGCGGCACATGGGGAGGGGTCCGTCGGGCTTTCCGTACGATGACCGGTGAACTGGCGTAATTCTGACGTAGTCGATACCCCCGGTCGATGCGGCGCGTCATGAAAATGATGACCTGAACAAGGATTGATCCGTTCGGAAGACAACGGGGGATGTCTTGTCCGTACAACTCACCTGGCTGCGCACGTTCGTGACCGTGTACCGCCTCGGCTCCTTCACCAAAGCCGCCCACAAGCTCGGCATCTCACAACCGGCCGTCACCCACCAGATCCGCAACCTTGAGCAGGAGATGGGCCGCTCGCTCTTCGACCGGCTGCCGAACGGCGCGCAGCCGACCTCGGCTGCCGACGGCCTGCTGCGCGAGGTGCAAGGCCCGGTGGACGCACTGGGCCACGCCATCGAACGCTGTCTGGGCAGGGAGGTGGTGGACCGACCCCTGTACGTCGGTGGCCCCGTCGAACTCACCACCACCCGACTCGTCCCCGCCGTCAGCGACCTCGTCGCGGAGGGCCTGCAACTACGCTTCCGCTTCGGACTCGCCGACGGCCTCCTGGACGACCTCGCAACGGGCGAACTCGACCTCGTCCTGTCCACCATCAGGCCGCGCGCCCGAGGCATCAGCGCCACCCCCCTCGTGGACGAGGAGTTCGTCCTCCTCGCCTCACCCGAACTCGCTGACCAGGTATCCCGCGAGGGCCTCGCCACCGAGGGCCCGGCGGCTATCGCGAGCATCCCACTCATCAGCTATGCCGAATCGCTGCCGATCATCCGGCGCTACTGGCGTACGGTCTTCGACACCGTGCCCGTGATGACCCCCGCGGTCGTCATCCCTGACCTGCGCGGTGTGCTCGCCGCGGTCAAGTCCTCGGCGGGTATTTCCATCCTCCCCACGTATCTGTGTGCCGAGGAACTGGCGACCGGTGCCGTCGTGCCCCTGCTCCGGCCGGAGGTGCCGCCGATCAACACCTTCTATCTCGCCGTCCGCCAGGGCGAACTCTCCCACCCCCAACTCGCCCTGCTCCACGGCCACCTGCTGATGAAGGGCCAACTCTGGACCTGACTCCCTGACCCGCTGAGGCTCAGCCAGGTGTGGCATGGACGGAGTACGCGGAAGGCGGGGAGTGCGCCGCCCTATCAGGTCACATGGACCGGACAGGGCCCGTAGGACCCCTCCCACAACTCGCGCGAAGCCTCGCTTGACCAGCAGGAGCCAGGTGGCCACGGTCGGCGTGCCAACAGGTTCCGTGGTGTCGCGCCGCTCCGCGGCGACGGCCGGGGTGTCGATGTCCGCGGCCACCCGTCGACTGCGCGCCAGCCCTGGAGCCTGTACTGCGGAACGGAGCGAGACGGCCGAGGCTGCTGCGGTCCGCGTGCGGTTCAGCGCTGTGCGCACGCGGGAGAGGGCTCGCCGGGCCGCCGGGGTGGGCAGCCGCGGACCGCGGTGGAGACGCATGTCTAACGGGGTTTGCTGTGCCATGGGTCTACCTCTGATCAGGCGGATCGGCGGGGGTGGGAAGCGAGAAGAGAGTGAGGAAGCGCTCGACCGCGGTCAGGTCACCGTCCACGGTCAGATCGCTGGTCCGGGCAGCATCGGTCAGATGGCGTCCGCCATATATGACGGAGGCCAGGGCTTCGGGAGTGCCCTCTATCGTCGCGTCGGCCGCCGCGTCGGAAGCCCTGTCGACCTCCAGCGCGCCGTTCTCCACGGTGGCGTGGAAGCTGTGCTGTCCCATGCGTAGTTCGTAGGAAGCCTGGACGCCGCCGGCGGCTTCCGGGTCGAAGTTCGTCTGGAGGGAGAGGACGAGCGAGGCGGGGCTGAGATGGGCGTCGCGTGGATGTGACGGTGAGCGGGCGCCCCAGCGGCCCAGGTCGCGAATGATCGGCTCCAGTTCGAGCCCCCACTCCGTGAGCTCGTACACCCGCGAGCTCGCCGGCGGCGGCAGCGTCCGCCGAAGGACGACGCCGGCCTCCTCCAACTCGTCCAGACGATGTGAGAGGACGTTGCTGCTGATGCCGGGCAGATCTGCCCGCAGGTCGCTGTACCGCTTGGGTCCCAACAGGAGTTCACGCACTACCAGTAGGGCCCAGCGCTCCCCGACCAGGTCGAGTGCATGCGCCGTGCCGCATGCGTCGTGATAGCTGCGCTTCGTGGCCATGCCGCCACTCTACGCCCCCAAGTCCTAAAAGAAAAGTGGCTACTTGTTTTTTAGGATCAAGAGTTGCTACGTTACTTCCACGGCCTCCGCGGTGCCCGTGGAGATGTCGGAGTGTGGGCGCACCCCTGGCCGGCCTGACCCCGGGGCGCCAACGGACTGAGGAGTCACCGCGATGCGCATGGTCTTCATCAACCTGCCGGTCCGCGACGTGAAGCGCTCGACCGAGTTCTTCCGCGAGCTGGGCTTCGAGTTCAACGACGAGTTCGCCAGCGAGAGCACCGCGGCGATGGTCGTCGCGGAGAACGTCTCCGTGATGTTCCTGGCAGAAGAGCACTTCAAGAGCTTCATCAACGGAGAGATCGCCGATGCCACGAGCGTCAAGGAGGTCCTCACCTGTCTGACCGCCGAGTCCAGGGAGGAGATCGATGAGATGGTCGCCCGCGCCATAGCGGCCGGCGGCAAGGCGTGGAAGCCGGCGACCGAGCACGGTCCGATGTACGGAGGCAGCTTCCAGGACCTCGACGGTCACGTGTGGGAGCTGGCCTACATGCCCCAGGCGTAGGCCCCAAGCGCGGGCCCGGACGTCGATAGACGTGGCGGCCGGGCAGATCGGATGCTCCAGCGGAGCGCCCGGCCGCAACGCGCAAACCAGGCAGGACGGCCACGGCGGTTCGCTGGGCTCCGTGGCGCATGACGGGGGAGCGCGCCGCGAGTTTTTGCGCTACAAGTCGTCTGGCCACCACGGTGCGTGGCGTCCTCGTGGTGCCCTCAGAGGCTGGGCGGTTCGGGGCGCACGAGGCCGCTCTGGTAGGCGATGACGACGAGTTGAGCCCGGTCGCGGGCGCCGAGTTTGGTCATGGCCCGCTGGATGTGGGTGCGGACGGTCAGCACGCTCAACACGAGTTCCTGCGCGATCTGGTCGTTGGACTTCCCGTGCGCCGCCAGGGCGGTGACCTCTTGTTCGCGGGGAGTGAGGTCGGCGAGACGCTCGACTGGGGCGAGCGGTGGCCCGGAGGCGGGGGTGGTGAGGAAGCGGGTGATGAGGGCCTGGGTGGCGCCGGGAGACAGCAGGGCTTCGCCGGCCGCGACGGTGCGGATGCCGCCCAGCAGGGCATCCGTGGTGACGTACTTGCCGAGGAAGCCACTGGCGCCGACGCGCAGCGCCTGGGCCACGTACTCCTCCGTCTCGAACATGGTCAGGATGAGCACACGGGTGCCGACGAGTTCGGGATCGGCGCAGATGGCGGAGGTAGCGGCGAGACCGTCTGCACCCGGCATGCGAATGTCCATGAGGACGACGTCCGGCCGATAAGTGCGGGCGAGTTCCACGGCTTGGTGGCCGTCAGCGGCCTCGCCGACGACTTCCATGTCATGGCAGGAATCGATCAGCAGCCGGAAGGTGCCGCGCAGCAGCGCCTGGTCGTCGGCGAGCAGGACGCGGATGGTCAACGGGATTCCTCGGGGCCTCGGCCGGCTGGGGCGTTCGCCGGGGTGTGGGGTTGAAAGGGCAGGGCGGCCGTGACTTCGAAGCCACCTTCGGGGCGCGGACCGGCGCGGAGTTCGCCGCCGACGGAGTGGGCACGCTCGCGCATTCCCATCAGCCCGTATCCGCCGCCGGGCACGGGTGGGAGGGCCCCGCCGTGGGACGCACCGTCGTTGGTGACGGTGATGAGAAGGCGCGAGGTGTCGTAGCGGAGCCGTACTCGGGCGGTGTGGTCGGCGGCATGTTTGGTGGCGTTGGTCAGGGCTTCTTGGATGATGCGGTAGGCGGTCAGATCGACTCCCGGAGACAGGGGTTGGGCCTCTTCTTCGGTGTTGACGGTGACCGTGAGGCCGGCTGACGCGCAGGCCGTGACCAGTTCGGGCAGGCGGTCCAGGCCCGGGGTGGGCGCCAGAGGGTCGGCGACGGGGTCGGCGGTCTGGCGTAGTACGCCCACCGTGGCGCGGAGTTCCAGGAGAGCGGAGGTGGTGGTGCCGACCAGGTCGGCGAGGATCTTGCGGGTCTGCTCGGGCTGGGTGGTGGCGAGGTGGGCGGCGGTCCCGGCCTGGGCATGGGCGACGGCCATGTGGTGGGCGACGGCGTCGTGGAGTTCGCGGGCGATGCGCATGCGCTCCTCGGCGACGCGGAGTCGGGCTTCCTCCTCGCGGGTGCGTTCGGCATGCGCGGCGCGTGCCTTGACGGATTCGAGGTAAGCACGCCGGAAGCGGCTCCTACCGCCCAGGGACACCGGCAGCAGGAGCCACAGGATTGTGCCCACGGTCCTGAGGATGAAGTCGTCGCCCAGCGGTGCAGCCGCCAGCGAGGTGGCCACCAGTACGGCCACGGTGGCGGAGCCGTAGACGTTCGTGGTGCGCGAGTCGGTGAGCGCCGCGACCCAGTAGAGGGCGGTCATGACGGGGGCCAACAGCAGGGGGCTCGGCAGATATCCGAGGGCGGTCAGCACAGCCGCCGCCGTGGCGGTGACCGTCAGGGTGGCACGCGGATGGCTGCGTGCGGCCAGGACGGCCGCGCCGGAAAGGACGAGGATCCAGGCGGGCCACAGGGCATGAGGAGGGGAGGATTCGGATGTACTGATCTGGGCCCCGAAGAGGGTGCAGACACACAACGCCACCGCCGTCACCACGTCGGCGGGCCGGGCATGGCGGTCCGCGTACCGTTCGAGGTTGCTGGTCATCAGGCCCTCCGTGTGGGGGTGTGCCGAGGTCCATGGTCGCTGATGGGGACGGAGACGAAGGCGCGGACCGCCCGTGGTGCTGTACCCGGGCGGTCCGGTGGGCAGGGCGGCTACCTGGGCGCCCGCACCGGCCCGGTCGCGTCAGGTCCGGACTGGCGGTCCGACCGCCCGAGCGCATCGCCCTCCACGTCGACGCGGGGCAGGACGCGGCCCAACCAGTCGGGCAGCCACCAGGCCCGCGCCCCGAGCAGGGCCAGTACGGCCGGCACGATCGCCATACGAACCACGAAGGCGTCGAAGAGCACCGCGGCGGCCAGGCCGAACCCGAGCATCTTGATCAACGAACCCTCTTCCCCGATGAATCCGGAGAAGACGGCGATCATGATCAGCGCAGCGGCCGTCACCACCCGGGCGCTGTGCCGGAATCCGGACACGACGGCCTGACCAGCACCTTCGCCGTGGGTGTACGCCTCCCGCATCCGAGAGACCAGAAACACCTCGTAGTCCATGGCGAGACCGAAGACGATGCCCATCATGAAGATCGGCATCAGGCTCATGATCGGCCCGGTCTGCTCCACTCCGAACAGGCTCGCAGCATGCCCTTCCTGGAAGACCAACACCAGTACGCCCAGCGCCGCCAGCACGGAGAGGACGAAGCCCAGAGCCGCTTTGATCGGCACCAACACGGATCGGAAGACCACCAGCAGCAGGATCACGGCCAAGCCGCCCACCACGACCAGGTACGGCACCAGGGCGGACTGCACCTTCGCCGCGATGTCGATGTTCAGCGCGGTTGTGCCCGTGACCTCGAACGTCGCCGACGCCCGTTCTTCCACGGCTGGACGGTCGTCACGGATCGACTCCACCAGGTCCTTGGTCTTCTCGTCCGTGGGACTGGTCGACGGGGTGGCTCGGAAGACGGCCGTGTCACCAGCCTGGTTGAAGCTGGCCGGGGAGACCGACACGATCCCGTCCGTGCCACCGATCCGGTCCCGGACGATGCGTGCCGCCGCACGCGGGTCGGGCGCCTGCTGCGCATCCACGACGATGGTCAGCGGCCCGTTGAAGCCGGGGCCGAACCCCTCGGCGAGGGCGTCGTAAGCACGGCGTTCGGTGCTGGCGGTGGACTTGGCCTCGTCACCCGGCATGCCGAGTTGCAGCGAGGCCGTCGGCACGGCCAGCGCCCCCAGCCCGACCACGCCGAGCGCCAGGACTGCCACGGGGCGGCGCAGTACGAAACGGGCCCAGCGCGTGCCCAGGTTGGTGCGCCCGTCAGTACTTGGCTGACCACTGTTCGACGGCGCGGCCAGGCCGGCCCCCCGCTTACGGCCCTTCCGAGCCCTGCGCGCCAGGACCGCGTCGGGCCAGAAGCCGAGCAGCGCGGGAACGACCGTCAGCGCCACCAGCACGGCGACCGTGACGGCCCCCGCGGCGGCCAGGCCCATCTTCGTCAGCGTGGGGATACCCACCACCGACAGGCCCGCCAGTGCGATCACCACGGTGACCCCGGCGAACACGACCGCCGACCCGGCGGACCCCACAGCAACCGCCGCCGCCTCCTGGGCCGCCCGGCCGCGCTCCCGTTCCTCCCGGTAGCGGGACACCACGAACAGGGCGTAGTCGATGCCCACGGCCAGGCCCAACATCATGCCCAGGGTGAGGGTGTCCGCCGACAGCCCCAACGGCCCCGCCAGCAGCACGATGGCGAACAGGCTCACGGCAACGCCCACCAGCGCGGTCAGCAGGGGCAGTCCCGCCGCGGCCAGCGATCCGAACGTGATCAGCAGGACGACCGCTGCGGCAGCGAGCCCGATGATCTCCGCGGCCCCGCCGGGGTCGCCGCCGCTGTCCATCGCCGATCCGCCGGTCTCCACCGTCAGGCCCGCTGCCCGGGCCTGATCCGCCGCCCCGTTCACCACCACCCGGCTGGCGTCGGTGACTTCGGAGGACTGCACCCGGTAGGTGACGGTCGAGTACGCCGTCGAACCGTCCTTGCTGACGGCGTCCGACTCGAACGGGTCCGTCACGTCAGCCACCTGCGAGCCATCGCTCAGCATGTCGACCGCCTCGTCCACGGCTTGTCGCGCCTTGCCCGCCGTCACCCGCTGTCCGCCCGGCGCGACGAAGACGACCCTGGCGGTTGCGCCGTCCGCCGCAGCCCCGGGGAAGCGCTCTTCCAGCAGGTCGAACGCCTGTTGCGCCTCGATCCCCGGCATCGAGAACTCCTCGTCGGAGGGGCCCGACGCCTGCGCGGCGCCCACCGCGACCGCGGCCAGCACCCCCAGCCATATCAGGAGGACCCGCCCGCGCCGCCGAAAGGCGCCGCGCCCGAGCCGGTAAAGAAATGTCGCCACGTCAGGGTCTCCCTCTCCACAAGCGATGACTGCTCAAGGCTCGCCGCGAGGGGCCCGCCGCGTCGTCATGCGGCTACGGACAATGCGGGCTACTGCATCCACACCACCCACTACTGAATGCGCAGTAGTTCGCACGACGCCCCGGCACCGGGTGCGCCCCGGCCGCGTAGTGACATCGCCCGTCGCCCAGCCCCACGAAACGGTCCCGCGCGCGAGTCAGTCAGGGGTACGGGCATCGCGGCCCGAATCGCTCAGGACAGCCCTGGCCAGGTCACGCCACGACGCGGCGCGGTGCGGCAACAGCATCGACACGGAGCACCGGGGCACCGCCCCCCCTGCTCGGATCCGCGAGCGCCCTCCAGCTCCCCAGCAAGGAAACCCCTGCTCAGCGCGAGACCAGCGAGGAGTAAAGCGGCCTGGCGAAGGGTTCGACAAGAGGAGGCCAGACAGCGGTCGCCGCCGCGCGATCTCGGGTGCCAGCGGCGCTGGGACTACCGGACGATCGGCTGATCGCTCACAGCGAACAAGGCCTGGGGAACAATGGGAGCCTCACATGCATTGAGTCGGTGTAGCTCAACTTGCCTGCCGAAGGGGAGATCATGGCTTCGCTGTCTACACCGCTCACCCTGCCTGTACTGCCGCTCGATGACGAGGTCGTACTGCCCGGTATGGTCGTGCCGCTCGACCTGACGGACGCCGACGTGCGGGCTGCCGTGGAGGCCGCCCAGGCCGCCGCCAGGTCCGACAGCGGCACGGCGAGCGGCGCAAAGCCGCAGGTGCTGCTGGTGCCGAGGATCGAGGGGACCTATGCGGCGGTAGGCACTCTGGGCACCGTCGAACAGGTCGGGCGGCTCTCCGACGGCGACCCGGGTGCGCTGATCCGCGGCGTGCATCGGGTGCGCGTCGGGGCGGGCACCACCGGCCCGGGCGCCGCGCTGTGGATCGAGGGCACGCCGGTGGAGGAGGCCGGCCCGGATGCCGCGGTGCTGTCCCCTGGCTCCCAGGCCGAGCTCATGAAGGAGTACAAGGCGCTGGCCACGAGCTGGCTACAGAAGCGGGGCGCCTGGCAGGTCGTGGACCGCGTCCAGCAGATCGACGACGTCTCGCAACTCGCGGACAACTCGGGCTATCTGCCCTTCCTCTCCGTCGCCCAGCGGCTGGAACTCCTGGAGACGCTCGACCCGGTGGCGCGCCTCAAGCTGGCCATGGGCTGGCTGCGCGACCACCTGGCCGAACAGGACGTGGCCGAATCCATCGCCAAGGACGTCCAGGACGGCGTGGACAAGCAGCAGCGCGAGTTCCTGCTGCGCCGCCAGCTCGATGCCGTACGCAAGGAACTCGCCGAGCTCAACGGCGACTCCGAGGACGAGGGCGGCGACTACCGCACCCGCATCGAAGCGGCTGACCTGCCGCAGAAGGTGCGCGAGGCCGCGCTCAAGGAGGTCGACAAGCTGGAGCGGTCCTCTGATCAGAGTCCCGAGGGCGGCTGGATTCGGACCTGGTTGGACACGGTGCTCGACCTGCCGTGGAACCGCCGCACCGAGGACGCCTACGACATCAAGGGTGCCCGGCAGGTACTCGACGCGGACCACGCCGGACTGCATGACGTGAAGGAGCGCATCACCGAATACCTCGCCGTGCGCAAGCGGCGCGCCGACCGTGGTCTGGGCCTGGTCGGCGGTCGCCGGGGCGGTGCAGTGCTGGCCCTCGTCGGTCCCCCCGGCGTCGGCAAGACCTCGCTCGGCGAGTCGGTGGCGCGCGCGATGGGGCGCGAGTTCGTACGCGTCGCCCTGGGTGGTGTCCGGGACGAGGCGGAGATCCGCGGCCACCGGCGCACGTACGTCGGCGCGCTGCCGGGGCGCATCGTCCGGGCGATCAAGGAGGCCGGGTCGATGAACCCGGTGGTCTTGCTCGACGAGATCGACAAAGTGGGTTCCGACTTCCGGGGGGACCCGGCCGCTGCCCTCCTTGAGGTGCTCGACCCGGCGCAGAACCACACGTTCCGGGATCACTACCTGGAAGTTGAACTCGACCTGTCCGACGTCGTCTTCCTGGCCACCGCCAACGTGCTCGAAGCCATCCCCGAGGCGCTGCTCGACCGGATGGACCTGGTGCGCCTCGACGGCTACACGGAGGACGAGAAGGTCACCATCGCCCGTGACCACCTGCTGCCGCGGCAGTTGGAGCGTGCCGGAATCGAGCCGCACGAGGTCGTGGTGGAGGACGAGGCGCTGCGTAAGCTGGCGGGGGAGTACACCCGCGAGGCTGGCGTGCGGAACCTGGAGCGGTCCGTCGCCAGGCTGCTGCGCAAGGTCGCCGCTCAGCACGAGCTCGGCGAACGGGACCTTCCGTTCACCATCGGTTCGGACGAGCTGCGCCCGCTGATCGGCCGCCCGCACCACACGCCGGAGGCAGCCCAGGACCCGGCCGAGCGGCGTACGGCCGTTCCCGGGGTGGTCACCGGACTTGCCGTCACGGGGGCCGGTGGCGATGTCCTGTACGTCGAGGCGTCGTTGGCCGACGCTGAGACGGGTGGTGCGGGGCTGACGCTGACGGGCCAGCTCGGGGACGTAATGAAGGAGTCTGCGCAGATCGCACTGTCCTTCCTGCGCTCACATGGCGCGGAGCTCGAACTGCCGGTCGCTGACCTCAAGGAACGCGGTGTCCACCTGCACGTGCCGGCTGGCGCGGTCCCCAAGGACGGGCCGAGCGCAGGCATCACCATGACCACGGCACTGGCGTCACTGCTGTCGGGACGGCAGGTGCGCCCCGACGTCGCGATGACGGGCGAAGTGTCCCTGACGGGACGGGTGTTGCCCATCGGAGGCGTCAAGCAGAAGCTGCTGGCCGCCCACCGGGCGGGCATCACGACCGTGATCATTCCCAAGCGGAACGAGCCCGATCTGGACGACGTGCCCTCCGAGGTGCTCGAACGGCTCGACGTGCACCCCGTCGCGGACGTGCGGCAGGTGCTTGAACTGGCCCTGCGGCCCGCCGCGGCAACGGACACCGAGCCTGGTGCGGCCCCGCGGACTCCGGTGGCTGCCTGAACCAGCCCGCACTGACCGACGGCCGACGTCGGCGCCCTTCCTCGCCAGCGTGTGAGGAGGGGCGCTGGCCGTCGGCCGTTGGCATGAGGTGGTGAGCGTGCAGGTGAGGGGGGCGACGATCGGACTGCTGACTGCTGACTGCGGTGCTGATGGCGGTGGGTGGTGCCGGGGTCTGTATGCCCAGGCTGGCCGCGGTGCTCACGTGATTCCCGCCTCGAACTCAGAAGAGTGAAAGGGCTATTGAGGCACTGATCTTCCTTGACAGTCAGACAGGTCTGTCTGTTAGCTTGAAGGCGAACCAGACAGACCTGTCTGTTCTGGCGGCCCATTCGTCTGGCTTCATCGTGTGCAGGGGTGCAAGTGCCCTGCCGAAAAGGAGATCTCCGTGGCAGTCGAGCCCCGCACCCTGGTCGTCCTCGCTCACCCGCAGCTGACCGACTCGCGCATCAACGCCGCTCTCGCTGATGCCATCAAGGACGTCGACGGGGTCACGGTCCATGACCTGTACGCCACATATCCCGATGGCCGCATCGACGTGCCCGAGGAGCAGCGCCTTCTCCTCCAGCACGACCGCATCGTGCTTCAGTTCCCCTTTTACTGGTACTCCGCCACCCCCTTGCTGAAGCAGTGGCTCGACGAGGTCTTCGAGTACGGCTTTGCGTACGGCTCCAAGGGCGTCGCCCTGCGCGGGAAGTCGTTCCGGGTCGCCACCACCGTCGGTGGGCCGCGCGATTCGTACCGTTCCGAGGGCTTCAACCGCTTCCCCGTTCCTGAACTGCTGCGCCCCTTCGATGCGACGGCCGAGCTCACGGGGATGAGTTATGAGGAACCGTTCATCATCTACGGCACTAATCGCCTGGATGATGCAGGGCTGATCCATGCTCAGGACGTCTACCGAGATCTACTGCGGTCCGGCGTTCTGCCTGAGGCGTGGCGAATAGCCGAGGCCGACTTCGTGGTCGAGGAGTCGAGTCTGGCGGCCTGAAGGCAGCGACAGCATCCCCTGTCGCCTGCGCCCTCCGGTCCCGGCCCAGCGTCCTCGCTGCGTCGGGGCCGTCGTCGTCCGCGCCTTCGCTGTCCGAAAGGGCTCTCTGTCTGGGGCGCTTAGCTCAGTGGGCGGGTCGAAACGATGCGGACGAAACTCGCCCACGGTCAGGTGTCGGCACGGCCTGCTCGGGCCCTGTGCCTTGGCGGCAGGTGGGAGAGGCTGGGGGCGACGCCCGGCATGGGGCCTCGCGAGCTCTTCTCGGCCTTACGCGCCGGGCGGCGCCGACCCGGCCGTCGGCGTCGCAGAGTCGGCGCGCCCTGGGCCGTAACGCGTACGTGCACGTCTCCTGCGGGCGACGCTGTGACCTCACGCCGGCTGCGCCTAGGCAGGTGCCTTGTCCTGGCAGGCGGCCGAGATGAGGGTGCGGGCGGCGGCTCGGGCGGCCTCTGCGAAGTCCGGCGTCGGTTCGAGGGCGGCAGCCGACATGACGCCGTCGATCAGCACGCTGAGCTGGCGGGCAAGCAGGTCCGGCTGGTCCGCGCCTGCGGCCTCGGTGAGCGTGCCCAGCCAGGCGCGCACGGCCTGCTTGTGCTCGACGCTGGTCGCGTGGGGCGCAGTGCCACGCTCGGTCTCGCATGCCGTGTTGAGGAAAGCGCATCCGCGGAAGCCGTCACAGACCGTGGCCATATGGAGAGCGTCGAACAGGCCGAGCAACTGATCGCGAGGTGCAGGGCCGGCGCTGGCCGCCGCCTGCTGCAAGCTGCCGCGCCAGTGGCCATCGGCGCCGCGCAGATAAGCGACAACGAGATCGTCCTTGGAGCGGAAATGGGAGTACAGGGTCGCCTTGGCGACACCAGATTCGGCGATGATGCGATCGACGCCCACCCCTCGCACGCCGTGTGCGCCAAACAGTTCCGTCGCGGTGTCGAGAATTCGACTGCGAGCGGGAGGCCGCTTGTCGGTCATGCGTCACGCTCCAAGATGTGTGCGGTGTCGGGCGCCGACCCGCCGCTGGAGCTGGTGAGCTCGCCGCGTCCTTCGCATGTTGCGCCCGGGTTGAAGCCCCAGGATACAGACAGACCTGTCCGTACGGGTTCGGCTTACCGTCGAGGCCGAGGCCGAGATGGGGGCGGGCGCAGGGCGGCTAGAACTGGGGGCGGCGGAGAACGTGGCGGGAGCAGTCAGGTGATGCGGGGGATACGCAAAGGGCCCCTCTCGCGGACCGGCAGCGAGAGGGACCCACCCATCGTGCGTGTCGTGTCTCCGCTATCGACGCTGAGCGGCGGCGATACGTGATCTCACGCAATGACGGTGAAACGAGTCGGGCGAAGAATCGGAGAACGTTGCCCGAAAGGTGGAGCGGAAGCGCACGCGAGAGCCGTTAGCCGTTGGCGAGGGCCTTGAGGCGGTCATATGCGCCGTTGAACCGGTTGTGATCGCCAACGATCGGACCCGAGGAGGTGTACTGCCACATGGTCTGGAAGCCCCATCCGGCGGGGAGTTCGCCCACGGACGACCCATAGCGCGGGACCCAGAGCGGATTCGTGTTCCCGAAGCCCGCGTAATTGCCCGTGCACGCCTTCCACCAGTTGGTCGACGTGTAGATGACGGCGTCGCGTCCGGTGCGTGCCTTGTAGGTGTTGAAGAAGTCCCGCACCCAGTTAACCATCGCGCCTTGGCTCAACCCGTAGCAGGTGGCGCCATACGGGTTGTATTCCAGGTCAAGGGCGCCGGGAAGCGTCTTGCCGTCGCGCGACCAGCCGCCGCCATTGTTGACGAAGTAGTTCGCCTGCTGGGCGCCGCTGGAGACGTCGGGCAGCGCGAAGTGGTACGAGCCACGGATCATGCCGACGTCGTAGGAGCCGATGTACTGCTGGGCGAAGTTCGGGTTCTTGTACGTCAGGCCCTCGGTGCCCTTGACGTAGGCCCAGCGGACGCCGCTGTTCCAGAGCGCAGGCCAGTTGACGTTGCCCTGGTGGCTGCTGACGTCGACGCCTTCGACGGAGGCGACGCGGGTGGTGGGGGCCGGGTTGTTCGGGTTACCGCCTTCGCGTTCCAGGATGGTGGAGCCCATCCAGTCCCTTTCCGGGTGGGGAATGGGGCGCTGGGCGGCGGAAGCCGTGCCCGGGAGCGTGAAGGCGATGGTCATGGCGAGGAAGGATGCGAGAAACCCGACCACTGTGGTGAGGGAGCGGCGGGGGGAACCGGGTCTGTGCGCGGGCATGGCGATGCCTCCGATGGCCTCGGTGGGGGAGAGTGCATGGCATGGCTTTGGAATGGCCATGACATAACCAACTCTACGGGCGTAGAAGCTGGAATGGGAAGAGGGCCTAGGCGGGAGCGTGGTCTATTCCTGCAAAATACTTGCGGAGCTGCGGCAACACGTCGCGGCGCGACGAAACTTTCACGAGCTGAAAAGCCGGAGAGGTGCTGACGTGCACAACACCGGGGTCGGGGGAGCTGGCGAGGGCATGGGCCGAACGGGGGTCGACAGTGCCTTTCTGGCTCTTGAACGTGAGTTGTCCGTCTTTCTCCGTCGAGCTCGTGCGAACTCGGGCGAGATGGCACGGGAGGTGCACCCTGATCTGGAACCAGCCGCATATGGCTTGTTGGCCCGACTGAGTGATGCCGGACAGTTGCGGGCCACGGACCTGGCGGCCTACTTCGGGGTCGGTAAGGCGACGGTGAGCCGCCAACTGCGAGCGCTGGAGACGCTCGGTCTGGTGGCAAGGGCGCCTGACCCCGATGACGGACGGGCGTGGTTGGTCCATCTGACGGAAGAGGGCCGCACGCGCTTCACCCGGGTACGGGAGGGACTGCGTGCCCGCTACGCCCAGCGCCTGGAGGGCTGGGACCGGGCAGAGGTGGCGGAGTTGGCTCGGCTGCTCCACCGACTGAACGCTGGCCACGAAACAGATCACGTTCCCGACTCGTCGTCATCTTCCGAATCTTCCGAACCGCATGACGGAAGCGGAACCACCGCCATGCACGACCGGTAGTCCCACCATGCCGAGTGGGCGGGCACCCCGCTCGTCGGGCAGAGGGGACGACGTCGCCAACCTCACTGCTGGGGCCCGCCGCCCCTCGCGAGCTACCTCACCCGACGGAAGCAACAAGAAGGGGACCGTGTGACGAACAGATAGGTGTGGTGCAACGGGCGAGCCCCGAGCTCAGGCCCGTAGCGGCGGGTTATAGCTCGACGTAGACCGCCGTCGCGTCGTCGTGCCGCTTGCCGCGCGGGAAGGCGGTGCCGTCCGGGTCGGAGTCTTCTGCGGCGCGGACCCGGTCGATCAGCGCTTGCGCCCCCTCCTTGCGAAGGAGCGCCAGAGTCTCCGTCCAGTCGCCCGCCCGGAATACCTCGACCCAACGCGTCGCCCCGTCGCTCAGCGCGGCGAGCGCTCGGACGGCGTTACGCGGCCTGGTGCCGGTCACGGCGAGGCGCGCCACCTCCGGGTCCGCGGCGGCGGTGAAGAAGCCGCCTTCGGCGTTGCGCAGGGCCTCGACCGCACGACCGTACTCGGCGCCGGCTGCGCGGCGCTCGGCCGAGCCGCGCGGCAGGGCCCTGGTGGCGGCGCCCAGGGCACGTACGGACGGTGGCAACTCGTCGAGCCGGGAGTCGAGTACCGCATCCACCTGCCCGTCAGGGGCCTCGATCAGCAGGGAGGAGTCCGACAGCACCAGGTACTCAAGGCGCTCGTCGTCCCAGCGGACGGTGACCACGGTCGCCTGTGGAGTACGGACATGGGAGAGGTTGCAGGTGTCGCGGTGCGCGTCAGCGGTTCGGGCGATGGCTTGCGCCAGGCAATCCGCAAGGGGCGTGTCCCGCTGCGAACCGGAGAGTTCGAGCAGCGCGCCCCCGAGTCGGGAGGTGAACCAGGGGACCGAGTGTCGGCAGCCGTAGGGCTCGGAGGGCGGAGTAACGCCGTCGAGGAGTACCAACGAGCCGCCTTGTCCGGAGGCAGGCAGCGCTATGGACGCGTAGTCCTCATTGGGGCGCTGGGGGTCCCCGGGGACAGTGGTGAGGTCGAGGCGCATGAGGCAAGTGTGCCGGATCGTAACTCGTGGCCATTCATGGGGCAGTGGCCTGTGAGATCGGACCGCACCAATGGATTCCAGACGGTTTCTAGGAGGTGAAATTCAGATGGAATTGGGCCGGGTAAAGCGACCGGTGATCATCTTTTCGGAACAGCGGGTTGATTGCCGTGTGTACGCGGTGGTGCGTGCTTACGGTGTGTGGTGCACCTTGGTGGCCGCCTTCCGGCTCATGTTCACTCGTTCGAGTGGCCGAGTTGTCTATGTGCGCCCGGCGCGCAGCGGTACTGGAAGGGTCGGTTTCCGTACCAGGAGCGGGCGCGAGTGCGCGGTCTTGCGACCGAGCGCACAGACCCGGAACAACTGCGGTGCTGTCGTCACCTCCTGGAACCACGGCGGGTCTGGCGAGAGAAGAATGTGGGCACCGGTGCGGAAAAGACGGCTTCGGGCCAGCGACAGCAATCGAGGCGAGCAGCGATCCGGGCGGGGACACCGGGCTCGGGTGCGCAACCGGCTGGTCGCGTCGGCATCCGTGGTGACCGTGGCGGTGCTCGCGGCCGGTGCGCCCGTGATCGCCACCGGGGTCGACCAAGCGAAGGACGCCCAACGCCGGGTGGACCGTGCCGAAGCGGCCGTCGCCGCAGTGGCCCTCGCACACTCACTGGCTGACGAGCGCGATGCCATGACCGAGTATGTGGCGACGGGTAGGTCCACGGCGGCGGGCGGCGGAGCGCCGAAAGATGTGCGGACCCGCGTCGACCGCCAGTCAGCGGCCCTCCGTGCCACTGCCACCGATGCCTCCGTCACCTTCGCCGGTGCCGCCGAGCGACTGCGGGAGCTACCGCAGATGCGGCAGCGCGCCCTGTCCGGCCCCGGTTCGGCCGTGGACACCTTCGACGCGTACACCGAGGCGGTACGGGCGCTGCACCGAGCGGCCGGCGCGACCGACCCCAACGCACTGGCTCCACTGGGCCGGGCCGTGGAACACGCCTCCGGTAGCCGGGCCCTGCTGCTCGGCGCGCTCGCGTCGGGCGGCCGACAGCCGGGCCTCACGTCCGCCGCGTACCAGGCACGCCTCCGGGAGGAGGCTGCGTTCGCCGACTTCCGGCAGTCGGCCGCCCGCTCCGCCCGCGACCGGTACGTGCGCACCGTCCGCGGGGCGAAGACGGACGAGGCCGAGCGCTACCTCAAGGACCTCGTGGGCGCCCCGCCGGCTGCGAATACGGGGTCGGCTCCGGACCGGGACCGGGTGGGGGACGCACTCACCGCCCGGGTGGAACGGATGCGCGGCGTGGAGGCGGCACTCGCGGCGGCGGGGGTGACTCGCGCGGAGCAGGCCAGACACGACCGGGTCACCGAGTTGGAACTGCATGCCGGGCTGCTCGCCGGGTGTCTGCTGCTGGTGCTCACGGTGTGTGCGCTGGCCGTGCGGTCGGTGACGCGCCCGCTCGGCGCGTTGCGCGCCGGTGTCCGCCGGTTGGCCGACGACCCGGCGGACATCGAGCCGCTGGCCCTGGGGCGTCGGGACGCGGACCGTGACGATGAGTTCGCCGCCGTCGTGTGGTCGGTGAACCATCTGCACGAGGGGCTGGGCAGCCAGCGTGCCCGCGTGGCCAAGCTCGCCGCGGAGCGTGGGCAGCTCATCGAGGACCGGCAGCACCAGGCCGCGCAGATCGCGGAGGTGCGGCAGGAGTGCGAGGAGCTCAGCCGGCTCAAGGAGGAGACCGAGACCCGGCTGAAGGGGCTCCGCGACCGGGTACACAGCAGCTTCGTCAATCTGGCCCTGCGCACGCTGGGGCTGGTGGAACGACAGTTGGCCGTCATCGAGACGATGGAGGCGAACGAGCAGGACCCGGATCGGCTCGAAACTCTGTTCACCCTTGATCACCTGGCCACCGGGATACGCCGTTACAGCGAGAACCTGCTGGTGATCGCGGGTTCGGAGCGGCAGTCCAACCATGCGGGCGCCGTGCCGCTGCTCGACGTGCTGCGGGCCGCGATCAGCGAGGTGGAGCGGTACCAGCGCATCCGTATCCAGGCGTTGCCCCCACAGGCGCAGGTGGCCGGGTTCGCCGCCGACAGCGTCAGCCACCTCGTGGCCGAGCTGCTGGAGAACGCCACGATCTTCTCCCCGCCCGCCACCGAGGTGCACGTCTCGGGATGGCTGTTGGAGAACGGCGAGGTGATGCTCTCCGTTCAGGACGAGGGGATCGGCATGACGGCCGATCGCTTCGAGGAGCTGAACACCCGGCTCGCCGATCCCGTTCCGGAGTACTGCCAGGGGCCGCAGCCGGAGGACCCCTTGGGGCTCGGCCTGTACGTGGTGACCCGGTTGGCGGCCCGGCACGGCGTCCGGGTCCAGCTCCGGGAGCAGAAGCAGGGCGGGGTCACCGCGGTCGTCGTACTCCCCAAGTCGATCCTGCCGGATCGGCGTCCTGTGGCCGGGGGTGTCCGCGCCGTGGCGTTGAGTACGGGCCACCGGGGGTTCGCCACCGGTGCCTCGGTTCCGTTGCCCGCCGGCACCGGCCTCGCGGCCTCGGGCGCCAACGTCGCAGCCTCGGGGAGCAACGGAGAGGAGCCAACGGCCGCCCCGCCGGCGGGCCGCGGGCACGAGGGGCGTGCCGGGCTGGTGGTGGAGGGGGGCGAGACCGATGCGGTCCGCGCGTCTGCCCCGCATGGCGCCGTGGCCGACGGGCGCCCCGGTGCCTTCGCCGACATCGAGCAGGGCTCGGCCGCCCATGAGCCGGGCCACCCCCGGGGCGTGCAGGGTGCCGGGACTGGTGGGGCATCGGCCTTGCTGCCGGTGCACGGCTCTGACTCCCGGCCCGTCCCTGCCGCGGACCCTGCTCACGCATCGCCTGATGCGGCAGCGACCGGTTCCGCCTCGTACGCGGATGCCGGTGCTTCGGGGGCGGCTGCGCCGGGCGGGCCCGTTCGGGGTGTGTTCATGGCTGGTCCGCCCGCCGTGCATGTCGCCGGTGACGCCGGTCTTCCCGGTTCGTACGGGTATGGCGAGGTGGCGCGGGCCGAGGGGGAGGCGGACGGCCAGGATGCGGCCACCACTCCGCGGGGAGCGACGTTTTCCGGTGTGGGTACCGCCACCCGAGTGTCCGGAGTGGCGCCGGCCCCCGAGACCGGCTCTGCCCTGGACGCGCCGATCACGGCGGCCGGGCAGGGGCCGGGGCGCCGTCGGGAGCGGCGTTCGGAGCCGGCGCTTCCGAAGAGCCACGGGCACGGCGAGCACGGCCGGCCCGAGCTCACCGGGGCCATGCCGTCGGCAGGCGAGCCCTGGGGGCCCGGGCCCGAGCCGGCGGGGTTGCCGGGAGACGGCTCGGCGCACGCGGGCGATGCCGAGACCGTGGCTGGCCTGGCTGGTCCGGCTGGCCTGGCTGGTCCGGGCGTAGAAGTGGAGCTTGGCGAGCCGGGTGCGGTGTGGGAGGTGCGGCAGGTACAGGGGCCGGCGTACCAGGGGCCGGGGGCGTTCCGAACTGAGCAGCAGTTCGCAGATGCCGGCGTCGGACGGACGGACGGGGCGGTGACGGACCCGGGAGCGCACGGTGCCGCTGCTGCGCGAGGGGCAGAGGAGTCGGCGGCTGCCCCCGTGGTGGGGCAGGACCCTGATCCGCTGGTGGCTGCGGCGGAGCGGGCGGTGCGCTTGGCTGAGCTTGCTGGCCAGGAGGTTTCGCGGGCCCCGTCGACGGCGCTCGAAGTGGCGCCGGTCCACGGTGGCGTGCCGTCTCAGACGCCGGATTCCGGGGAGCCGCAGGCGGTGCGGCGGCACGAGGACGACGCGCTGCGCGGAGCCGTGCCGGCCGGCGATGCCCACCGCGCCGCGGGACTCCGACCGGCCCCGCCGGACGGGCTGGCGTCCGGTGCGGCGGGGGTGCGCGGTGGGGCGTGGGCGGGTACGGCGCCGGGTTCTGCCGCTGGGCGGGGCGCAGCGCCGGATGCGCGGGGGCTGGCTGTGCCTCCGTCGGATGCCGGGGAGTCGGGGGGCACGGAGGCCCAACGCGCGGTAACGGGGTTGGCAGGGGCTGAGGTTGGCGGTGTAGGTACTGGTGGGGCTGAGGCGCTGGCACCCGGTGGTCGGGGACCTCGTGCCATTGGACCCGGTGCGGAAGTGGGGCATGGCGCGACGGAGCCGGGTGGTGCGACGGGTGACGTGGCGCCGGGGGGCGTCGGGGGGCGCGCTGGTGGCGCGCCGGACTTGGCGTCCGCAAAGGACGGGTGGGGTGGTGGGGCGTCTGCTGATGCCGGAGCCGGGGGCGCGGCATCCGATGGTGGGGCGGCGGCCTCGGGCGGGGTGGCTGACGGGGCCGGGCCGCGAACCCCGAGGGGGCTGCCCATGCGCACCCCGCGGGTGGTCGCACCGCGGAGCGCTGTAGCGAGTGAGCGGGGCACGGTTGACGCCGATGAGTTGCGTCGTCGGCTCGGTGGCTTCCAGCAGGGGGCCAGGAATGGTCGACGGGACGCGGAGGCGGAGATCGCCGAGCGGGCCGTGGCCCAGCACGGGCAGGTGGCGGCTGATTCGCCGGACGGGGAGTTAGCGCGCGCGGTCGGGCCGCGCGTGGCGTCGCATGAAACCTCGTTCGGGGCGCTCGGACTACCGCTGGATGAGCAGCCCTCGGTCGGCTGGGAGGCGGCGGGCCAGGTGGCGGAGGGGCTGCCAGGGGAGTGGCAGGAGCACGGCCCGTCGTGGTCCGGCGGTTCGACCGCTGGCCGGCCGTGGCCCGGCGAGGTGCGGCCCGGCCCCTCGCCGGCGGGTCCGCGGATGGACGGCTGGCCGGGAGGCCCGCGGGCCGAGGCGCCTGGCGGTGGGCTGCCGCCCTATGACCCGCCGCCGACTGCCGCGTCGCCGCAGGCCGCAGCCGAGTCGGTGCGGTCGGCCTTCGAGCGGGAATCGCATCAGCAAGTTCCGTATGGGGAAGCGGGGTACGGGGAGGGGGAGTACGCGCCGGCGCCGTACGGGCAAGGCCAGGGACTGGGGCAGGTTCCGTCGTCCCGAGAGTGGGAGTCCCAGGTTCCGCCGTACCAGGGGCAGCAGGGGAGCCAGGGAGATCCGGGACGGGAGCCCTGGGGCGGGTTGTCGCCGGGTGACCGGGGGCCGCAGGGCCATCGCGAGTACGGCCAGCAACCACAGGTCCTGGGGTCGGAAGCAGCACTGGCCCAGGCCCAGCAGGTGGAGCCCCGGCACGTAGTGGCCCCGCACGTGGCGGCCCAGACCCAGCACGTACAGCCCCACCAGGTGGCGGCCCAGCATGTACAGGCCCAGTCGCAGTCGCAGCGCGGGCAGGACCCGAGCGAGCTGGGCGGAGGCGCCTGGGGCCAAGGGGACCAGGACATGCGGGACCAGGGCGCGCAGGGCCAGGGTGTGCGGGGCGACGGCGCGCGGGTTCAGGACGAGCAGGGGCAGGGGGCGGGGCGACAGATGCCGCATCACCCCTCGCCAGGCCACGAGGCACAAGGCCACCACCCACAAGACCGCCCCTCGCAAGGCCACGAGGCACAAGAGCAACGCACGCAAGACCGCCACGCACAAGAACAACGCACGCAAGAGCACCACGCGCGAGAGCAACGCACGCAAGAGCAACGCACGCACGATCGACAAGCGCAGGACGAACAGCCGCAGGGCCGTTGGGCGCCGCATGGTCCGCCGCAGCAGCAGGTGGGGGCGCTGGGCGAGGGCGAATCCGTCGAGGAGGCACGCAGTTGACCGCGATGTTCCGGGGGGCTTCCCCCGAGGGGGCGACCATGGTTCCGGCTGGGCCGCCCGTCTACGGGCTGAGCAACGAGGCACGCAATCTGCATTGGCTGCTGACCAACTTGGTGGACGAGGTGCCCGGGGTCATCTCGGTGGCCGTTGTCTCGTCCGACGGCCTGTTGCTGCTCTCCTCCGACCCCGGGGAGACGGCGGCTGCCGGCCGTCCGCTCCAGCCGGTGCACGGGCAGGACGGGCCGAAGGGGTCGAGCGCCGATCTCGCCACCATCGTCTCGGGGCTGGGCAGCCTGACGCTGGGGGCCGCGCATCTGATGGATGGCGGGAGCGTCAAGCAGACGATGGTGGCGATGGAGCAGGGCAGCCTGTTCGTGATGTCGATCAGCGATGGGTCGCTGTTGGGTGTGCACGCCGCGCCGAAGTGCGACATGACCGTGGTCGCGTACCACATGGCGCTCTTCGTCGGACGGGCCGGACACGTGCTCACCCCCGAGCTGCGCAGCGAGTTGCGGAAGTCGGTGGAGTCGGCCCCGTGAGCGGAGCGCTACAACCGCCGGGGCGGCAGCAGCCCGTCCGGGTGCTTCCGTACAGCCTGACCGGGGGCCGTACGCAGTGTTGTGGGTACGTGCCGCGCATCGAGACGTGCGTGGCTGCGCTGGAACCGAGAGGGAGGGGCGAGAGGAGTTGCCGGGTGCCGCCGCCGGCTGGGTGGCGCCGGAGGCCAGGGCCATTGTTGTGGGGTTTTCCCGGTGGATGCGATCGGTGGCCGAGGTGGCGGCCCTGCTCGGGTTTCCGCTCTGCGGGGTGCGGGTGTTGCTGAGCGATCTTGTTGAGCAGGGGCGGATACGGGTCTTCGGGGTGGCGCGCGGGGTTGGGCATCTGGATCGTGCGTTGTGGGAGCGGGTGTTGAGCGGGCTCCGCAGACTGTGAGGCGGCTGTCGGTGAGAGGCGGGGGTACGGGGTGGCTTGAGGCCCTTGAGGTTTGGTGGTGGTTGGTCGGCTGGGGTGGGTCACCGAGTCAGGGGCGGTGGTCCTTGGGGCTTTTTGTGCGGCGGGGCGGGGTGGTGGGTTCGGGGCCGGGGAGTGGGAGCGGTGCGGGGTTGGCGGAGGGTGTGGTGGGGGGGAGCGGGGGTGCCGTATGCGGCATAGGGGTCGTAACCCTCAAGCTGTTGCAGTGCGGCGAGTTGGGCGGGGGTGAGGGAGGCCAGGAGGGCCTCTACCGCGTCGAGTTGGGTGCGTACCCGGTCGCGTTCGCGCTTGCGGCGGTCGGCGAGTGACTGCTGACGGTCGAGGGCGCGGCGGGCGCGTGAGGCGTAGTAGTCCGTGGTGATCTCGGCCTGGGTGAGGCGGGCCGTGAGGGCTGCGGTGCGGCCGGCGGTTCTGCGGACCTCGTGTTCCTCGTCGAGTACGCGCCTCGGGTGTTTGCTCAGCAGCATGCGGACGTAAGGGGAGAAGCCGAGGCTGCCGCGGTACTGCTGGCGGGCCAGTTGACCGGCGCTGTTGCGGGCCGCGGCGAGTTCGGTGCGCGCCGTGGCGAGCCGTGCCGTCAGCTTGTGTGTGGTGCGGCGTTGCCGGCCGAGCTGCTTCTCGATGGTGCGGTAGCGGGCGCTGGCCGTGTTGGCGGCTCGGTAGTGCGTCTGGAGTTCGGCCAGCAGGCCGCTGATGCCGGGCGAACCCAGCAGGCCAGGGCGTTGCGGGCCGCCGGCGGGGGTGGGGGGCCGGTGGGCGTCGGAAGGTCGGGGCCCCTGCTGGGGCCCGGCGGCCGGAGCCGGCCCGTGGTGCGGTGCGGGGGGCGGCGGCGCGCCGGATGCGGTCGGAGCCGGTTGGGCGAGCGCCGCGCTCGCGGCCAGTGCGAGGGCGCAGGCCCCCCGTACGCGGAGTGGTGTCACGGGTCCACCTCCCTGGGCCGGATGGGGAGCGGCCCGGTGGGGCCGGTCAGGGGATCGTGACATGACTGGTCATACAATCCGGACATTTTGGTGGGGGTGGGGCGGGGTGGCGTTCGGTTGCTACGGGTTGTCACCCGGTTGGCGGGGCTGGGGGTGTGGTGTGTTGTTGTGAACGATATGCTCGGGTTCATTCAGGTTGGTCGTGGTGAGTGCGGTGCTCGGTGTGCTCGGTGTGTGGCGAGATGAGTGTGAGGGGCGGGGGCTGTGGCGGTCTCGGGTGTGTCTTGAGTGGGTGGGTTGCGGTTGCTTCGGTGGGTTGTGGGTGTGTGGGGTGTGTTGCGTTCGGGAGGGTGGCTCGGGCGGGTGTGGGGAGCGGCCGGCGACGGGGCGCGCGCCGCGTTCCCGATGGGGGCTGTCCCCGCGGGTGCGGGGAGTGGAGCTGGGCGGGGCCGAGGGCGAGGCGCCAGCCGGGGCCGTCCTGCGGGTGTGGGGCCAGGCGGGGGCGGCCGGGCGGAACGGCTGACCAGCTCGTACGGCGGGATTTGGCTGTCGGTGTCGCAGGGCAGACTGTTGCGCATGACCGAAGCCGGGCTCGATGCCGCCGCCCGCTCGCTGCGGGCCTGGCTCAATCGACAGCAGTTCAGCGATCTGGCTACCCCCGAGGTGACCGCCTTCTTCACCGACTCGGTGGCCGACTGGGCGACCGGCCAGGGATATGAGGTCCAGCGGGAGGTGGAGCTGCCCGCCGCCACGCGGCAGGGCCGGACCGGGCGGCTCGACCTGCAACTGCGGCACCGTTCGGGCCGGGGTCGGCTGATCAGCGTCGAGGTGGATCGGGGCACGAAGGCGTGGTCCCTCGAAAAGCTCGTCCAGGCCGCTGAGCTCGGCCACCTGGCGCTGTGGCTTCGGTGGAGCCGCGCGCCCGTCGCCCTGCCCATCCCGCCCACGGTCCGGCTCATCCGGGCTCAGGTGATCAGGCGCACCACGCTCACGGGGGCGAAGGCCCATTCGCTCCGGCCGGACAACTGTGGGTAGCGAGCTGGTTCGCACCCGGCGACACCCGTGGGCGCAGGAGCGGGCCGGCCGCGGCCTCCCGCGAGGCGTGCGGCGGGGGCGGGGTCAGACCAGGGCAGGGACCGGGCTCTGGCAGGGACCGGGCTCTGCGGGAAGGATTGTTGCCCCGGGGGCGCGGGCGTCGCGCTTTGCGCGGTGCCGTGGGTGGAGAGGGAAACGTGGAGGGGCTGACGTGGCGGCGACGCTGAGTCTTTGGAAGCACGGGTTGGGCGCCTTGCCGGAGTCGTTGTGGCGGCGGACCGAACTGCACGTGTTGGTCCTCGCGGACAATGCCCTGACCTGGGTCTCGCCGCAGATCGGGCAACTGCGACAGTTGCACACCCTGGACCTGGGGCACAACGAACTCGCCGCGATACCGGACGAGTTGACGACGCTGCCGCTCACCAACTACCTGTACCTGCACGACAACCGGCTCGTCGAGCTGCCGCGCTCGCTCGGCCGGCTCACCGCGCTCCGGTACCTCAACGTCGGGGACAACCAGCTCACCGGCCTTCCCGACACCATCGGCGCCATGGCCGGGCTGATCGAGTTGCGGGCCGAGCGGAATCGACTGGTCGGGCTTCCCGCGTCGATCGGTCGGCTCTGCGGTCTCCGCGAGCTGTGGTTGCGCGGCAACGCGCTCGCGGCGCTGCCGGATACCCTCAGCGAGTTGGTCGAACTGCGCCACCTCGACCTACGGGAGAACGCCCTGTCGGACGTCCCGCGGGCGCTGGCGGGCCTCCCCCGGCTCCGCCAACTCGACCTGCGGGGCAACAGGCTCCGCACGCTGCCGGACTGGCTGGCCGAACTCCCCGCGCTGGAGCGGCTTGACCTGCGCTGGAACGACCTGGAGCCGGCCCCGCGCCTGGTCGATCTCCTCACCGAGCGGGGCTGCGTGGTCTGGACGTAGGGGGCGCCGGTGGTGGGTCGGTGGACGCCCGGGGCCGCCGCGCCATGGGGGTCGGCGCGTGAGCCCGTACGACCGTACGAGCGATGGCCGCCGCCTCAACCCGTACGGCCGCGCGGGCCCGGGCGCCGTGCGGCCCGGGCCGCTCCCGCGTGGGCGATCACGCGAGTGCGGCCCGGGAACGTGTCGCAGGGGCGGTCGGGGTCAGCCGCGTCCGTAGTACGTGTCGAAGTTCTTGGAGAACTCGCGCTTGTTGAAGTTGTCCCAGTTGATGGACCAGGTCATGAGGCCGCGCAGGGCGGGCCACGTGCCGTGGGTCTGGTAGTTGCCGCAGTCCGTCTTCTTGGTGAGGCAGTTGAGGGCCTTGTTCACCTCGCTGGGGGAGGTGTGGCCGTTGCCCGCGTGGGTGCTCGCCGGCAGGCCGATCGCGACCTGGGACGGCTTGAGGGCGGGGAAGACGTTGGCCTTGTTGCCGGCCACCGGGAAGCCGGCGAGCAGCATGTCCGTCATGGCGATGTGGAAGTCCGCGCCGCCCATGAAGTGGTACTGGTTGTCGAGACCCATGATCGGACCCGAGTTGTAGTCCTGGACGTGCAGCAGCGTCAGGTCGTCCCGCAGCGCGTGGATGACCGGCAGGTACGCGCCGGCGCGCGGGTCCTGGCCGCCCCACGGGCCGGAGCCGTAGAACTGGTAACCGAGTTGGACGAAGAACGTCTCCGGCGCCATCGTGAGCGTGAAGCCCGCCCCGTACTTGGCCTTCAGCGACTTCACCGCGGAGATCAGGTTGACGACGGTGGGGGTCTTCGGGTTCTTGAAGTCCGTGTCGCCGTTGTTGAGCGAGAGCGAGTGGCCCTCGAAGTCGATGTCGAGGCCGTCGAGCCCGTACCGGTCGATGATGGCGCTCACGGACGAGACGAACTTGTCGCGCGCGGCCGTCGTCTCCAGCCTGACCTGGCCGTTCTGGCCACCGATGGAGATCTGGACCTTCTTGCCCGCGGCCTGCTTGGCCTTGATGGCGGCCTTGAACTCGTCGTCGGTCTCCACGTTCGGGCACTCGCTCTTGGGACACAGGCTGAACCTGATGTCCCCCGAGGTGGTGGACGTGGGCTCGCCGAAGGCCAGGTTGATGATGTCCCAACTGGCGGGCACGTCGGCCATGCGGGTGTAGCCGGAACCGTTGGCGAAGCTGGCGTGGAGATAGCCGACGAGTGCGTGCTCGGGGAGGGCGGCCCGGGACGTGGCAGCGGGCGCCGACGTCGTCGCCGGGGCGGCCGTGGCCGGCGATGGCAGGGCGAGCGCGGTAGCGGCGACCGCGCTCGCGGATGCGAGCAGCACACCGAGTGATCTCGCACGGCGGTGCGCCTGGGGGCGGTGGTGCAAGCGCATGGGGGCTCCTTGGGGGCTTCGACGGCGGTACGGGTGGGGGCGCACGGGTCGAGGCGGGAGAGGCGCTTCCGTTGGGGTGGGGGACGGCCAGGGAGGCGCGGAAGCGGCTCTCTCCGCGCAAGCAGCAAACAAGGACTAGACCACAAGTGTCAATGGTCCGGACCAAAACTAAAGGGGAGGTGCGGGGTGGTGTGGCGCCGCTTCGGGGGGTGCGCGGCGCGGGGGTGAGCGGCGTGGTCGGCCGGGGTCGTGACGGTTCGCAAAGTGGTGGGGGAGGAGGCGCGGGGATCTGCGCGGGTGGCGGCGTGGCGGTGGCGCGGGAGCGGCCCGGGAGCTGGTGCGGGGCGGGGGCTTCCGGGGTGGCGTCGACCTAACTTCCGTATGTGGTAAGGCAGATGAGGGCTGGCGGCGAGTGTGCAAGCGTGTGGCTGTGGCTGTGGCTGTGGCTGTGGCTGTGGCTGTGGCTGTGGCTGTGCGGGGCGGGTGTGTGGGTGGGGCGTACGGGCGGAGTGGAGGTTTACGGAACCCGAGGCGGCCCCATCGCTACGAGCCGAGCCGAGCCGAGCCGAGCCGAGCCGAGCCGAGCCGAGCCGAGCCGAGCCGAGCCGAGCCGAGCCGAGCCGAGCCGAGCCGAGCCGAGCCGAGCCGAGCCGAGCCGAGCCGAGCGGGAGGGGCGCTGGGGCCGTGGGCCGGGCTGGTGTGGGGGAGCGGTCGGGCCGGGGCGAGGGGTAGCCGGGGGTGGGCCTTCTACTCCGTACGGTGCCCCGCGCCGCGGTGTGTTCGCGTCAGTGGCCCGGCTTCGACCAGGGCCACTTCAGGCCGCCGCGGGGTTTGCCCTCCGGCGCGTACTCGTACTGCCAGCCGCGTGGGATGCCGAGTCGGCGGGAGAGGCCGAGGGGGGTGCGGAGGTAGACGTAGACCGTCGGTGGGGTGCCGTCGTCGTTGGGCACCGGCACCTCGTACGTCTTGGGCGGCTGTCCGGTGGCGCCGGTCAGGACCGGCAGCACGCGGCCGTCGAGCGGCCCGCCGACGAAGGGCGTCTCTACGCTTCTCACCCCTCCAGTGTCACATTGCGGCGTGCGTCCTGCCCCGGTCGGGCGGGTGGCGGGCAGGGCCGGACGGCGGACCCGGACGGCCGGCCAGAGCCGACCGGCAGGGCGCGGGGAAGAAGCCGCGTCGGGCGGGTCGCTCGGGCCGGGCGTCTGCCGGGTGGGCGGATGCCGTTCGGGAGCGGCCCACCCGGGGTGCGGGGCGGACGGGCCGTCGGCGAGCGGAGGTCAGAGAGTCAGAGGAGTCAGAGGAGGTGGGCGGCGTCGTTGACGAGGGGGAGGATGCGGCGGGTGACGTCGGCCACCGCGCCGTCCGGGGTTTCGAGCGAGAGCGTCTGGCGCGCCACCCGTTCGGCCTCCGCGTCGCGGGCGGCGGTCGCGGTCAGCAGGGCGACGAAGTGGTCGACGAGCCAGTCGCGCAACTCGGCGACCGGCGGCTGTTTGCCCTCGTCGACCCAGATCAGCGAGGCGGCCTCGACCGCCGTGATCCACACCCGCACCATCATGCGCAGCCGGGGGCCGGGGTCGGGCGTGCCGAGGTGGATGAGGATCTGCTCGGCCGCGGCCCGGCGCACGCCGTCGACGATGGCGTTGGTCCGCGAGGTCTCGGCGACGCTGCCGCCCCGGAGCAGTGCGGAGAACCCCGCGTCGTGCTCGTCCACGAAGGCGAGGTAGCGGTCCAGTGCGTGGCTCAACCGCTCGGTGGGCGGGCCCGTCTGGGGTTCGGCGAAACAGTCCCTGAGCTGGTCCGCCGCGCTGCCCACGGCCGCCTCGTACAACTGCTGCTTGCCGCCGGGGAAGTACCGGTAGACCAGCGGGCGGGAGGCACGGGCCGCGGCGGCGACGTCGTCCAACGAGACGTCCTCCGGCGCGCGGTGCGCGAACAGGCCGAGCGCTGCGGTGAGCAACTCGGCACGGCGCTCCTCGACGCTCAGCCTGCGATAGGTGGCACGGGTCGCGGGGCGGGGCGGGGCGGCTGCCGCGGGCGCGTTCCCACCACTGGTCATGAAGGGCTGCCTCTCATGCAAGCAGCCTAACCGGCGAGGGGAGCGACTGGTTGAAATCCCCCTACTTGCCCGGACGAGCCCGATGCGACCCGGTGCGCACGGTTGCGGCAGCCGCTGGTCCGACGCAACGCGACAGCCTGCGGGTATGCCGCTTGTGCACGCTGTGCATGTCGCTTGTATGCAAGCCGTGGGGAGTTGCATGCAAGCTGTGCGGGGTTGCATGCACGTCGTACGGAGCTGTAAGCGAGCCGGGCGGAGTTGCGCGCGGCTCGTACGAAGCGCATGCGGGTCGTACACCCGCCGACGCCGCCCCGCACCCGCCCCGCCGCCCGCCGTGCGGGGTGGGCCAGCAGTTACGCCAGCAGCCCGCTCGCCTTCCACAGGCGGCGGCCGACGCCGCGCAGTACGCCGATGTCGTCGAGGAAGTCGGTCAGGCGCTTGGCGCCGGTCTGCATCACCTCGCGGCGGTGGGCGCTCGCCCTGACCTGGGCGATCGCCTCGTTCCGGTCGAGGCCGACGTCCGAGTAGACCTTCGGGTTGATGAAGGCGATGGAGAAGATGCGGGCGAACTCGCCGGAGACCACCCGGGTGTACTCCGCCTCCCAGCGCGGCGCCCGTACCATCTGGCGGCGCAGCTCCTCGCGCGCGTACCGCACGTGGCGGGCCTCCTCGACCACGTGGATGCGGGTCACGCCGCGTATCAGCGGCTGGACGCGCTCGTCGGGGAAGGTCAGCCGCTGCATCCAGTCCAGGATCTCCTCGCCCAGCAGGGTGGCCGTGAACGAGCCCGGCGTGGTGGAGATGGTCTTGAAGAGGCGGCCGAGGTTGTGGTGGAGGCGGGTGACGGGGTACGGGGGGACGTCCGACTTCTGGATCAGGCGGGCGAACATCATCGAGTGCCGGCACTCGTCGGCGATCTCGGTCAGCGCGTAACGGACGTGGGCGCTGGTGGCCGGCCGGTCGTAGATGTGCCGGATCAGCAACTGCATCAGGATGACCTCGAACCAGATGCCCAGCGAGGCGAGCGCGGCGGACTCGTGGCGGGAGAGCAGCAAGCGCTGTTCCTGCGACATCCGCTTCCACAGCGGCGTGTCGTACAGCGAGACCAACTCCGGCGGCCAGAACCACTTGTCGTCCTCGAACGGCGCGTCCCAGTCGAGTTCGCGGTCCGGGTCGAAGGAGTGCCTGGCCGAGGAGACCAGCAGCCGCTCGGCCACCTGCTCCCGGTCCTTGAGCTGCCCGAGCGCGTCCCTGAGCAGCTCGATGTCGGTCGTCGTCGCAGTCATGGCTGAGCACACCTCGCTGATGGTTGACCCGCGGTCACGTTCTTATGAGACTGCGCGTCAGCAAGGCAGTCAATCCTTCTGGCACAAGTTGTTGACCCGGCGGTAACCACCGTGTGGGCTGTCCCCGTACGCGCGCGCCCGCGCCGTGGCCGGCTCCGTCGTCCGCGTCGTCCGCGTCGCCCGTACGCGCGCCGTCCGGTCCGTCGCCTGGCGTGGCCGCGGTACGGCCGTGGTGTGGCCGCCGGGCGATCGGCCCCGGCCGGTGGCTCCGCGGCGCGCGTTCCCGATCCACCTCAGACCCGATGCACCCCAGAACGGAGCTCCTCCATGGCCAGCGAGTCGAACGAGACGGGCGGGTCGCCCGCGACAGGTGCGCCGACCGTGCGTGCCGAGTGGAGCGAGCGGATCACCCCGCCGTACACCGGCGACGAACGCACCTCGCTCCGCGCCTACCTCGACTTCCACCGGGCGACGCTCGCCATGAAGTGCGAGGGACTGACCGACGACGAGCTGCGCGAGCGCTCCATGCCGCCGTCCACCCTGTCCCTGCTCGGCCTGGTGCGGCACATGGCCGAGGTGGAGCGCGTCTGGTTCCGCCGGGTGATCAACGGTGAGGACCTGACGTGCGTGTGGTCCGAGGCGGACGACTTCCAGCAGGCGTACGACGTGCGCACGGCCTCGGCGGCGGAGGCGTTCGCGGCGTGGCGCGACGAGGTGGAGCACGCGCGGCGCATCGAACGCGCCGCGCCCTCCCTTGATGTGACGGGGCATCAGCCAAGGTGGGGCGCGGACGTGTCGCTGCGCCTGGTGATGCTCCACCTCATCCACGAGTACGCGCGGCACAACGGGCACGCCGACTTCCTCCGCGAGGGCGTCGACGGCACGGTGGGTGCCTAACCGCCCGCTGCCGGGCGGCCGTTTGTGAGCGGGGCCCGGCCCGGGACCTCGTACGGCGCGAAGGTCCCCGTACGTCCCGGGTCGTGCGCCCGTCAGGCCGTCTTGACCAGGCCGTCGTCGACGCGTACGTCGGATCCGGCGATGCTGGCCGCATGGCCGGAGAGCAGGAAGGCGACCAGCGAACCGATGTGGGCCGGTTCCGCGATGTGGCCGGTGGTCAGCCGGAACCGCTTGGGCAGATGGGCCACCACCTCCTCCTGCGGCACGCCGAACGCCGCCGCCAAGATCGCCGCCGGCCCGTCGGGGTCGGTCCAGCGCTCGATGTGGACGGGCCCGGGCGAGACGGTCAGCGCGCGGACCCCCTGCGGCCCGAACTCCTCGTCCAGCGCCTTGGTCAGCGCGTTGAGCGCGGCCTTGGCCGCCCCGTAGTCGACGGTGGTGGCGGCCGGGACGCGGGCCGCGGTCGACGAGATGTTGACGAGGGCGCCCCGGCGGCCGATCAGGTGCGGCAGCGCGGCCCGGGCGACCCGGATGGTGCTGTAGAGGTTGAGGTCGAGGGTGCGTTGCCAGTCGGCGTCGTCCAGACCGAGGAAGCCGCCCGCGTTGTACGTCTCCTTGCCACCCACGTTGTTGACGACGAAGTCGAGCCCGCCGAGCGTGTCCACGGCGTGTGCGACGAGGGTCGCGGGGCCGTCGCTGGTGGCGACGTCGCAGACGACCGGTACGGCGCCGGAGTCCTTGAGCGCCGGCGTGATCGTACGGGCGCAGCCGACCACCCGTACGCCTTCGGCCAGGAGTGCCTTGGTGATGGCGAGCCCGGTGCCGCGGCTGGCGCCGGTGACGATGGCGGTCCTGTCTGTGAGCTGAAGATCCATGGGCTGTGGAGCACTCCCTACGAAGCGGCCCAGGCGGTACTTTGCCGGGCAATTGGCATGGAATCACGCAGAAGTTACCCGAATGTGCGGGGCGGCACGCTCGGATTGCCGCCGAGTACGCAGCGGGCAGGAACCGCGGGCTCCGGCGCGTGCCCTCCACGCCCCGGCCCGCGTCCGAACACCAGGTGATCGCACCCCGCGCGCGGGGCGACCGGCCGCCCGAAACCGGCGTGCGCGCCGGGCCGGTGCGCCACTACCTTCGCTTCGCATGCGACAGCGGCCCGAAGCACTCGACGAACACGCGCTCCGGCAGGCACTCCACGGCTGGGGGTTGGCCGACGCCCGACTGACCTACGCACCCGTCGGGTTCGGCGACTACCACTGGATCGCCGAGACGACCGACCCCGCCGGGCCCACCGGGCCCGCCGAACCCAACAGGCCCGCTCCCCGTGCCTTCATCACCGTCGTCGACCTGTACGCCAAAACAGGGGAACAGCCGGCGGAGGAGGTCTCCCACCCAACCCACGCTGCCTCCTCCCACCCAACCCACGCTGCCTCCTCCCACCCAACCCACGCTGCCTCCTGCCACCCAACCCACGCTGCCTCCTGCCACCCAACCCACCCTGCGTTCACCACCCTGCGCAGCGCCCTGAGCACCGCCGCCGCTCTGCGGGCCGGGCCCTGTGGTGAAGCCGTCGTGGCGCCGTTGCCGAGCGCGGCCGGTGAGCTGGTGCGGCGCGTCGACGCGCGGTACGCGGTCAGCGTCTTCCCGTACGAGAGCGGCGTGGCGGGGGAGTTCGGGCGGTGGCGTTCCGCGGCCGAGCGGCACCGGGTGCTCGACCTGCTGGCGACCCTGCACCGCAGCCCCGTACCGGCCGGCGCCGTCCGCCTGTCGCCGCACCTGTCCGCGCGGGGCGCGCTGGAGCGGGCGTTGGCCGATGCGCGGCGCCCGTGGCACGGCGGGCCGTACGCGGAGCCGGCCCGCGCGCTGGTCCTGCGCGGCGGGGACGCGCTGCGGGGCCGGCTCGCCGAGTTCGACGGGCTGCTCGCCGAGGTGGCCGGGCGTGGTGCCGCACCGGTGGTCACGCACGGCGAGCCGCACGCGGGCAACGTGCTCTTCGCCGAGGACCGCACCCGGCTCGTGGACTGGGACACGGTCGGCCTCGCCGTCCCCGAGCGTGACCTGTGGCTGGTGGCCGAGGGCCCGGCCGACCTGGACCGGTACGCACGGGCCAGCGGCCGGGAGCCGGACCCGGCGGCGCTCGCGCTGTACGCGCTGCGCTGGGAACTTGAGGACGTCGCCGCCTACCTCGACTGGTTCCGCGCACCCCACGAGCGCACCGCTGACACCGAGGTGGCCTGGGCCGGGCTCAGCGGCACCGTACAGGCACTGCTCGCGCGCTGACCTCCCGCGACCGCTGCCGCCCGGTGGCCTCCAGACGGTGCCGCACCGCGGGGCACCGACCTCCGCCGCGCGCTGACCCTTCCGCCGCGCGGTGGCCCCCGCCGCGCGCTGACTCCCCGCCCCGACAGGGCCGCACGCCCGCCGCGGCCCCCTAGCCACCCCCGTGTCCGCTGCTCCGGGGCGGCCCGGCCGGCGGTGGGTTGCGCCGCCCCGCCGTGGTCCGGGATCGCGGGCCCCCTATTCGCCCCCGCCCGCTGCGGGTCTCGCGGTTGCCGGTGGAGCGGGCTCGGGAAGGGCTGCCACTGGGCCACGGGCCGATCGGCAGCGCTCGTTAGGCGGCGTGCCCCGCGGAAGCGGCGCGTCGGGCAGCGCAGTAGGGCGGAAGGGGAGCCATGGGGGTCAGGAAGACGGGTTGGTACGACCGGGGGGAGGCGGGGCTGCCCCCGTCGATGGCGTACCGGGCGCCCAGGGGCCCGTACGCCGACGGGTGGTTCGCGCTCGCCGGCACCGCCGAGTTGGCGCGCGGCCAGGTGCTGACCCGCCGGCTGATGGGGGAGGACGTCGTCCTCTACCGGCTGGCCGACGGCCGGGTGCGGGCCACCGAGCCGCACTGCCCGCACATGGGCGCCCACCTCGGCTACGGCGGCACGGTCTGCGGCGAAGACCTCGTCTGCCCCTTCCACCACTTCAGATTCGGCCCGGACGGGACCTGCGTCCAGACCGGTTACGGCACCGCGCCGCCCAAGGCCCGGCTGGCCACGCTGGAGTGCGCCGAGGTGGAGGGGCTGGTCTTCGTGTGGAAGCACGCCCTGGGCAAGCCGCCGCTGTGGGAACTCGACACCCGCCCGGGCGCGGGCTTCTCCACGCCGCACCAGACGGTGCGGGCGCTGGTGGAGTACCCGCAGGACGTCATCGAGAACATCGTGGACTACGGGCACTTCCTCCCCATCCACGGCATTCAGGCGGAGGTCGTCGAAGAACCCTGGTTCGACGGCCTGCGGATGGGCACCACCTACCGCTTCCACCCGGCCAACGGCAGCAAGGACGCGGCGCGGGTGTCATCCGTCGCGCCCCGGGTGAAGGTGGTCGTGCAGGGCATCGGCGTGGGGTACACGGAGATCGACGTGCCCCGCGTCGGGCTCCAGATGCGGAGCAGGTTCGCCGTCACGCCGGTGGACGCGGCCCACGTGGACCTGCGGCTCGCCACCAGCGCCCGCCTCCCGGGGCTCGGCGCCCGGGCCGCGGCCGGACTGCCGGCCGCCCTCACTGCCAGGGCCCTGAGCTGGCTGTTCTGGTACGACACCCGCAAGGACTTCCCCATCTGGGAACACCGCAGGTACGCCCAACAGCCGCGGCTGGCCAAGGGCGACGGACCGGTCGTACGGTTCCGCCGCTGGGCGCAGCAGTTCTACAGCGGTCAGCTTCCGGGACAGCAGCCGGCGACGGCGGGGCCGGGTGGCCCGGCGCCGGCCGGCACCGGGCGGGAGGGCGCGGCACCCGCTGCCGCGGCCGATGGTGAACCCGCGCCGCCCGACCGGCCGGCCGCTCCCTAGCCCGCGGCCCACCGGGCAGCACGCGCCGCATACCACCCGCGCCGGCCGGGGCCCCGGCGCGCCCCCACCCGCCTCCGCCGCGCCCGTCGCGGCCGGGCCCCGCCCCGCCGTAGGCCCGCAACCAGCCAGCCATCCCTGAACGGCACGACGCAGCGCGGCACGACGCAGCGCGACACGACAGACGCAGCACGACCAGCCGCCGGGCCCGGTCCGGCACGTAGCGAAGGGTGCAACCCATGAGCGCAGGGAACCGGGGCGAGCCGGCCGCGCCGCACACGGCCGAGGCGGCCAACCCCACCCGAGCAACCGAGCCGACTCAGGCCACCAACCCCACCCAGCAAGCCAGCCCCGCCCCGCCGGCCGACCCCGCCCACGGTCCTCCCGTACGGGCCCAACCCGACGGCTGGTTCGTGGTGGCCACCAGCGGTGAGGTGCGGCCGGGCAAGGTGGTCACCCGGCGGCTGAAGGGGCAGGACCTGGTCGTCTACCGCACCACCGACGGGCAGTTGCGCGTGGTGCGCCCGTTCTGCCCGCATCTGGGAGCGCATCTCGGCCACGGCGGGACCGTGCGCGGCGACCGGCTCGTCTGCCCCTTCCACCACTTCCAGTTCGGCCCGGACGGGGCCTGCGTCCAGACCGGTTACGGCACCCCGCCGCCCAAGGCCCGGCTGACCGGGGTGGACTTCCGCGAACTGGATGACCTGGTCTTCGTCTGGCACCACGCGCAGGGGAAGCCGCCGCAGTGGGAGGTGGGGCCGCTGTTTGGGCCGGATTACCCCAAGCCGCACTGCACGCCGCGGACGCTCACCGCCCACCCGCAGGACGTGCTGGAGAACTTCGTCGACGTCGGCCACTTCGGACCGCTGCACGGACTCTCGCTCACCGTCCTGGAGGACGCGGTCTACGACGGGCACCGGCTCTCGATCGGATACGGGCTCCGGCCGGCCGGGGCGAGGGCGGGCAAGCGGTACTCCACCCTGCCCACGGTGCGCTTCACCATGGAGGGGCTCGGCGTCATCGACGTCACTGCCGACGACATGAAGTTCGGCTTCGACCTGCGCGCCCGCATCTGCGTGACACCGCTCGACGACGTCCGCAGCGACCTGCGGGTGGCGGTGGCGATGCGGCCCACCGGGCCCGGCCGGCGGCGCGTCGCGCGGGCGGTGGCCGGGCTCGCGCCCACGTTGTTCGCCCGGGCCGCAGCCGCCGACACCAAGCGGGACGCGGCGATCTGGGCGCACAGCCGGTTCACGGAACACCCGCGGCTCGCCAAGGGGGACGGCCCGATCATGCCGTTCCGGCGCTGGGCCCGACAGTTCTACAGCACCTCGCAGCCGCCTGGAACCGCCGACTAAACCCATAGTGACGCGCGCCACAACAGCGTCCAGCCAACCGGCCCTTCACGGTGCCCGTCTTCGATGGCGGCCATCGAGAGAGGGACGACTTCATGAGACGACTGACCGCACCCGGGCGGCGCGCTGCGGTCGCCCTTGCCTCGGCAGCGGCGCTGACCGGCATCCTCGTCGGCGGGTACGTCTGGGACACCGAGGTGAAGGACGACAAGCCGAGCAGCGGCCCGGAGACCAGTTCCCAGGGCCGTCCGGCGCCGCCGCGCCAGCCCGTACCGGAGTCGATCGCCCACGCGCCGGAGGGCGGTGGCAAGGCCGTCACCATCACCATCGACGACGGGCCCGACCCGACCTGGACGCCGCGCGTGCTCGACGTGCTCGAAGCCAACGACGTACGCGCCGTCTTCTGCATGGTCGGGCCGGCCGCCCAGGCCCACCCGGAGCTGGTGCGGAAGGTGGTCGCCGCCGGGCACCGGCTGTGCGACCACACCATGGACCACGACGTCACCATGGACACCAAGCCCGTCGCGTACCAGCGGCAGCAGATCCTGGACGCGCAGCGGCTGATCGAGGCGGCGGCCGGCGGTGCCAAGGTGGAGTACTACCGGGCGCCCGGCGGGGCCTTCACGCCCGACAGCCGGAAGATCGCCGCCGCCCAGGGCATGCGCCCGCTGGGCTGGAACGTGGACACCAAGGACTTCGAGCTGCCGGGCACCGACCAGATCGTGCGCACCATCAAGGAGCAGCTACGGCGCGGACCGACCATCCTGTTCCACGACGGTGGCGGCGAGCGCGCGCAGACGGTGGAGGCGCTGCGGCAGGTGCTGCCCTGGCTGCACGACCAGGGCTACCGCACCGCGTTCCCGGTGATCCGCTAGGCGGCGCACAATGGCCGCATGACGATCAGGTTGACGCGCCGCGACGAACTGCCGGTGCTCCAGGACATCGAGCGGGCCGCCGGGGAGTGCTTCCGGGAGGTCGGCATGGACCAGATCGCCGACGACGAGCCGCCCGCGCTCGACGAGCTCGCCGACTACCAGCGCGCCGACCGCTGCTGGGTGAGCGTCGACGCGCAGGACCGGCCGGTGGCGTACGCGCTGGTCGAACCGGTGGACGGGCGGCTGCACATCGAGCAGCTCTCGGTCCACCCGGACGCGGCACGACGCGGCCTCGGGCGCGCGCTCATCGACCACCTGGCCGCGCGGGCCACGGCCGACGGGCTGCCCGGGCTGACCCTCACCACCTTCGCCGAGGTGCCGTGGAACGCCCCGTACTACGCCGCGCGGTGCGGGTTCCGGGTGCTGCCGGAAGCGGAGTTGACCCCGGGGCTGCGCGAGATCAGGCGCCACGAGGGCGAGATCGGTCTGGACCGCTGGCCGCGGGTGTGCATGCTGCGCGGTGCGTGAGGCTGAAGCGACGGGTGGGGTTGCGGGGGAGCCGCGGGCTACCGGCCGGTCGCCGAGCGGGCCAGCCAGCGGCCCCGGTCCCGGCCGACCTCGATCGGGCGGCCGAAGCAGGCGGTCAGCCCGGCGTCGGTGAGGACGTCGGCCACCGGGCCCTGCGCCTGTACCCGACCCGCGCGCAGCAGCAGCGCATGGCTGGTGCTCGGCGGCAGTTCCTCCAGGTGGTGGGTGACCGTCACGCTCGCCAGCGCGGGGCGGGTGCGCGCCAACTGGTGCAGGGTGTCGATGAGGTCTTCCCTGGACGGCAGGTCGAGCGCGTTGAACGGCTCGTCGAGCAGCAACAGTTGTGGGCGGTCCGCGTCGCGGCCGGCGTCCGGGTCGGCCAGCAGCGCACGGGCGATGAGCAGCCGCGCCCGCTGACCGCCCGAGCACACCGCGTACGGCCGCTCCACCAACTCCTCGCACTGCAACTCGGCCAGCAACCGGTGCGCGCGCTCGCGCGTGGCCGCGTCGTAGCTGCGCCACAGCGGCTGGACGGTGCCGGAAGCGCCGGTCAGTACGACAGTGTGGCCGGTGGCGTCCTGCGGCACCTTCTGCGTCGCCGACACCAGGCCGATGCGGGCCCGCAGCGCCCGGACGTCGACCCGGCCGAGCCGGTGGCCGAGGACCTCGACGGAGCCGCTGGTGGGGTGGTTGACCGCGCCGATCAGGCGCAGCACGGTCGTCTTGCCCGCGCCGTTCGCGCCGAGCAGCGCCCAGTGCTCGCCGGCCCGCACCCGCCAGTGCACGTCGTCCACGATGACCTGCCCGGTGGTCAGCTTGCGCACCCCCGCCCCGTCCAGCGCGGCGACCACAGCGGCCGGTACGGGCCCGGCCCCGGCGGCAGCGCTGCCCTCCGCGCTGCGGTCTTCCGCGCCGCTGGCGTCCGCCGTGGCGCTGCCGCCGTCCGGCGCGTACGCGCGCTGCGTTCCGCTCATCCTCGCCGTCCTCCCGCGTGACCGTGCGCCGGAGGGTAGCCGGCAGGACGGGCCGGGCGGGCGGGCGTCCGCTGGGTGGACGGCGGGGGTACGGCGCGGGGCGAGGACGGGCGCGGGGACGCACCACCGGTCGCGTTGGCGCCGCCGGTGTGACGTTCGTCCGCCGTGCGGGGCCGCCCCGGAGCGCGGCTCCTGCGGGCCGGTCCGCGGCGGCCGGCTCCGTTTCCACGGACGGGTGGTTCGTGCTGACGGACGGTGATCAAAGCTGGTCGTGGAATGGGTCGATAACGGCACCGGGCGGGCCGGAACGGGCGCGGCGCGGACGCGTACGGTCGATGAATGTCCGATCCGTGGAACTGATCGTATGGTCGATCGTTGCTATCCTCGGGGGGCTAAGCGTGGCTGTGGTGCGGAATGTTCCACGGCGGTGAAGCCCTCACGGGGAGCGTGTTGGCCAGTGGACAAAGACGGTATGACAGTCGGCGTAACGGGCCGGGGGCCCGACCCGCGTGCGGAACGGAGTCGGGCCGCGGCGCTCGCAGCGGCTCAGGAACTGCTCATCGAAGAGGGGTGGGCGGCGGTCACCCATGTCGCCGTGGCCGCCCGCAGCGGCGTCGGCCGCACCACGCTCTACCGGCACTGGCCGGACTCGGCGATGCTCATCCGGCAGTTGCTCGCCCAGCTCTTCCAGATCGACCACTCCTTGCGCACCGGCGATCTGCGCGAGGATCTCATTTGCGAATTGCGCGCCTTCCAACTGCTCCTGGAGAACCCGACCGGCGACCGGGCGCTGCGCGTGATCATCGACCAGGCGTCGATCGACGCGGAGTACGCCGAGGTGCTCGAACAGTGCCGGCACAAGGGCGCCGAGGTGCTGACGGCGATCATCGAGAACGGCCGTGAGCAGGGCGACCTGCCGGCGCGGCTGGAGACCGAAGAGGCCATCGGACTGCTCCTCGGTCCGATGTTCTTCCGCCGGCTGGTGGCCAACAGCGGCTTCGACCGGGAGTACGTGACCGAACTGGTCGACGGCTTCCTGCGGGCGTACGCGGTCGACGTGCCGCCGGAGTCACAGCGCGAACTGCTCCCCGAGCGCCGCGCGCAGCCGGTGGCCGGGGCGGCGTACTGACGCCTCGGCGGGGCGCGGTGGTACGGAGCGGGGGCGCGCGGTGCGCGGGCGGCGTGGCCCGGCTTTTGGGGCGCCCGATCGGTGCTTCCGAAATTCCGCTCGCCGCGCAGGCGCACCGTACCGCGCTCGCCCTGTGCAGTCCCCCGATTGCGCTCAGCGTTCAATTCCCGCCGGAATGGGCTTTGACCAGGCCCAAAAACCCCACGTAACGGCCGCGAGGTAGGCGCCTCATAGGGGTCTGGTGCAAACTGCTCCACATAGTTAAGTCCAGGCGTGGAGCGTGATGCATGGCGAAGACGGACGACGCGTCGGTTGGTGTGTCGCACCGGGGCCCCGATCCGCGGGCGGAGCGCAGCCGTGCCGCGGCGCTCACCGCCGCGCAGCAACTGCTGATCGAGGACGGATGGGCGGCGGTCACCCATGTCGCCGTGGCCGCCCGGAGCGGCGTGGGGCGTACCACGCTGTACCGCCATTGGCCCGAGTCGGCCATGTTGATCCGCGACGTACTCGCCCGTTCCTTCGAAGTTGAACATTCCGCGCCGACCGGGGACTTAAGGGCGGACTTGATCTCGGAATTGCGGGCGTTCCGCGGGATGTTGCTTGATTCTGTGGCCGAGCGTGCGCTGCGCGTGATGATCGAGCGGGCCGCGGCGGACCGGGCGAGCGCCATCATCCTCGAAGATTGCCACCGCAAAGGTACGGAACTTCTACGGGAAATTGTCGAGGCGGCGAAGGTTCGGGGCGAGCTGCCGGCTGACCTGACCGCTGATGCCGCGATCGACAAGCTGGCCGGCCCGATGCTCTTCAAGAGGCTGTTTTTCAACGGAACGTTCGATGACGGCTATGTAACCGATCTCGCGGACCGCTTCCTCGACACCTATGCCCTGCCGCAGGTCCAGGCCACGGACTGAGCCTCCCGGCCCGGGTCTGGGCGCGACGCACAAGCAAAGCCCGCTATGCTCGACGGCCAGATGTTTCAGTGAGACTCCAGCGGCGCTCTATTCGTGCCGCAGACCCTGGTGAAGTCTGCTCTATGAAACATCTTGTACCGCGCACGGGGGAGAGCGAACGGAGGCGCTCATCGGGGGGTCTGGCGAGCCCAGTGTCACAGGACTGATGAGTGCGCTCGTGTTGCTGCCCTTGGCCGGAGGCGACGTGGCCTGAAGTCATGGCGGGAGTGATTTCGTGAACCAGCTCATGGATAGCGGTGTCTGCGAGGCAATTCCCATATTGTCCGTAACGAACCGTGAGAAAATGCACCAACCCCGTTCTGCCCGTTTATTCGGAAGGGAAGGGGAAATCGCCGAACTCTGCGGAATGCTGCACGATCCCGGAATCCGGCTGCTGACCATCACAGGACCCGCAGGCGTGGGCAAGAGTGCACTGGCGAACGCCGTGCTCGCCGGGTCCGTGCCGTACGCCACCGATGGCGTCATCAAGACCGACCTCGCCTCGACGGGCAGTCGCACCATCGCTTGGCGGCAGGTGGCGGCGGCGCTCGGCATCGGCAGCGACGTGGCGGCGCTGTCCCTGCCGGAGCTCGTCGGTTCCGAGATCGGCGACCGCGAGTTGCTGATCGTGCTCGACAACTGCGATCTGGTGGCGCCCCTGCTCTCCACCGACATCGCCGCTTTGTTGCGCGAATGCCCCTCTCTACGCGTATTGCTGACGAGTCGTATCTCGCTTGAGGTGTACGCGGAGCACCTGTTCCCGGTGGCGCCCTTTCCGGTGGGCTCCGGGGGGCAGACGCCGTACAGCTCGGTCGCGGTGCAGTTGTTCATCGACCGGGTGCGGGCGCACTACCGCAGCGACGTGTTGCACGGGGGTGAGCTCCAGAACATCGCCGAGATCTGCGAGCTCCTCGACGGGGTGCCACTGGCGATCGAGGTCACCGCTCGCGCCGTCGGCACGCTCAGCCCCCGGGCGCTGCTCGAACAACTGCGGCGCGGCGCCCACCCGTACAACAGCAGGCTGCTGGACGTGCCCACCCGGCACCAGTCGGTGCCGGGCGCGCTGTCCTGGGGCGACCAGGCGCTCTCCGCCGAGGAACGGGCGCTGCTCCAGCGGCTCGCGGTGTGCGAGACCTCCATCGACCTGCCCACCGCACAACGGCTGGGCAACCTGTCGTTGATGCAGGCGGCGCGCCGGCTCGATTCGCTGGTGCACAAGAGCCTGTTGGTGAGCGCCAAGCGGGAGGGCGGCGAGCCGGAGTTCCGGATGCTCACCGCGACCCGCAACTACTACCGCAAGCGGCTCGCGCAGGACCCCGAGGAGCAGGCCGAGGCGCGGAACCGGCACGCCGACCACTACGCGAAGTTCGCCGTGGCCGCCGAGCGGGGACTGCGCATCGCGGAGGAGCGGGCGCACTGGCTGGCGCTGGCCCGGGCCCGGCTGGCCGACATCCGCACCGCCATCCGCCGGCTCCAGGCCAGGGGCGAGCACGCCACCGCGGTCCGTACCCTGCTCGCCCTCGAAGAGGCGTGGACCGTGCACAACGTGCTCCGCGAGTCGGCCGGGATACTCTCCCGGTCCGTCACCGCCCTGGAGGCGGCCGACGTACGGGACGCGCGGGACGCGGGGCTGCTGGCCGACGCGTTGGAGGCGGCGGGCCGGTGGGCGCTGGCGGGCGAGGAGGTGCAGGCCGCCCGGGCGCTGCTGACCCGGGCCGCCGAGCTCTACCGCAGCACCGGCGACCCCGGCGGGCGGGCCCGGGTGGCCACGCTCCAGGGGGAGCTGCTGCGCCGCGCCGGGGACATCGATGCCGCCGAGCGGCAGGCCGAATTCGCCGTCGCCGAGCTCGAAGCGCTCGGCGACACCAGGAACGGGGCCACCGCGCGGCGGCTGCTGTCCCTGGTACGGGCCGAGGCCGGCAAGCCGGACGCGGAGGGCCCGCTGCTCCAGGCACTCAAGGAGCTGCGGTCGCTGGAGGAGCCGTACGGATGCGCCGTGGTGTTGGTCCACCTGGCGCGGGTACGGCTGGCCACCGGCCGGTCGCTTGAGGCGTACACCACGGTCCGCGAGGCCATGGAACTCCTCACCCGGCACACCGGCGGCCCGGCCGATGTGGTCCTCGCGTTGGAGACCGCGGCTCGTTCGGCGCCGAGCGGAGGCGGCACGGAGCGAGCTCACGTCCTGCGCCTGCTGTCGATCGCCGAGGCGCTGCGCGAGCAGTACGAGGTGCCGCCGAGTGCGGACGGGGTCGCGTTGCGGGCCCTGGCCGACCAGGTGCGGGAGGCCGCGGGCGAGGCGACGGAGGCCGAACCCGGGCGGGCGGCGAGCGCGGTGGAGACGCCGACGCTGTACTCGGCGCTGAACACCGCGCTGTCGGCGCCGGTGCCCAAGCCGGTGGCGGGCCCGGGCGTCGACGCCCGGCTGGCCGGGCTCACCCCGCGCCAGCACCAGATAGCGGAGCTGGTGGCCGAGGGCATGACCAACCGGCAGATCGCCCGCTCCCTTGAACTGTCGGAGTGGACGGTCGTCAACCACCTGCGGCAGGTGATGAACAAGCTGGAGTGCCCGTCCCGGGTGCACGTCACCCGCATCGTGCAGCAGACGGCGGCCGGCTGATGGAGGGCGGCCACCCGGCCGGTCCCGGCGCACCCGACGGTGCCGGGCCCGGCGGGGGCGCCTTAGCCCCGGCCCCGCAGGTCCCGCCGGTCCTGTTCACTGCCCCGCCCGCCGCGTCGCCCGACGC
>NZ_JBLIWA010000039.1:210967-250454 GCF_047525675.1 Streptomyces sp. 796.1 | reverse complement strand
CTCCGGCTGCGCGGGCGCGGCCGGGGCCGCGGGGGCCGGCGTCGGGCGCGGGCCCGGCGTCGGAGCCTTCGGGCCCGGGGTGGGGCGCGGACCCGGCGTGGGGGCCGCACCCGTGCTGCCCGCGGGACCGCTCGGCGCCGGCTTGGGGCCGGGCGCCGGGGGCTTGGGGGCAGCGGGACGGGCCGCCTGCGGAGACGGCGCAGACGGCTTGGCGGGCGACGCCTTGCGCGGCGCCGCGGGCTTGCCAGCGGAACGGCCGGAACCGTTGCCCTGCTGGAAAGCGTCAGTCAACTTGCGTACAACCGGCGCCTCGATCGTCGAGGACGCCGAACGTACGAATTCACCGAGTTCAGTGAGCTTGGCCATGACGACCTTGCTCTCAACGCCGAACTCCTTGGCGAGTTCGTATACCCGGACCTTAGCCACATCGCTCCTTTTAGGTCCGGGGTTGACCGCCGGACCGTCGCTACTTCATGGGCGTACTCATCGCGTACTCATCGAGTGCTCATCGCAATCTCGACCTACTTCCAACTCGCGAGGTACCTGACCGCACGGTGTCCCGTGCCGTACTTCCAACTCTTACGGTGTTACCCGTTCGACGTACCGGCTCAAGGCCGTCGTGTCGAGCGGGCCCTGGACCCGGAAGGCCCTGGGAAACGCCCTGCGGCGAACCGCCAGGTCGTAACAGACCTGTGTCGGGTGCATGTGCGCACCCCGGCCGGGCAGCGTACCGCGCTGGTCGGGAACGCAGTCGTTCCCAGCCACCACGATGCGCAGTAGTTCGTCCTTGGTCGCGCGCTCCCGGCATCCCACACAGGTTCGCTCAGGGCATGCGCTGACGCGCGTCCGGCCAGACACTGTTTTAGTCTACCTCCCCGCGCCGACCCCACCCGTTTAGGGCAATGATCGAACGGTCACTTGTCATCCGCTCCACGGTCACCGCCGACCACGCGACGGTCACCCTGTGTTTCTACTGGCGCACGGTGCGCGAGTGGCCGTCGCCACGATAGGCGCTACGCACCATCTCCGTGCTTCGCACTGCGTGCCCCGTCCGTCTCCCGCTCCGTTGCCTCCTCGCGCGCACGCGTGAGGTGCTCCGTGCTCCGTGCTCCGTGCTCCGTGCTCCGTGCTCCGTGTCCGTGTCCGTGTCCGTGTCCGTGTCCGTGTCCGTGCGAGAGGGTCGCCTGGTGGGCGGGGCTTGGGCACCGTCCGTGCTGCTTAATTCGGGTACGGGCCCGGGGCCACGGGCAGGAGCGGTTCCCTCCGCGCCCACACACCCAGGTCCCGCCCAGGTTCCGCGCCGCCGGGGGCTGTGCCCGACGCCACGGAGTCGTACGGAGTGGAGTGGACGGAGCCGTCCCGGAGCGGAGCACCGTACGAGGCGTCGGCGGGATGCGGTGCGCACCGCGACGGGGCCGCTCTGCGCACCGCCCCGCCACCGTACCGGCCAGGCTCCGTTGGCTCCGTTGGCTCCGTTGGCTCCGTTGGCTCCGTTGGCTCCGCCGAGTGTGAGGGGCGCCCGCGCCACGGGCCCTCTGTCGCTCCGTGCGGGCCCGTGGTGGCCGCGGTTCCGAGGCGGCCAGTGGCCGCAGGACCGGGGTGCCCTTGGTGGTCTTGGCGCACATCCCGGCCGGCCGCTCTGCCTATTCGCGGCTGGCCGCCCTGGGCGGGCTGCCGGAACGGCGCTGCGCCGCGGCCTACCGGGACTGGTTGCTGCGTCGTACGGCGCGTACTTGCCGAGCATCAGGGGGGCGAGCCGCTCCGTCGCACACGGGGCGGCTCCTCGGCGCCCGCCCCGTGCCCCGTGCCCCGTGCCCCGTGCCCGAGGTTCCACCAGCGGACGCCCGGTCCACAGGGCAGTCGCTCCGCGCCCCGTAGCCCGGGCTCTACCAAGGACCCGGCCGCCCCGTGCCACAGCCACACCACGCTCCATGGCGAGCCCACGTATCCCGTGATGCTCCGCGCCAGGCGCAAGGCCCCGGCGCACGTCAGGCGCCCGGGGATCGCCCGATCCCGGGGCCCTGTGGAAGACCCGAGAGGCACCCAGCCCCAGCCCCACACGCGGGCCCGGAGGCGGTGGCGCCGCTACCCGGTTCTCTCCGCCTGCCCCACCGTCGTACGCCCGCCGTGAGACCGCCCCGTACAAAGTCGGGGCGGCCCGGGTGGCGTGCGACGAGGGAGTCGTACGGGGATCAGCCCTGGGGGGCCGGCTGCTGCTCCGTGTCGGGGCGGATGTCGATGCGCCAACCGGTCAGCCGCGCCGCCAGGCGCGCGTTCTGACCCTCCTTGCCGATGGCGAGCGAGAGCTGGTAGTCGGGCACCGTCACGCGCGCGGAGCGTGCCGAGAGGTCCACGATCTCGACCTTGCTCACGCGGGCCGGGGACAGGGCGTTGGCGACGAGTTCGGCCGGGTCGTCCGACCAGTCGACGATGTCGATCTTCTCGCCGTGCAGTTCGGCCATCACGTTGCGGACCCGCCCGCCCATGGGGCCGATGCAGGCGCCCTTGGCGTTGAGGCCGGACCGCGTGGAGCGAACGGCGATCTTCGTACGGTGGCCGGCCTCGCGCGCGACGGCCGCGATCTCCACGGAACCGTCCGCGATCTCCGGCACCTCCAGAGCGAAGAGCTTCCGCACCAGGTTGGGGTGGGTGCGCGAAAGGGTGACCGACGGGCCGCGGACGCCCTTGACCACGCGCACGACGTACGTGCGCAGGCGGGTACCGTGCGTGTACTCCTCGCCCGGAACCTGCTCCTGCACCGGCAGGATGGCCTCCAGCTTGCCGATGTCCACCAGGACGTTCTTGGGGTCCTTGCCCTGCTGGACGATGCCCGCGACGACGTCGCCCTCGCGCCCCGCGTACTCGCCGAAGGTCACTTCCTCCTCGGCGTCCCGCAGCCGCTGGAGGATGACCTGCTTGGCGGTCGTCGCGGCGATCCGGCCGAAGCCCGAAGGAGTGTCGTCGAACTCCCGGGGCTCCGTGCCCTCCGGCGCGTCCTCCAGGTCGGCGGCGTCCTCCTTGGCCCACACGGTCACGTGGCCGGTCTTCCGGTCCAGCTCGACGCGGGCGCGCCGACGGCTCCCCTCGGTGCGGTGGTACGCGATGAGGAGCGCGGCCTCGATCGCCTCGACCAACAGGTCGAAAGAGATCTCCTTCTCCCGCACCAGACCCCGCAGGGCACTCATGTCGATGTCCACGGCTACGCCTCCTCTTGGCTCTCGTCGTTCTTCTGCTCACTGGTCTTGCGATTGAACTCGATCTCCACACGCGCCTTGGAGATCTCGTCGAAGGCCAGCCGGCGCTCCGTGGGCTTGCGGCCCTTCACACCCGGAACCTCCAGGTCAAGCCCCTCGTCATCGACGTCGACGATCCGGGCGACCAGCTCGCCACCCGCGACGAGTTGCGCCTTCATCAGACGGCCGGTGGCACGCCGGAAGTGCCGCGGCTCGGTCAGCGGCCGGTCGGCACCGGGCGAGGTGACCTCAAGGACGTACGGGGCACCGCCCATCACGTCCGCGTCGTCGAGGGCCTGCGAGACCGCGCGGCTCAGCTCCGCACACGCGTCCAACTGCACACCGTCATCGGAGTCCACCACGATACGGAGCACGCGCCGCTTCCCGGCCGGTGTCACCTCGACCTCTTCCAGATCCAGGTCCCGCGCGCTGACGAGCGGTGCTAGCAGTCCGCGCAGCCTCTCGCTCTGGGTGGTGCTCATCCGGGTGACTCCTCGGCCGCGTGTGCTGTTGTGGGAAGGTCGCGTGTCGGATCAAAGCCTAGCTGTTCCGGCAGTGGGCTGACGATTCGGCGCCGGCGCCCCGCCCCCGCCCCCACGGTGCAGCCCGTACGGGTCCCGTGCGGCGGGGGCAGCACCGTTGTGGCCGCGGCGGTGGGTACGCTCGCCTGCGGTGATCACGAGCAGGGGATGAGGAACGTGCCGCTCACGACTACATCGCCGGACCCCACGGGCCCGCGCAGACGCAGCCTGCTCGCCGTCGCCGGCGGGGCGGTCGGGATCTCAGGCATCGGGGCCTTGCTGACCGGTTGCAGCGACGACTCCCGGGACACCGCAGCCGCGGACGGGCGCACCTCGGCCGACGCACGCCTACGGAGCGAGGCAGCCCGGGCCAGCACCGCCCTGCTCGCCCAGTACGACGCGACCATCGGCGCACACCCCGCACTGGCCAACCGGCTCCGTCCGCTCCGCAGCGAAGTGGCCCGACACGCCGCGGCCTTCGGCTCCCCCGCCCCGTCCGCCTCCCCCACGGCGCCCCCGGTGCCGGCTTCCGCCGCGCGATCAGAACCGCCCAAGGCGGCAGCAGATTCCCCAACGGCCGACGGGGCCGCCAGCGGTGCGCCCCGTACCGAAGGAGTGCCGCGGAATCCCCGCGCGGCGCTCACCACCCTGGCCAGCGCGGAACGCCGCACGGCCGACACCCAGCTCGCCGCCCTGACCACCGCCTCGCCCGAACTCGCCCGCCTCCTGGCCTCGGTCGCCGCGAGCAACGCCGCCCACGCCTACCTCCTGGCGGAGAGCCGCACATGACGGCCGGCATCACACACGACCGCCGCACACCACCTCCCTGCCGACACCCGCACCACAGCGCAGGCAGTCACACCGTTCCGCACCACAGCACGGACCGTACGGAGCACGAAGCCTCGCGCGCGGAGGTTCAGGGGCACGGGGCACGGGGCACGGGGCACGGGGCACGGGGCACGGGGCACGGGGCACGGGGCACGGGGCACGGGGCGAACGCTGTACGTCGCGGAACGGCACGGGCCGATGCATGCCAGCTTGCCCGCACAACCGCCCGCGTCGCCGTCGCACGGAGCACGGAGCACGGAGCACGGAGCACGGAGCACGGAGCACGGAGCACGCAAGGGTCCGCGGGCGGGGCTCCGTGTCGCACCGTACGGCGGGGACGTATCGCGCAGCAGACCGGAAACGGCAGAGCAGGAGAGCCACCACGATGAGCATCGCCCCGGAACGCGCCGCCGGCACCGGAGACGACACCGGCGCCAAGAACGGCGCGGATCGTGACCGGAACGGGGGCACACCTGCACAGCGCACGCTACGGGCCACCCAGGCGGCGCTGGCCGCCGAACACGCCGCCGTCTACGCGTACGGAGTGATCGGCGGGCGGATCGAGGACAAGCGACTGGCCGAAGCCCGCGAAGGGCTCACCTCACACCGCGCTCGCCGGGACGCCCTGGAACGGGCCGTACGGGCGCTCAAGGGCGACCCCGTCAGTTCGGCCGCCGCCTACGCACTGCCGTTCCCCGTACCCGACCCCGCGGCTGCGGCCCGCTTGGCCAGCGAGGTGGAGACCCGGGTCTGCGCCGTCTACGCCGACCTCGTACGGGCCGCCGACGGAGCAGCCCGCGGCGAGGCGGCAGCGGCGCTGCGGGAAGCGGCGGTGCGGGCAGTGCGCTGGCGCGGCAGCAGCGTAGCCTTTCCCGGTCTCGCCGAGCGGGCCGCGGGCACGGCGCCGACGGCCACTGCGAGCGGCACGGCCGACGTGCTGTGAGCCGACGAGCTGGGCAACGGAGCCACAGTTCGACGCGACCGGCCGGCCCGCGCACCGGCCTACGGCGGCGCGCAGGCTCCATAGCTGCCCGTACGCACCACGGCCGCCCCTCGGCACGCCCCGGAGCGCAACCGCGCATGGCCTGATCACACTCATTACCCCAGGGCCACGGCGCACCACGCACCCGCCGCACGGGGCACGGGGCACGGGGCACGGGGCACGGGGCACGGGGCACGGGGCACGGGGCACGCTAGCGGTCCGTGCCGGGCTCGGGCGACGGCCGCACCGTGTGAGCCGTACAGGGCGGGGCCGACGAGCCGTAGCCCCGGGGCGCGCCGCCACGACGGGGCACGGCCGACGCGAGACCGCCAGGCAAGGGAAAGGGACAGCTCGGGATGGCAACAGCACCGCACGAGGACGGTACGGAACCCGCGGGGATTTCGTTCCAGCCACCACACCGCCTGGTCCACTCCGTACGAGCCGAGCACGGTGCGGCCGGCTCCGCCTGGCTGGCCGCGGCGCCCCAGCGCCTCGAAGCGCTGCTGGAGCGCTGGGAGCTGACGTTCGAACGGGTGTGGGCCCCGGGTGGGCGCGGCAGCCTGCTGGCCCTGGTGCACCAACCGGACGGCACGCCGGCCGTACTCAAGCTGGGCGTGGTCGCCGAGCGCACGGACCAGGAAGGCGCCGCGCTCGACCACTGGGGCGGCTCGGGCGCGGTGCGGGTGCTGCGCCGTGCCACCGCCGACGGGGCACTGCTCCTTGAGCGGCTGCACGGTGAAGTGAGCCTGCGTTCGCTGCCGGAGCCGAAGTCGATGTTGGAGGCCGCAGAAACGGTGCGCCGGCTGTGGGTCCCGCCGCCGGCGGACCACCCCTTCCCCACCGTGCAGGACCTCACCGCCCGTCACGCCGCGACGCTACGCGCATCACACGACCAGCCATGGGCGACGGAGCTCGGCCCGCTGATCGACGACGCCCTGGCCGCGCACGCCGAACTCACCGCCGCCTCCCCCGAGGCGTTGCTCCTGCACGGCGTCTTCCAACAGGGCAAGGTGCTCGCCGGCGACCGGGCCCCGTGGCTCGCGATCGCGCCCCGGCCGGTGGTCGGCGAGCGCGCGTACGACCTCGCCTGGCTCGCACGGGAGCGCCTCGACACCCTGATCGCGCTGCCCGGCGCGGCGAACGCCGCACGCCGCCGCATCAAGAAGCTCGCCGACTCGCTGGAGGTGGACCGTGACCGACTGCGCGGCTGGGCCCTGTTCCGCTCCGTGACCGCTGGCGTGGACCGGCTCGCCCGGGGCGAGCGGGACGAAGGCGAGTCGCTGCTGGAGTTCGCCGGCTGGCTCTAGTCAGCCGCACCGCCCCGTCGACGCAACCGCCCCGCCCCGTCCACCGCCCCGCACGGAGCGGAGCCGCAGACCGGACGGGGCGGGCGACGGAGCAGGGTACGAGGCGGGCGACGTAGCCCGTACGGAGCCGCCCGGTGCGTTCGGGGCGCCCCGTGCGGTCAGGCTGTGAGGCGGGCCAGCGCCTCGTCGATGGACAGCTCCTCGCGCGCGTTGGTCTTGCGGTCCTTCAACTCAACCACGCCGTCCGCCGCGCCACGGCCGACGACCAGGATGGTCGGTACGCCGATCAGCTCCGCATCCGTGAACTTCACGCCGGGCGACACCCCGGGTCGGTCGTCCACCAGTACCCGCACGCCCAGGGCGCCGAGGCGCTCGGCGATCTCCAGGGCGCGCTCGTTCTGGAGCGCCTTGCCCGCGGCGACGATGTGCACGTCAGCCGGCGCGACCTCGCGCGGCCAGCACAGCCCCGCTTCGTCGTGGGTCTGCTCCGCCAGCGCCGCCACCGCGCGCGAGACGCCGATGCCGTACGACCCCATGGTCACCCGCACCGGCTTGCCCTGCTGGCCGAGTACGTCGAGTTCGAAGGCGTCGGCGTACTTGCGGCCGAGTTGGAAGATGTGGCCGATCTCGATGGCGCGGTCGAGTTCGATCCCGGCGCCGCAGGAGGGGCACGGATCGCCCGGTTCCACGACGACCACGTCCAGGTACTCGTCCACCTCGAAGTCCCGGCCGCAGACCACGTTGCGAGCGTGCGTGTCGGCCTTGTTGGCCCCGGTGATCCAGGCGGTGCCGGGGGCGACGCGCGGATCGGCGAGGTAGCGGAACGCCTTGCCCGCCATGCCCTGCGGACCGACGTAGCCGCGCACCAGGTCGGGCCGGTCGGCGAAGTCGTCGGCGGTGACCAGTTCGACGGTGGCCGGCGCCAGGTGCTCGCCCAGCTTGCCGAGGTCCACCTCACGGTCCCCGGGCACGCCCACCGCGACGATCTCGCCGTCCACCCGGACCAGGAGGTTCTTCAGGGTGGCCGAGGCCGGCACGCCCAGGTGCACCGCGAGCGCCTCGATGGTGGGGGTGTCGGGCGTGTCCAGCTCCTCCACGGGGCCGTGCGCGGCCCCGTCCGCCGTCGGCTGCGCGGCGAAGGTGACGGCCTCCGTGTTCGCCGCGTAGCCACAGGCCGGGCAGTCCACGAAGGTGTCCTCGCCCGCCGCGGCAGGCGCCAGGAACTCCTCGGACGCCGAACCACCCATCGCCCCGGAAACCGCCGACACGATGCGGTAGTCGAGGCCCAGCCGCGCGAAGATCCGGGTGTACGCCTCACGGTGCAGCCGGTACGACTCGGCCAGCCCCTCGTCACTCACGTCGAAGGAGTACGAGTCCTTCATCTGGAACTCGCGTCCCCGCAGCACGCCCGAGCGCGGACGCGCCTCGTCCCGGTACTTCGTCTGGATCTGGTAGACGATCACCGGGAGGTCCTTGTAGGACGCGCACTGGTCCTTGACCGTCAGGGTGAAGATCTCCTCGTGCGTCGGCCCGAGGAGGTAGTCGGCTCCCTTGCGGTCCTTGAGGCGGAACAGCAGGTCGCCGTACTCCTCCCAGCGCCCGCTCGTCTCGTACGCCTCACGCGGCAGCAACGCCGGCAGCAGGACCTCCTGGCCGCCGATCGCGTCCATCTCCTCGCGCACGACGCGCGTGACGTTGTCCAGCACCTTCTTGCCCAGCGGCAGCCAGGTCCAGATGCCCGCCGACGTACGGCGCACGTAGCCGGCACGGACCAGGAGCTTGTGGCTGGCCGTCTCGGCATCGGCCGGGTCGTCGCGCAGGGTCTTGAAAAGCATCGTGGACATGCGCTGGACGTTGGCTGCGTGGGCCATGGGAGGTCTCCTGCGTACGGGTGCGATGGGCGAGAGGTTAACCGCAGCGGGTCACCCCGCGAAAACGACTTAGCCCGCGACCACCTGCGCCCCGTGGCCCGTACGAAGCCCCTCGCCACCGCCCCGTAGACCACACGGAGCACGGAGCGACACGACACGGAGCACGGGGCGGCGCTGCCTCTGCGCCCCGTACGGAGCCCACCCCGTCACCGCCTGACACCCCACGGCCCGAAGCTCCGTGCTCCGCGCCCCGTGTCAAGGCAGAACGCCACTGCTCCATGCCCCGTACTCAACAGCCTCGCGCGCGAGGCTGCGCGCCACCCGCTCCGTGCCCCGTGCCCCGTGCCCCGTGCCCCGTGCCCCGTGCCCCGTGCCCCCGGCGATGATCTGCGCCCCATCGCCGCTCCGTGCCTGTGACGCGGCGCACGGGGCAAGGGGAGGCACGCCGTGTCCCGGCGCACCTGGTGGCGCCGGCGGGCGCCGCGCCGCGGACTGCGGCGCCTGCCCAGCCGGTGGGACGCTCCCTGGGCCTGGGGGCTCCCCCCAGCTGTACCGAGGTCACCCCCGACGCAGCGGCAGGCGCGCCCCCATGACGACGTACGGGCTGCGCGCGCTCGGGAAGTGGACGGGGCGGGCCAGGTCCCGGTAGCCAAGGTCGCGGTAGAGGCCGCGGGCGGGGGTTTCGGCGTCGATCGCAGAGAGGATGCTGCGCGGCTGTGCCACCCCGTCGGTGATCGTGGTGATCAGCGCCCGGCCGATGCCGAGCTTCTGGTGGGACGGGTGGACGTGCAGTTCGGTGATGACGAAGGAGTCGTCCAGCCAGTCCTCGTGCCCGCCGGCACGCAGGTACGGGGCGACGACGGTGGACCACCAGTACGAGCGCTGGTTGGGCAGGCCGTAGACGAACCCGACGAGGCGCCCCGTTGCGGTGGTCGCCCCGAGGGCACGCGCGCCCGGGGTGGCGAAATGCCGCAGCACGATGTGGCGCCGTACGCCGATCTCCTCGTCCGTCAGGCCGAAGGCGTGGGCCTGCACGGCGAGCGCATCGTCGACGCGGGCCGCGAGATCGAGCGGCCCGATGGCGATGTCTCGGGGGACGGGGGGCTGCCCGCCGACGCGATGCGACATGAGCCGCACCCTACTGGCCGGCCCTGTGGCGTCAGAACAGAACGCTCATGAACGCGCCGACCTCACGGAAGCCGACGCGTCGGTAGGCGGCGCGTGCCGCGGCGTTGTAGTCGTTGACGTACAGGCTGACGACCGGTGCCACATCGCGCAGGGCGTGCGCGAGCACGGCAGCCATGCCAGTCTCCGAGAGGCCGCGCCCACGGTACTCAGGGGCGACCCACACGCCCTGGATCTGGCAGGCGCGCTGGGTGGCGGCGCCGATCTCCGCCTTGAAGACGACCCTGCCGTCGTCGATGCGGGCGAAGGACCGACCGGAGCCGACGAGTTCGGCGACCCGGGCCTGGTAGAGCAGGCCGCCGTCGCCGGCCAGCGGCGAGACGCCGACCTCCTCGGTGAACATGGCCACGCACGCGGGCATGATCACGTCCATCTCGTCCTTGCGGACTCGGCGCACCAACGGGTCCGGGGCGATGTCGTCGGGCATCCCGGTGGCGATCATCAACGGTTGGTGGCCGCGCACCTCGCGCGCGGGACCCCAGCTCGGTTCCAGCAGGGACCACAGGTCAGCCGTGGCCTCGGCGGGGCCCACGATGGAGGAACAGCGGCGCCCGGAACGACGCGCCCGGTCGGCGAAGGCGCGTACGGCCTCCGGTGTGGCGCAAATGGGGACCAGATTGGCCCCGGCATAACACAGCGATTCAAGCCGTCCGCCGGCGTACCAACCCCACATTTCACCGCCGAGCCGCCACGGGTCCAGACCCGCTGTCTGGACCCGTGCGGCGACAAAGGCATTGGCGACCGGGTCGCGGTCGAGTACGGCGAGTGCCGCGTCGAGCTCGCCCGGCTCAAGGACCCTGGTGGTGGTCGTCGTCAGCACGTGTCGGTACGCCTCGTGGTGGTTGCGGTCCGGTGGGGCCGCAGGGGACTCGGTTTCCGCACTGTACCTCGGTCCCCCGCGACGCACCCCCTGCAACCGGGAACGCGGTGGCGCCCGCGGAGGTCAGCTCACGGATACCTGGGGTTCACCGGAAGCAATTCCGTCGCGTTCCATCTCTTCGGCGATCTTCATGGCTTCCTCGATCAGGGTCTCCACGATCTTCGATTCCGGCACGGTCTTGATGACCTCGCCCTTCACGAAGATCTGCCCCTTCCCATTGCCCGAGGCCACACCCAGATCCGCCTCACGCGCCTCACCCGGACCATTGACCACACACCCCATCACCGCCACCCGCAACGGAACCTCCATCCCCTCAAGGCCCGCCGTCACCTCATCCGCCAACTTGTACACATCCACCTGCGCCCGCCCACACGACGGACACGACACGATCTCCAACCTCCGCGGACGAAGGTTCAACGACTCCAAAATCTGGATGCCCACCTTCACCTCCTCCACCGGCGGCGCCGACAACGACACCCGAATCGTGTCGCCGATCCCCTCCGCCAACAACGCACCGAACGCCACCGCAGACTTGATCGTCCCCTGAAAAGCAGGACCCGCCTCCGTCACACCCAAGTGCAACGGATAGTCACACTGCGCAGCCAACTGCCGGTACGCATTCACCATCACCACCGGATCGTTGTGCTTCACCGAGATCTTGATGTCCCGGAACCCGTGCTCCTCAAAAAGCGAGCACTCCCACAACGCCGACTCCACCAACGCCTCAGGCGTCGCTTTCCCGTACTTCGCCAACAACCGCTTGTCCAACGACCCCGCGTTGACCCCGATACGAATCGGCACCCCCGCATCGGAAGCCGCCTTCGCGATCTCCTTCACCTTGTCGTCGAACTGCCGGATGTTCCCCGGATTCACCCGCACCGCAGCACACCCGGCATCAATCGCCGCAAACACATACTTCGGCTGGAAGTGAATATCCGCAATCACCGGAATCTGCGACTTCTTCGCAATCGCAGGCAACGCCTCGGCATCATCCTGCGAAGGACACGCCACCCGCACGATCTGACAACCCGACGCCGTGAGCTGCGCAATCTGCTGCAACGTCGCATTCACATCAGCAGTCAACGTCGTCGTCATCGACTGCACCGACACCGGAGCGTCACCACCGACGGGCACCGAGCCCACCTGAATCTGACGACTGACCCTACGGTCGGCAAGCTTGGTCGGAACGGACGGCATTCCAAGCGAAATCGCTGTCATCTGGCGAGCAACCCCAAGGTGTGTAACGAGGTCCCGAGATCGGCGGGCTCCGGTCTTCGAGATTACGGCACCTGGAGCAGCCCCGGCGCACCCAGCCTCTAACCTCACACGATCGGCGATAGTCGGGCGAGGACGCCTCGCCCGATCTTCGCTCGTTCGTGGCCATGCCGTCGGCCAGCCGCAAGACGCACTCGCTAGCTCCCCCGCGCCGTAGCCGTCGACTCTCGGGGCCGGAACCGGACACGGTGCGACCAACCCCGCCCGGCCGACGAACCGCGGCCCGGTCGAGCCTGCTCACGGGGGCGAGTAGCGGACTGGAGCGGACGCGTCTCCTGCCAGGCCCCGTATCGGCTCCGCCCCACAGCACCGCGGACGCGACAGGTCACCGGCACCTTCGGGGCGGGCCCACGCGGTCGGTCTACAGCTGGCTACGGCGCGTACCGGCAGGGCCGCCGCCCCGTGCTCCGTGCTCCGTGCTCCGTGCTCCGTGCTCCGTGCTCCGTGCTCCGTGCTCCGAGGAGGATCGCCGGGTAGCCCCTTTCCTTCGTCGCCTGCCCCCTCGCCCCCCCTGTGCCGCTCCGTACGGGCCGCACAGCACGCTCCGGAGGCCGTAAGCCGGGCCGTGAGGGAGGGGGAGAGGGGCCGCGGCTCAGCGGCCTGGGGAGTGGGGCGGAGAGACAGAGCAGAAGGGCGCAGCAGGGCCGGAGCGGGTCGGCAGGGCGTGTGAGGCCAAGGAGAGCGGCCCCGCGCCCGCCGGCCCCGTGGGAGGGGGCAGCAGGGCGCGAGGCCGTGTCCGGCGCCGTACGGCCACAGCGGGCAACGTCGTGGTCGCAGCGATGCGGCGGGGACGCAGAGCGCCCCGGTGCGGCGCGGTGCGGTGGTACGGGGCGGGCCTGCCCCTCCGCTCGTGCCGCCCGGGGCGTGCGACTAGGTGATCCGTACCGGGTTCACCACGTCGGCGATGAGCACCAGCAGCGTGAAGCAGATGAAGATGCCCGCAACGACGTACGCGACCGGCATGAGCTTGGCGACGTCGAAGGGGCCGGGGTCGGGCCGGCGGAAGACGCGCGCCGTCTTGCGGCGCAGGGACTCCCACAGGGCGCCGGCGATGTGCCCACCGTCCAGTGGCAGCAGGGGCAGCATGTTGAACAGGAACAGCGAGAGGTTGAACCCGGCCACCAGGAAGAGCATCGTGGCGATCTGCTGCTCCGGCGGGATGTCGAGGTTGAAGACCTCGCCGCCGACCCGCGCCGCCCCCACCACTCCCATCGGGGAGTCGGGCTCACGCTCGGCATCGCCGAACGCCGCGTTCCACAGGTCCGGGATCTTGGACGGGAGCGCGATCAGCGACTCGACGCCGGACTCCACCATGTCGCCCATGCGGTCGACGGACTCGCCGAAGGACTGCTGCACGACACCGGTCGCGGGCGCGAAGCCCAGGAACCCCGCGGTGACGTACTCGCCCTTCACGTAGCCGCCGTCGCCGTCCGACTTGGCGACCTTGTTCTTGATGAGGTTGGCGGTCAGCGTCTTGTGCGCGCCGTCCCGCTCCACGGTGATCGTCGCCGGCCCCGTGGTGTCGCGGATGTCACGCTGGAGGGTCTGCCAGTCCGGCGTCGGCTGACCGTTGAACGCCACGATCTTGTCGCCGGGCTTGAGGCCCGCCGCCTTCGCCGGCGAGTCCTTGGCGTCCTTGGTGCAGGTGTCGGTGTTGGCCGAGGCCGGGATCACACATTCGGAGACGGAGCCGACGGTGGTGGTCTGCGTGTTGATGCCGAAGGTCATCATGACCCCGACGAAGATCACCACGGCGAGCACCAGGTTCATGAACGGACCGGCGAACATGACGATCACGCGCTTCCACGGCTTGCGCGTGTAGAACAGCCGCTCCTCGTCACCCGGCTTGAGTTCCTCGTACGCGGCCGACCTGGCGTCCTCGACCATGCCGCGCCAGGGCGACGTGGAGCGCGCCGTGACCCGCCCGTCGTCGCCCGGGGGGAACATGCCGATCATCCGGATGTAGCCGCCGAGCGGGACGGCCTTGACGCCGTACTCTGTCTCGCCCTTCTTGCGGGAGAAGATCGTCGGCCCGAAGCCGACCATGTACTCCGGCACGCGGATGCCGAACAGCTTGGCCGTCGACAGGTGACCGAGTTCATGCCAGGCGATGGAGAAGAGCAGACCGACGACGAAGACGATTATTCCGAGGATCGTCATCCAGGTCGTCATGCGCGTACCTCCGATGTTGCCTTCGCCGCCCGTGCAGCCAGTTCCCGCGCGCGGGCGCGCGCCCAGGTCTCCGCTTCCAGGACGTCTGCCACCGAGAGCGAGGTTCCATCATGGCCCTTTTTCACGGTGCCTGAGGCCAGTCCCTCGGTGACCACGGCAGCCACCGTGTCCACGATGCCGGTGAAGGGCAGTTGTTCGGCCAAGAACGCGTCCACGCACTCCTCGTTGGCGGCGTTGAAGACGGCGGGCGCGGTGCCGCCCAGATCACCGACGTGTCGGGCCAGCGAGACGGCGGGGAAGGCCTCCGTGTCGAGCGGGAAGAACTCCCACGACGACGCCTTCGTCCAGTCGCAGCCGGGCGCGGCGTCCGGCACCCGGTTCGGCCAGCCCAGCCCGAGCGCGATCGGCATGCGCATGTCGGGCGGGCTGACCTGCGCGAGCGTGGAGCCGTCGGTGAACTCGACCATGGAGTGCACGTACGACTGCGGGTGGACGACGACCTCGATCCGGTCGAAGGGGATGTCGAAGAGCAGGTGCGCCTCGATGACCTCAAGGCCCTTGTTGACCAGAGTGGCCGAATTGATGGTGACGACGGGGCCCATGTCCCAGGTGGGGTGGGCGAGTGCCTGGCGCGGCGTCACGGAGCTCAGCTCGGACCTGCTCCGTCCGCGGAACGGGCCGCCGCTGGCCGTGACGATCAGCTTGCGCACCTCGGCCCTGGTGCCGCCCATCAGGGCCTGGAAGAGCGCCGAGTGCTCGGAGTCAACGGGAACGATCTGCCCCGGCTTGGCCACGGCCTTGACCAACGGACCGCCGACGATCAACGACTCCTTGTTCGCGAGGATCAGCACCCGGCCGGCCTCCAGGGCGGCCAGCGTCGGCGCCAGGCCGATGGAGCCGGTGATGCCGTTCAGCACCGAGTGGCACGGCGCACCCGCCAGCTCCGTGGCCGCGTCGGGGCCGGCCAGGATCTCCGGCAGCGGCTCGGCCCCGTACTGCTCGGACAGCGCGGCACGGAGCGCGGGCACCACGTCCTCCCGGGCCACGGCAACCGTGTCCACCCGCAATTGACGCGCCTGCTCCGCCAGCAACTCCACCCGACCGCCCGCGGCAGACAGCCCCGTGACGCGGAAGCGGTCGGGGTTGCGCAGCACGACGTCGATGGCCTGGGTCCCGATCGAACCCGTCGAACCGAGGATCACGAGGGAACGCGGAGCGTCGGGATCTGCTGAGGCACCGGCGGCAGCGACGAAGGGCTGATGCGGCGTGGCAAGGGAGTCCGTCATTCCCCCATTGTGGCTGCTCGACACGGCCAATTGGGCGCCGCACCCCTAGTAGGACTCTGCCATGGCAGCAGACCGCAAACACAAGGGGCTGACGGGGCGCACCGTGGGGGCGCACCGGCACGGTGCCCGCGGGCCGCTCGCCGGTTGCCCACGGGGTGCGGCGGGCCTGGGCTGCGGGGCGAGGTGGTGGGGGGTGGGGCAACTCTCGCTTGGTCGTACAGGCCGGTGGCAGTGGGCCGCCTGAGATCGGGACTGTACGGGGGTGAGGTTGCTGAGGGGATGCCTGCGGGCTGCTTGGAGGGACCACGACGAAGGTCGGAGGAGCCCCCGTGCCCCCGTGCCCTCCAGCGGGGATCGACGCCCGTGCCAGCGAAGACGAGCCCGGATTCCGCAACCCCGCGCGCGAGGTTGCTCGCCGGGCACGGAGGCCGGCCGCATTCCGCGCTCGGTGTCGCGCGCCGCCGGGCGAGGGCGGGTCTCACTTCCTTCTCTGCCCCCCCGCGCGAGGCTGTGCTCCGTGCTCCGTGCTCCGTGCTCCGTGCTCCGTGCTCCGTGCTCCGTGCTCCCGGGGATGATCCGCGGTCTGGGGGCTCCGTACGTCTGACGCGCGTGCGGGGGGGCGTGGCTGGCGGGTGACGAGAGGGGCCCGCGGGGTGAGGGCGGGCCCTGCCGGGGACAGCCCAGGGCTTTGGCGCGGGCTGCGGGTTGTGAGGGGGGCGATGGCTCCGTACGGGCTGTGTCGGGCCGGGGTAGCCATGTGGTGAGTGACTGCGCGCGCCGGGTGGAGCGAACCTCATAGCGAGCGTCGTGGCCGGCGCCGGCGGGCGGAGCGGGTGAGCGTGGGCAGCTCCGTCCGGCGTGAGGCGGCCGGAGGGCGGCCACGCCGGACGGGGCGGGCGGCTGACGTCCCGGATGCGTCGCGCCGGTGCCCGCCCCGTGGCACCGTGTCGGCTCCGCTCCGACTCCGTTCAGTGTCGCCCGCCCCGTCCGTGGTTACGGGGCAGGTGCCCCGTAACCGGTTACAGGTCAATGCCGGTGAAGACCAGGACGCGCTCGTAGGTGTAGTCGTCCATGGCGTAGCGCACCCCTTCGCGGCCGACGCCGGACTGCTTGGCACCGCCGTAGGGCATCTGGTCCGCGCGGTAGGACGGTACGTCGCCGATGATCACGCCACCGACCTCCAGGGCGCGGTGCGCGCGGAACGCGGCGCGGGTGTCGTGGGTGAAGACGCCGGCCTGGAGGCCGTACTTGGAGTCGTTCACGGCCGCGAAGGCGGCTTCCTCGCCCTCGACCCGCTGGAGGGTGAGCACGGGGCCGAACACCTCCTCGTGGGCGAGGGTCGCGTCGGCCGGGACGTCAGCGAGGACGGTGGGCGCGTAGGAGGCTCCGTCGCGCTTGCCGCCGGCCAGCAGGGTCGCCCCGCCCCGTACGGCTTCCTCTACCCACGATTCGACGCGCTTGGCCGCGTCCTCATTGACCAACGGTCCGACTTCGGTGGCGGCGTCCGAGGGGTCACCGGTGACCTGTGCTTCGACGGCCGCCACGATCCTCGGCACCAGGCGCTCGTACACCGACGCGTCGGCGATCACCCGCTGGACGGAGATGCAGGACTGGCCGCCCTGGTAGTTGGAGAACGTCGCGATGCGGGTCGCCGCCCAGTCGAGGTCCGCGTCGGAGGAGAAGTCGGGGAGTACGACTGCCGCTCCATTGCCGCCCAGTTCCAGCGTGCAGTGCTTACGGGGCACCGAGTCCATGATGGCGTAGCCGACCTTGTCGGAGCCGGTGAAGGAGATGACCGGCAGCCGTTCGTCCTGCACGAGCGCAGGCATGCGGTCGTTCGGCACCGGGAGTACCGACCAGGCGCCCGCCGGGAGGTCGGTCTCGGCCAGCAGCTCGCCGAGGATCAACCCGGAAAGCGGAGTGGCGGGCGCCGGCTTCAGGATGATCGGCGCGCCGACGGCGATGGCGGGGGCGATCTTGTGCGCACAGAGGTTGAGCGGGAAATTGAACGGGGCGATGCCGAGCACCGTGCCCCGCGGGAAGCGGCGGGTGAGCGCCAGCCGCCCTGCCCCACCGGCATCAGTGTCCAGGCGCTGGGCCTCACCGCCATTGAACCGCCGGGCCTCCTCCGCGGCGAAGCGGAACACGGAGATCGCACGGCCGACCTCGCCACGGGCCCACTTGATGGGCTTGCCGTTCTCCGCCGAGATCAGTTGGGCGATCTCCTCGGTGCGCTCCGTGAGGCGCTTCGTCACGTGGTCCAGCGCTGCCGCCCGTACGTGCGCCGGGGTGGCGGCGAACTCGGCCTGCACCGCCACGGAAGCGGCCACGGCCTCCTCGATCTGGGCGTCGGTGGGAACGCTCACGGTGCCCACGAGGCGGTTGTCCCAGGGGGAGGTGACGTCGAAGGTCTCGTCGCCGGTCGCCGCGCGGCCAGCGATCCAGAAAGCGTGAGTGGCAGATTCTTGAGTGACTGACACAGCGAATCCCGGCCCTTCCGAAGTGGTGGAGATTGGTGCGGTGCGTGGTCGCGAAACGGTGCAGGGCAACCGACGGGGCGCGCCGGGGCACCGCCACTGGCGGCACGCTCGCGCCCTCCCGGCCCAAGGGACCGGACCTGTGTTCCGCCCTTGGCCGGAGCGGCCCAACTCTGGTCTGGCCACCCACCGGAGCACTGGCACACATTCGCTGCCCCCACCGTAGGGGCGAGGTCACCACGCGGCGTTTATCCGCCCCGTAGCACTGTTCACGCGCTACAGGCCGGATTGGCACGTGCGGTCGCGGCTCGTGCCACCTTCGCCTGTGCCTTCGCCCGCACCTTGGCCCACGCTGTACGGGGATGCCGGCAAGCGGGCTCGCGCCTACGGCCCGAGGATCTGTGCCGCGCCCCGCGTCAACCTCGCGCGCGGAGGTCAGCGGTACGGGGTGGGTGGGCAGCGCACGGGGCACGGAGCGGCGGAACCTCCCGCACGGAGCACGGAGCAACGGGAAGGACCTGCCGAGGGTTACGGGGCAGGAGGAAGTCCGTGGGCGGGGCGGGGGTACGGAGGGCAGCAGCGGACCTGCATCAACCCGACACTGCAGCACACTACGGCGCAGCAATCGAACGGATCAGGCCCCGGCGGGGAGGTAGCGGGGAGCAGGAAGCACGGCAGGAGACGGCGCAGCACTGCCAGGCAGAGCCCGACCACCCCAAACCGCCGGCGTATGCGCGGAGACCGTCGCGCGCGTGCCGCGCCTGGGCTCCAGTCCGGCTACGCGCCCGTGGCCTTCAGGGCGAGCCACAGCTCCATGCGGACGTCGGGGTCGTCCAGTGAGCGGCCGAGGATCTCTTCGACCCTGCGCATGCGGTAGCGGAGGGTGTGGCGGTGTACGCCGAGTTCGGCTGCGGCGGCGTCCCACTGGCCGTGTCGGGACAGCCAGGCCCGCAGGCTCGCCACGAGGTCGCCCCGCCCCGTCGCGTCGTGGTCGTACAGGGCGCGCAACAGCCCGTCGGCGAACGCCCGTACCGCGTCATCGGCCAACAGCGGCAGGACCGAGCCCGCGGCGACCTGCTCGTGCTCGACGAGGACCCGGCCACGGCGGCGCGCCACCGAGAGGGCCTGTTCGGCCTGCCGGTAGGCGGCGGAGGCTGCGATGGGGCCAGCGGGAGCAGAGAGGCCGATGACGACGCCGTCGTCGATGTCGGTGGCCTCGCGCGGGCGGGGGCGCGCCGTGCCACCGCGGTGCGCCTCGGTGGTGGTGGCGTACTCCGCACACGCCCGCACCGCGGCGCCGCCGTCGGAGGCGAGCACGATGAGCCGCGCGCCGTCCGGGACGATCAGCACCGCCTCCCCCGTACGGACACAGGCGGCCTCGACGGCGTCCGCCAGGGAGCCCAACGGTTCGCCGGACCCCGCGGCCGTTGGGCTGCATGGGGCCGTCGGCGCGGAGCCGGACGGTGGCGTGCGCGGGGCCGCGTGCGCGGGTTCGGGGGCGGGGGGCACGGGGCCGGCGGGCGTCGCCCCACGGGGCAGGGGCCTGGGCTCCGTGCCGTCGGTCTCCGGGGCCGTGGGGAGGGCCGTCGGGTGCGGCCCAGGGGACGCTTGCGGTTCGTGAGCACGGGGCGTGGTCGGCGTCGTGTGCGGGCCGGCCGGGAGGGCTTCCGCAATGAGCATCCGGAACGGGGCGTCGAGCAGTCCCCCGTACAGTTGCCCGGCCACGGCGCGCGCGTGGTCGGGTTCGCCCGCGAGCAACATGCGCAGGACCGCTGCACCGAGCCGCTGTTCGGCGTCGCGCAGCGCGCGGGAGCGCTCGGTGGTGAGGGTCAGCAGGGCGACGGCGGAGTGCACCGCGTAGCGCTCCGCCGTACCCAGCGGCGCTGCGGTGCCCACGGCCAGGACGCCCCGTGTGCGGCGCCCGATGCCCAGTGTCTGGAGTTCGACCCGGTCGGTCGCCTCCTCCCCGTCCGCCTCCGTGGCCCCCACGACCGCGCTGGCCGGCGCCGGCCGCCCGCGCAGCCGCTCGACGTCACTGGTGAGCCGCGCCGCCCGGCGCGCGGCCCAGTCGGGCGCGGAGCCGATCAGTGCTCCGGACACGTCGTACAGGGCGGCCCAGCCGTCCAGGTGGGCGGCGAGCCTGGCCAGGAGCTCCGTGGGGCCCTCGGCTCCGATGGCGGCGCGGGTGAGCTCGCGCTGTGCCTCGAACCCCGCGGTGACGGCGCGGTACTGATCGGCGGCGATGGCGGCCGAGACGGCCTTGCTGATCGCGATGAACGGGGTACGGGGCGGCACGCCCAGCAGCGGCAACCCGGCCTCACTGGCGGCCTGGACGAGCGCCGCCGGTGCCTGTTCGTAGTTGACGCCGACGGCGAAGCCGAGGCCGACGACTCCGGCGTCGACGAGGCGCCGTACGTAGCGGCGCATGGCGTCCGGGTCCTCGGCGTCCAACTGCATGGCGGTGGTCAGCAGCAGTTCGCCGCCATCCATGTACGGCACGGGGTCCGGCAGCTCGCTGACGTGCGCCCACCGCACGGGCACGTCCAACCGGTCCCCGCCCGCCAGCACGGTCAGCTTCAGCGTGGAGTGGTGAACGAGTGAGGCGAGCGTGGGAGGCATGGCACCTTCGTTGCGGCTTCGGACGGCTTCGCTTCGACGGACGCGAAGAGTGCGCCGTCCCGTACGAACGGCTCTTTCCGATTCTGCCTCAATGGTGGAAAGCGCAGGTATCCCACGTGAGGTAGGGCGCGGGAGCACAGTTCGCCTCCCGCGCCCCCGCTCCGGACTGCGGTCCCGCTGGTCAGGTGCGCAGATCGACGAGTACGGGTGGAGCGCTGGGGCCCCGTACGGAGGTGAGGGACAGCACGGCGTGGCCGGGCGGCACGGAGTGGGCGAGCTCGGATGCCGACCAGCGTTCGCGCTCCACGGTGCGCGTGGTGACCGACTGGGCGGTGGCGGCCTTGCCGGTGGCGACGCGTCGGATGAAGTGCAGCACCTTGGTGAACGGTTCGTCCGAAATGATCTGCCGGTCCGTGACGTCCTGCATCTGGACCCACTCCTTGCCCCACACCTCGGCGAAATGGGCCCCGTCCCAGGTCGTCAGGCCGGCGTACGCCATCCGACAGCCCACGGCGCCGAGCAGCGCGCTGCGCAGGCCCTCGGGCACGTCGTCCAGGGTACGGAGCGTGAGGACGGCGCCCGCATTCACGGAACGCAGACGTTGCAAGGCGCGCAACGCTTCCGGGGTGATGGCGTACGAGGCGTCGTCGAGCACCAGGCAGGCGAAGAGCGAACGGTCCGTGCGGCTGACGGCGCCCTCCGCGAACTGCGCCAGAACCAGCCGGGCCAGCAGCCGGGACGCCTCCGCGTACCCCCGCTCCGGCAGGTCGATCCGTACCCGCAGCGGGTGGTCCAGGGAGCGCAACGAGAAGGGGCGGCTGGCCCCGTCGGTCCGGAAGAAGTCGGCGAAGGCGGGGCGGTCCAGAAGCGCGAGTCGTTCGGCGAGTACGGCCCCGATGTCGCCCGCGCGCGTGGCTTGGCGCTCGCGCACGTCCAGCTCGCGTGCCTGAGCCTGCTGGCCGGTCGCCTCCAGGACCTTGCGCAGCGCCAGCCAGGCCGGCGCGGAGCCCTCCAGGAGCTCGCGGAGCTCGGGCACGGAGGGGAACCGGCCGTGGGCCGTCCGGAAGGGGCCGAGCAACTGCGCGATCGCGGTGCTCGCGCGCTGGCTCTCGCCGCCGGGAAGGGTGAGGGCGAGATCGCCGATCAGGGCCTCGGCCAGGATGCCGCCCGCCTCGTCGGCGTCGGTGGCGCCGCCGTACAGGTCGAGGTCGTACGCCGAATCGGGCCTGCCGATCTTGACGACCACGTCGAACGCGTCGTCCGGCCCCAGTCCGGCGCCGGCGGCGCCGACGGCTACCACGGCGGCCTGCCCGGCCAGCGCCTGTAGACAGAGCGTCTCGACGACTGGGCTGACCAGCCGCACCGTCTTGCCCGAACCCGCCGGCCCGACCGCGAGCAGCGACGTGCCCAGCACCCCGGGGTCGAGGGCCAGGCCGACGCCCCGGTGCTGGTACGGGTTGCGCGGGTCGTCGGCCGCGGTGCCCAACCGGACCTGCCGGGTGAGGAGGTCGTGGCGCGCGCCCCGGGTGGGGAGGTTCCGCGCGCCCGAGGGGTGCGCGCACGCTGCGGCACCGTGCCGCAGCACCGTGTCGGTGAAGGCCGGCAACCGGCCCGGGTGGGCCTGCACGGAGCGCCACGCCTGGGTGAGGCGCGCGTGATCCACATCGTTCATCAGGCCGGCCTGCGCGTCCTGGGCGAGCCGGTCGGCAGCGCTCTGGGCCCCGGCTTCTCGAAGCTCAGGCCACTGCGCGGGGTCGGCCGCCGGATCGGCCGGCGGGCGCGAGGGGTCGGCTTGCTGCTCCCGCAGGTGGCGGGCCAACGGGGCGAGGAGTCGGCGGGCTAGTTCGGGCCAGTGGCCAGCTTTGGCGAATCCGGCGAAGATCAGGGCGCCAAGAGCATGCTCGTAGATCCACACCTGGTCGACATATGCCTGCCTATCAAGCTCCCCGTTCTCATTCCTGTACCACGAGCTTCGGGTGAGTTGCTCAAACGGCCACATGTAAAAAGAACCAAAAGTGGCATTAATGATCAATCTCCATAGTATCCACGCGCACAGCCCTGACACGAAGGCGCCGATCAGTAGGCCTCGTGTCGGCACGCGCTCCGGCTCCTCCGCCGGCCGAGGCCGATGCCCAAAAGCCCAGATGCCCGGCTCCGTCACGCGCCGCGGGGTGCGGAGCCACTCCAGGAAGGACTGCTGCGGCGGTGCACCAGGGGGCGCCGGCGGAACTGCCGGGCGCGGTGCAGCCGGCGAGCCCCCGTACGAGCCAGCCGCTGGATGCCCTCCGTGCGATGACGGCACCGTCGGCGGAGCCCCAGCCGCTCCGTGTGACAGGCCCGACGGCGGCGCGACGGGCGGCGCGGGCATCCCGCCCCCGGCTGCCACCGGCCCAGCCCCAGCCCCGGGCACACCGGCCACCCACACGCCAGCCCCCCGCGCTCCCCCCGCCTGCCCCGGCGCCCCCGTCGCCCAGCCGGCCCCGGGCGCTGGAGCGACGGGCCGTGCGGTGTGCGGGGCAACCGCCGGGGGCGGTGGCACGGGGTGCGACGCGGGCGCCGGGTGGCCCGGCACCGGTGTCTCCAGAGGCAGCGGTGGCCACACCTGGGGCGCCGCGTCCGCGGGGCCGGCCGGTGCGGCAGGCGGCAGCGGCTGTCGTGCCCGATCAACCGTCGGATGCGGCACGGCCTCGGGTCGCGTGCCCCGCGCGTCGTAGCTGCCCTCGGTGTCCATCCGCTGCCCCTTGCCCCCTGTGCTGACCTGCCGGCTGCTCACACTCAACTACCCGCTGCGGCGCACCGGGCCACACCCGGGTCGTACCGCGCACGGGGCCCTCGCCGCGGCCCCGTGTCCTGGCTACGGGTGCGCACGGCCGTACCACCGATGGCCGAACGCCCATGTCGTGGTCACGCGCTCCGCCCACCGTCGTGACGAATCCCGCCCCATGTACCGCCCGCCCGCACCGTCCGCCGCCTTACGGCCCCTCAATCTAGTGGCCCCGGCCCCGTCACCCCACGGCCCCGTGTAGCGGCATGCCGTTCGCTCCGCTATGTCCGGGCTCCACGCTATGTCCGTCGCGGACAACGCCACACGCCCACTTCTCCCGATCGGAACATGCCAGGGCCGGGGGACCGCCCCTAGCCTGCGAAGTAAAGCCGCCGCCATTCCTGCGTACCCCCCTGGAGCCCCACATGACCGAACTGTCCGGAGGCCCCGCCCTCCCCCAGGAGCGCCGCCTCGTCACCGCCATCCCCGGTCCGAAGTCCCAGGAGCTGTTGGCCCGTAAGGGAGCGGCGGTCGCCGGGGGCGTGGGCACCGTGCTGCCCGTCTTCGCCGCCCGCGCCGGTGGCGGGGTCATCGAGGACGTGGACGGCAACCGGCTGATCGACTTCGGCTCCGGTATCGCCGTCACCTCGGTCGGCGCCAGCGCCGAAGCGGTCGTCCGGCGTGCCGCTGCGCAACTCGCCGACTTCACCCACACCTGTTTCATGGTCACGCCGTACGAGGGCTACGTAGCCGTGTGCGAAGAGCTCGCGGCGCTCACCCCCGGTGACCACGCCAAGAAGTCCGCGCTGTTCAACTCCGGCGCGGAGGCCGTCGAGAACGCGGTGAAGATCGCCCGCGCCTACACCAAGCGCCAGGCGGTCGTGGTCTTCGATCACGGCTACCACGGGCGCACCAACCTCACCATGGCGCTGACCGCCAAGAACATGCCGTACAAGCACTCCTTCGGTCCGTTCGCACCCGAGGTCTACCGGGTTCCGGTGGCCTACCCCTACCGTTGGCTGACCGGCGCGGAGAACTGCGCCGAGGAAGCCGCCGCGCAGGCCATCGACATGATCAGCAAGCAGGTCGGGGCGGAGAACGTCGCGGCCATCGTCATCGAGCCGGTGCTCGGCGAGGGCGGATTCATCGAGCCGGCAAAGGGCTTCCTGCCGAAGATCGTCGAATTTGCGAACGCCAACGGCATCGTGTTCGTCGCGGACGAGATCCAGTCCGGTTTCTGCCGCACCGGGCAGTGGTTCGCCTGTGAGGACGAGGGCATCGTGCCCGACCTGATCACCACCGCCAAGGGCATCGCCGGCGGTCTTCCGCTGGCTGCCGTGACCGGGCGCGCCGAGATCATGGACGCCGCGCACAGCGGCGGCCTCGGCGGCACCTACGGTGGCAACCCGGTGGCCTGCGCGGCGGCCCTCGGCGCCATCGAGACCATGCGCGAGCAGGACCTCAACGCGAAGGCACGGCGCATCGAGGAGGTCATGAAGGGGCGCCTGCACGCGCTCCAGGAGAAGTTCGACATCATCGGCGACGTCCGCGGACGAGGCGCGATGATCGCGATCGAACTGGTGCAGCCCGGTTCCAAGGACCCGAACCCCGCCGCCGCCGGCGCACTGGCCAAGGCGTGCCACGCGGCCGGTCTTGTGGTCCTCACCTGCGGTACGTACGGCAACGTCCTGCGTTTCCTGCCGCCGCTGGTGATCGGCGAGGACCTGCTCAACGAGGGGCTCGATATCCTGGAGGAGTCCTTCGCCCGGCTGTGACCGGGTGACGGAGCGCCGCGCTCCCGCCCCGTCCCGCCCCCGGCTCGCGGCCGGCCCCGTCTCGCGCCCCGAAGCGCATCGTACGGGGCCGGCTGTGTCGCTCCGGACCGGCACCAGAGGGCCGACGGGGCAGGCGGGCCGATTCGGAAGGCGCCGTACGGGGCCGGCAACAGGCAGGGCTGCCGTCCGCTGGGGCCCTACGGGCGGTCTCCGCGCCCGCGCACAGAGCTGGCCCGCTCCCTCCACAGCGGCGGGGAGAATGGGAGTCCGACGGTTGCCACGGGGCGGGAACGGAGCGGATTCATGGGCGCACCACGCGCTACGGAGCCACACATGCACGTCGTGAAGAAGATGTGCGGGGGCAATGTCGAGCAAGTGATCCAGCTATCCGGCACGCCCCGCCTGACGTACGGTTCCCGCAGATGAGAGAAACACCCCGGCCGCGGGAGACCGCGGACGGTGCCGGGCCGGTGCATCCCCAGTCCCGTTCCGGTTGCGCCTCGGCGCACACCCCTGGAGTCTCTGGCTCTGGATCTCCTCACCGATCGGATGGCCGCCCGCCCCATACCCCCCGGGGCGTGCGGCGCCCCGATCGCGTTGGCAGCCTCGGAACCACCCCCCTTGTTCCGGGGCTGCCCCTCCTTCGTCGCACGCACCGATGGCTCCTCCTCGGTGTGGCGCTGCTGTTTTCCTTCCTCACCTGGCAAGTGGCTGCCGATGGTGGCGTACGCGCGCTGGACGAGCGTCTGGGCCGCTCCGTGGCGCGCCCGGGGGCGCTGCCGTCCGAACGCACGCCCTCGGCTCTCGTCGGCCGTATCGCTGAGCTCGGTGCCGACCTCGGCGGGGTGACGGCCGTCGTCCCGGTCGTCTTGGTGGCGGTGGTGTACGCGGCGTGGCGCGGGCGCCGGGCCCGGCTCCGTCTGTGGTGGTTGCCGCCGCTCTCCGCCGTGCTCGCCCTGGCCTCCGTACCGGCGGTCGTCGCTCCGTTGAAGGCATGGGTGGGGCGTACCGGGCCCGAAGGGGCCCCGCTGGCCGACGGCAGCGGCTACTTCCCCTCCGGCCACGCGGCCACCGCCGCCGTCGGCTACGGCGCGGCCCTCGTCCTCACCGTCTTCGCACACACCGCGCTCCGCCTCGGCCAACTGTCCAAGGCTCCGTCCGCCCCGGGCGTCCCGGCCCGCTCGTCAGCAGCGCCCGCGGCGCCCGTGGCCTCGCCGAAGACTGCCGGCCGTGGCCCCTCCCGCTGGACCTTGCGGTGGGCCACGGCGGCGATGGCCGCGTTGAACCTGGCAGTCGGTCTGGGCCTGGTACGCCGCGGCTACCACTGGCCGGCTGACGTGCTCGCCAGTTGGTGCCTGTCGGTCGTGCTGGTGTGCGGCGTCGTCTGGTCGGTGTACCGCGCCCTCGCCCGTCAGGCTCCTCCGTCCGACGGGGCCTCAAGTCCCGCAGCCGCCTCGTGCATGGCCCACTCCAGCACCACCGGGTCGACGAGGGCGCCCGAACCGTCCGGTGGGCTGAGCCACCGCACGCCCCCCGTCGACCGCCCCGGGTAGGGCACCACGATCCAGCCGCCCCGTCCCACGCCCCGTACGCCCGTGGCCAGCCACTCCGCGGAGGTACCTGGTGGCACAAAGAACCCCACCTGCGCGTCGCGGAAGTCGGCCAGTACGGGGCCCGGGTAGGGCTCGTACTGGCCCAGCACCTCATGCGTGCGGCTGCCCAACTCCCCCGGCATGATCAACACGTCCCACAACCGTCCGGCGGGCAACAACGTCACCCCCAGCGGGTGCCGGGCCCAGTCCGCGAGGCAGACCCCCGCGTCAGGTGCCGCCGATGCCAGCCATTGCAGTGCGCTCGCCGCCCCCGTGTCGCCCATCCCACTCGCCTCTCCCGCCCTGTGATGTCCGCATCGCGTGCGGTTCACGGGGGGAGACGGCGCCGCCACCTGTTCCTTACTCCAAAGACAGCTACTAGTTAGTAGTGAAGCCCGTCACACGCTCTCCGCCTATCGTGTGCCGGCGGCCAGCCCCACTGGACGGGGCAACGGAAGGGGCCAAAACAGCACCGCGGCCTCCGGCTCCAACCCCGCCTGGGCGCCCCGTGGGTTGCCCGGTGAGACCGAGCGTGGGAGCGGTTGGGACAATCCACTGATGGGAGCAGCAGAGAGCGCCTCCGGCACGGTGCCCGCGCGCGACGGCGGGCCGCGGAGCGTGGCCGAGGTGATCGAGCGTCTGGCACGGGGCGAGCGACTCAAGTACGTCCACTTCTGGGGCCACGAGCCACGCCGGGACGGAGCGCTCAGCGCAGCCTGCTTCAGCCAGTGGTGGCCTGCTCCGTTCACCGTCGAACAGGTCACTTACGCGACGGCCGAGCACTGGATGATGGCCGGCAAGGCCCGGCTGTTCGACGACACCGAGACGGAGCGCCGCATCATCGCCGCGCCCCACCCCGGTCAGGCCAAGGAACTGGGGCGCTCGGTCCGCGGGTTCGACGAGAAGGTGTGGCTGGAGCACCGATTCGAACTCGTCGTACGAGGCAGTGTCGAAAAGTTCAGGCAACACCCGGCCCTGCACGAGTATCTGCTGAACTCCGGTAACCGCATCCTCGTGGAGGCAAGCCCCGTGGACCGCATCTGGGGAATCGGCCTTTCCGCCGACGACGACCGCACCGCGAACCCAACCAAGTGGCGCGGCCTCAACCTCCTCGGCTTCGCCCTCATGGAGGCACGCCACCGACTCGCGTAGGTACGCGCACGGCAGCACATGCAGAGCAGCATCGTGGTCCGCAACGCCTGACTCCACGGGATGGGGCTGTACGGCGAACGGAGCGAAGCGGGCGGGTGCGATGGATCGCCAAGCCTGTGCAGGCTTGGCGATCTGCCCTGTACGGAGCACGGAGCGAGGGCCCGCTCCGTGCTCCGTACAGGGCGGGAATCAGGAACATCCCACCTGCCGACGGGGCAGTGGAATCCACGTGCCCCGCGGAGCGCGACGACGACGTCTGCCGGACGGAACGGCCCGCCCTTATCGCTCTTGGGCAGCAGCACGGAGCGAGTTGCTGCTCCGTGCTGGCGAGTGGCGCCCGGAGGCTACCGGCTGCCCGTCAGCCGCGCCGGGCCAGAGCCAACACTCGGAGAACCCCACACCCCACGCGTGCGCGCGAGGAGCCACGGAGCACGGAGCACGGAGCACGGAGCACGGAGCACGGAGCACGGAGCACGGAGCGTGAGTCTGCGGGGCCGGGGCCGGGGCCCGCGGCGCGATGCCGTGTCGCAGCACGGCGGTGCCGAAGAACGCGCCCACTCCGATGTAGGCGGCCTCATAGCAACGGCGGCGTCTCACTGGTCCAGCCAGGCCGGCCGGGCTAGTCAACACGCGGGCGGGCGAATCGTCATCGCCGGAGCGCGTGGTCGTCCGGATACGGCCGCTACACGCCCGCACTAGGTATCTCGCCCCGTCGCTCCGTCGTCAGCAACAAGATGGCCCGTACGTCGGTGCTGCCGTACGTGTCGTCGGAGTCGTCTCCGTCGGGGTCGTCCGCGCCGATGGCGACGTAGACGAAGATCATGGCCACGCTGGCCACGCAGGCAACGATGCCAATGATCAGACCGGCCAGCGCCGAGTTGCCGTTGTTCGCCTCGCCGCGCCGCGCCTTGCCCCGTGCGAGTGCGCCGAAGACGATCGCCAGGATCCCGCAGACGATGCCGAAGACGATGCTGAAGCAGAGCACCAGTCCAGCGATGCCCAGCACCAGGCTCGCTGTTCCCTGCGCGTTGTCGGGCCACCTGGTGTGCTGACCCCATGCCGCGCCGTACGGCGCCTGGTAGCCGTAGCCGTATCCGTAGCCGGGCCCCGGGGCCGGCGGGCCGACGGCGTAACCCGGGTAGCCGGCTCCGTGGGGGTGGTGTGCGGCACCCGGTTGGCCGTACGGGGCGGCGGCGTACGGGTAGGCACTCGGCGTTCCCGGGCCGGTCGGGGCCATGGGCGGCGGAGGCACCACGCTGGCGCCCGCGACACCGGGCGGTGCCCATGGAGCAGGCGGTGGGCTACCCACGTGAGCGGCTCCCTGCGGAGCCGGGGGACCCTGCGCAGCAGGGCTCTGTGCCGGTGACGCTCCGGAGGGCGCATCAGCGGCCTGTGGCGCCGGCGGATTGGTCACACCGCCGTCCGGGTGCTCTACGCCAACGGGGCCGCTCTGCGGCGGGTGGGCGCCGCCAGCGCCCATCGCGCACGTGGCACCGTTCGCCGGCTCCGTGCCGGCTTCGCCAGGCCGAGGCCCAGGCGCGGGCGTGGGCGCGTCGGCAGGCTCGGCAGGGGTGAGGTGGTCAGTCCGGCCCTCCCGAGCGGTCTCGTCGGACTGGACAGGTTGATCAGATTGATCAGGTCGGTCGGACATGTCGCTCCCCGTCAGAGATCTGGCCCTCGTGCGGGCTGAGGGTACGGGCGTCGATTACGGGGCCGTACCCCAGCCCTACGATGATCCAAGCGTGCCCCGTACCGGGCCCGTCCCCAGGAGGTTCTGTTGTCCGATCTGACCACGTTCATCGCCGGACTACCGAAGGCCGAGTTGCACGTGCACCACGTGGGCTCCGCCTCGCCCCGTATCGTCGCCGAACTCGCCGCACGCCACCCGGACTCCGGAGTCCCACAGGACCCGGCGGCGCTCGCTGAGTTCTTCACCTTCCGCGACTTCGCGCACTTCATCGATGTGTACCTCTCGGTCGTCGGCCTGATTCGCGACGCCGAGGACGTGCGGCTGTTGACGTACGAGATCGCCCGGGACATGGCCCGCCAGAACATCCGGTACGCCGAACTGACCGTCACCCCGTACAGCTCCATCCGGCGCGGCATAGCTGACGTCGCCTTCGTAGAAGCCATCGAGGACGCGCGCAAGGGGGCCGAGACGGAGCTGGGCGTCTCGCTCCGTTGGTGCTTCGACATCCCCGGCGAGGCCGGTCTTGAGTCCGCTGAGGAGACGGCGCGCGTCGCCCTCGATCTCCAGCCCGACGGCCTGATCAGCTTCGGCCTCGGGGGCCCTGAGATCGGCGTGCCCCGGCCCCAGTTCAAGCCGTACTTCGACCGGGCGATCGCGGCGGGACTGCACAGCGTGCCGCACGCCGGCGAGACCACGGGGCCGCAGACCGTCTGGGACGCGCTGACTGAGCTCCGAGCGGAGCGCATCGGCCACGGCACCTCCAGCACGCAGGACCCGAAGCTCTTGCAGCACCTGGCGGAGCACCAGATCCCGTTGGAGGTGTGCCCCACCTCCAACATCGCGACGCGCGCCGTGACGACGCTGGAGGAGCACCCGATCAAGGAGATGGTGGCGGCCGGAATCCTGGTCACGATCAACTCTGATGACCCTCCCATGTTCGGCACCGACCTCAACCAGGAGTACGCGGTGGCCGCGCGTCTGCTGGGCCTCGACGCCCGAGGCGTGGCCGAACTGGCCAAGAACGCCGTGGCCGCTTCGTTCCTCGACGCCACGGGCAAGACCAGGCTCACGGCCGAGATCGACGCGTACACGGCCGCACACCTGGCGTAGCACGTACGACACGGCCAACGCGCGAGGCCGTCTACATCCCGCACGTGGGTGTGGCGCCCTTCCGCTACGGGGCACGCGGCACGGCGCCCCGTCGGCTCGGCCCCGTGTCGACGGGGCCGAGCGGCGGCACGCTCGCGGATGACGTGTTCGTCGCGCGAATGACCAGGTTTCCGGCCCCGGCGCGCACCGTCACGGACGGCGGAGCGGTGCGCGACGGAGCGCATCCGAGGGCGCCACGGCAAGAATGGGGCGCATGTTCACCAGAACCGCACGCCCGGTCAGCAACTTCACCGCCGTCGCCCACCGTGGCGACCCGTACGAGCAGCGCGAGAACACCCTCGCTTCGATCCGTTCCGCACTGCGCGCGGGCGCGAACGCGGTGGAGATCGACGTACGCGTCACGCGCGACGGCGTGCCGGTCCTGCTGCACGACGCGTCGCTGAAGCGGCTGTGGGGCCACGACCGACCGCTGGCCGACCTCACGGCCGCCGAGGCCGGGGCGATCACGGGCGGCGGGGTGCCCACGTTGCACGCCGCACTCGACGAGATGGCCGGGGCCGGCCGGACGGTGCGTACCATGATCGACCTACCGGCGGCGTCCGCGGTGCCCGCGACCCTGGCCACGGTGCGGGAGGCCGGCGCGGGCGGCCGGGTCTACTACTGCGGCAACCTCGGCGCCCTGCGAGCCGTACGGCGGGCCGAGCCGGATGCGGAGATCGCGTTCACCTGGACCACGTTGGCGCCGCCGAGCCACGGCCTCCTCGCCGAGCTCCGCCCTCGTTGGCTCAACTACCGGTTCGGCATCGTCTCCCCCACGCTGGTGGAGCGGGCACACGCTGACGGCATGCTGGTCTCCGCCTGGACGGCGGACACGAAGCGCACCATGCGGCGGCTGATCCGGGCCGGCGTGGACGGCATCACCACCAACCGCATCAGCACACTGCGCGCGCTCGTCGAGCAGGGCACCTCCGCGGACCGCCGCTGACAACACTGCCGCACCCCGCGACCACGGACCCACCCGAACAGTGCCCATCAGCCGCCAGCCCGGCCGTCCCAGCCCCGACCCGCCGCCCCGTGCCCCACCCACCCCATCGGTGTCGAGCTCGAAGCAGGCGGCACAGCGCCAGCGCACCGCCCCTGGGTGCACCCACCGCGCTCCGTGCCCCGTGCCCCGTGCCCCGTGCCCCGTGCCCCGTGCCCCGTGCCCCGTGCCCCGTCAACAGCGTCGCCGCCTCGTGGCCCCGTAGTCCACCCACACCGCCACACCACACCAACCCCAGCCCCGCCCCGTACCGCCCCCGCCGCACCACACCGCGTGGCGCCACTGCATGCCCCAAGCCACCGCGCCCCCGGCTGCTCCCAGCCACACGCTCCCTGCCACTGCCACCGCAATGCCCTGCCCTGCCCGCTCCGGCATACGGCAACGGGCCGGCCCCGTACGCATTCCGTACGAGACCGGCCCGCTTCAGTTCGGGGTAGCAGCGGCCAGTAACACGCAGCCGCTACCGCCATGCGCCGCGCCGGTCGCCCCTGCCTGCCGGGCCCTGTGCGGCCGATGCTCCGCCACCGTCAGCCCGGACGTCCGAGGGCGTCGGCACGGGCGCGGGCACGCGCGACGCGGCCACGCCCGCCGCGCCGCAACGGAGCGCCGCGCGCCTCAGCCCTCAGCCCTCAGCCCTCAGCCCTCAGCCCTCAAGCGACGTCATCACGTGCTTCACGCGCGTGTAGTCCTCGAAGCCGTACGCCGAGAGGTCCTTGCCGTACCCCGACTTCTTGAAGCCGCCGTGCGGCATTTCGGCCACCAGCGGGATGTGCGTGTTGATCCACACGCAGCCGAAGTCGAGGGCCTTGGAGAGGCGCATCGCGCGCGCGTGGTTCTTGGTCCAGACGGACGAGGCGAGGGCGTACTCGACCCCGTTGGCGTACTCGATGGCCTGTTCTTCGCTGCTGAAGGACTGGACGGTGATGACGGGGCCGAAGACCTCCTTCTGGATGATCTCGTCGTCCTGCTTCAGGCCGGAGACGACGGTGGGGGCGTAGAAGTACCCCTTGTCGCCGACGCGCTCGCCGCCCGCTTCGACCTTGGCGTGGGCCGGGAGCCGGTCGATGAAGCCGGCGACCTGTGCAAGCTGGTTGGCGTTGTTGAGCGGCCCGTACAGCACGTCGTCATCGTCCGGGGCGCCCGTCTTGGTGTCGGCGGCGGCCTTGGCCAGCGCGGTGACGAACTCGTCGTGGATCGACTCGTGGACCAGCACCCGGGTGGCGGCGGTACAGTCCTGACCCGCGTTGAAGAAGCCGGCCGTCGAGATGTCCTCGACCGCCTTGGCGAGGTCGGTGTCCTCGAAGACCACGACCGGGGCCTTGCCACCGAGTTCCAGGTGCACCCGCTTCAGGTCCTTCGACGCGCTCTCGGCGACCTGCATGCCCGCGCGTACGGAGCCGGTGATGGAGGCCATCGCGGGCACCGGGTGCTCGACCATCAGGCGGCCGGTGTCACGGTCGCCGCACACGACGTTGAAGACGCCCTTGGGGTGACCGAGTTCGGCCAGTACGCCACCGATGATTTCGGCCATCAGGACGGTCGACGCGGGGGTGGTGTCCGATGGCTTGAGAACGACGGTGTTGCCTGCGGCGAGCGCCGGGGCGAACTTCCAGACGGCCATCATCATGGGGTAGTTCCACGGGGCGACCTGCGCGCAGACGCCGATCGGTTCGCGCCGGACGATGGACGTCAGCCCCTCCATGTACTCGCCCGCCGAACGCCCCTCCAGCAGGCGCGCCGCGCCCGCGAAGAAGCGGATCTGATCGACCATGGGCGGAATTTCTTCGGTCCGAGTCAGGCCGAGGGGTTTGCCGGTGTTCTCCGACTCAACGGCGATCAGTTCCTCCGCACGCTCCTCGAAGGCGTCCGCGATCTTCAGGAGGGCCTTCTGCCGCTCGCCAGGGATCAGATCGCGCCACGCGGGGAAGGCCGCCTTGGCAGCGGCCATGGCGGCGTCCACGTCCGCCTCGGCGGACAGCGGGGCGCTGGCGTACGCCTCGCCGGTGACCGGATTGACCACCTCCGTGGTCCGCCCGTCGGCGGCGTCCCGGAACTCCCCGTCGATGTAGTTGCGCAAACGACGCAGCTCGGTGGTCACAGCCACCCCTCCCTGCCTGGTTGTCCGATGGGTGAGACACCCACCCTAGCCTCCAGGTTGACGCTTTCGACATACCCACTCGCCGAAAACTGCGGAATCAGTCACTCAGCCGATCCCAAACAACGAATTTCAGCATTCTAGAGTTGCGACACGGCCGAGTCCTCGTGCACAGTGAGCCGGGTGGCCACACCTGACAAGCACAGTTCGCCCTCGATCGACGCCGTCTCGCTGGCGATCATCGAGCAGCTCCAGGAAGACGGACGGCGCCCGTACGCCGCGATCGGCAAGGCCGTGGGCCTCTCTGAGGCGGCGGTGCGACAGCGCGTACAGAAGCTGCTCGACCAGAACGTGATGCAGATCGTCGCCGTCACCGACCCGCTCACCGTGGGGTTCAGGCGCCAGGCGATGGTCGGCATCAACGTGGAGGGGGACCTCGACCCCGTGGCCGACGCCCTGACGGCCATGGAGGAAGTGGAGTACGTCGTCGTCACGGCGGGCTCGTTCGACCTGCTGATCGAGATCGTCTGCGAGGACGACGACCACCTCCTGGAAATGATCAACAAGCGGATTCGCACGCTGCCCGGCGTGCGCTCCACCGAGAGCTTCGTCTACCTCAAGCTCCGGAAGCAGACCTACACCTGGGGAACGAGATAGCCATGAGCGTCAACACCGATCCGGCGGCGACCAACGCGCGCCATTCCAAGGCGGCGTACGACCACCTGTGGATGCACTTCACGCGCATGTCCTCGTACGAGAACGCCCCCGTGCCCACCATCGTGCGCGGCGAGGGCTCGTACGTGTACGACGATCAGGGCAAGCGGTACCTCGACGGGCTGGCCGGGCTGTTCGTGGTACAGGCCGGGCACGGCCGGACGGAGCTCGCCGACGCCGCGCACAAGCAGGCGCGGGAACTCGCCTTCTTCCCGGTGTGGAGCTACGCGCACCCCAAGGCGATCGAACTGGCCGAGCGGCTCGCCCACTACGCGCCAGGTGACCTGAACAAGGTCTTCTTCACCACCGGCGGCGGCGAAGCCGTGGAGACGGCCTGGAAGCTCGCGAAGCAGTACCACAAGCTGACCGGCAACCACACCAAGTACAAGGTCATCTCGCGCGCCGTCGCCTACCACGGCACGCCCCAGGGCGCACTGTCCATCACCGGGCTGCCCGCGCTCAAGGCTCCGTTCGAGCCACTGGTGCCCGGCGCGCACAAGGTCGCCAACACCAACATCTACCGGGCGCCGCTGCACGGGGACGACCCGGTGGCGTTCGGCCGCTGGGCCGCCGACCAGATCGAGCAGCAGATCCTGTTCGAGGGGCCGGAGACGGTCGCCGCCGTGTTCCTCGAACCGGTGCAGAACGCCGGCGGCTGCTTCCCGCCCCCGCCCGGCTACTTCCAGCGGGTCCGCGAGATCTGCGACCAGTACGACGTGCTGCTCGTCTCCGACGAGGTGATCTGCGCCTTCGGCCGCCTGGGCACCATGTTCGGATGCGACAAGTTCGGCTACGTGCCGGACATCATCACCTGCGCCAAGGGCATGACCTCCGGCTACTCGCCGATCGGCGCCACCATCGTCTCCGACCGCATTGCCGAACCGTTCTACTCGGCGGACAACACCTTCCTGCACGGCTACACCTTCGGCGGCCACCCGGTCTCGGCCGCCGTCGCCCTGGCCAACCTGGACATCTTCGAACGCGAGGGCCTCAACCAGCACGTCCTCGACCACGAGGCCGCCTTCCACACCACCCTCTCCCGCCTCACCGACCTCCCGATCGTCGGCGACGTGCGCGGCAGCGGCTTCTTCTACGGCATCGAACTGGTCAAGGACAAGCACACCAAGGAGACCTTCACCGACGAGGAGTCCGAGCGCCTTCTGTACGGCTTCGTCTCCAAGAAGCTGTACGAGAACGGCCTTTACTGCCGCGCCGACGACCGGGGCGACCCGGTCATCCAGCTCTCCCCGCCCCTCATCGCGGACCAGGCCACGTTCGATGAGATCGAACAGATCGTACGGGGCGTCCTGACGGAGGCCTGGACCAAGCTCTGAGACCAGACCTACGCGGCGCCGCCCCCGCTGCCCTGCTTGGCTTGGCCTTTTAGCGCGATCTGACTGGCCCCGCCTGGCTGCCCTAATTGACTCGGTCTGGCTGGCTCGGTCCGGCTCCGCGGCTGCCCCTGCTTAGGTGCGCTCCGCCTCGTACGGCGGTGGGGGCGGGGCGGCGGTGGGGGCGGGCGCAGGGCGGGGGCTCGGGGGCGGGCAACTGGGCGTGCGCCCGCGCCCCGGCCCGAGAGCCTCGGAGCGCACGGCCAGAGGACCAGCAGTCGCTCTGGCTGGGCAACGGAGCACGGGGTCGACGGGGCGCGGGGCGCGCAGGACTCAGGACTCAGGACTCAGGACTCAGGACTCAGGACTGATGGTGCGAGCCTGCGGGGCAGCCGGGCGGGTAGGGAGCCGGGGCATGGCACTGACGGGGCGAATTCGTAGGACGTGGCGATGGCGGCCCGGACGCCGTTTCGGAGGTAGGGGTACAGAGCGGCGGGGGCAGCCGAGGGCGGAGATGGCCCGACCCCTACAAGTTGGTCGACTACAGGTGCTCCGTGCCCCGTAAGCGGGTCAGCGTCGGTCAGCACGCCGTACACCGCACCTCGCGCGCGAGGCTGCGCCGCCCGCTCCGTGCTCCGTGCTCCGTGCTCCGTGCTCCGTGCTCCGTGCTCCGTGCTCCGGCAGTGTCCGGATGGAGTCGGCACCTGGGCAAGCCCACCGCGTACGGACACACGGAGCCGCGGAGCCACGAAGTGAGCGGGGCTCACGCCGCCGCCGTCTGCGCGAGTCACCGACGTTCAACGGGCGGTCCGCGTGCGGCGCAATCCACTCTGTGCGACCACATCCGCTACGCCCATCACATCCAGCACGTCCCCGTCTCATCACGCACTCCGGAGCACGCATCAGACTTGGCGCAAACGGCTGATTCGAGGGCTGATCGGAGGAATGGAGCCGCGTCGATCCCGTGGTTGTGGGCTGTTCCGCCGTCCGATTCCTTACCGTGCCAGTGACCGATCGTCCCTGTCTTCGTTCACTCAGCCAGGGAACGCGGACAATCGTCAGCAACCGAGGTACTTCCATGGTGGCTCCGCCCGACAACGATGTGCTGTGGGCGCGCGCCCTCACCTATGCCTACGGCGGTTCCCCGGCACTGACCGGAGTCTCCCTCGGGGTGCCTGAAGGGGAGATCCTCGCCGTGTCCGGGCCCCGTGGCTCGGGGAAGACCACCCTGCTGCGCTGTCTGTCCGGCCAACTCCTGCCCGACAGCGGCGAGGTGTGGTTCAACAGCGCACCGGTGCACACTCTGACGCCCCTCGCGCGGGAACGGCTGCGTGGCGAACGGTTCGGCTGGATCGACCCCGAGCCGTTTCTCGTACCTGAACTGACCGCCTGGGAGAATGCCGCGCTCCCCCTCATGCTCCGCGGCGTACGACGCAAGAACGCCAAGCACATGGCACACGAATGGCTCGACAGGCTCGACGTCGGTGAGTGCGCACGGAGCCGCCCCGCCGCGCTCCTCCAGGCGCAGCGACAGCGCGTCTCCGTCGCCAGGGCCCTCGCCGCAGAACCGGCTGTCCTGTTCGCCGACGAACCGACCGCCCCGCTGCACGCGGCCGACCGCGAACAGGTGCTCCGCACCATCACCACGGCAGCACGCTCACACGGCATCACGGTGCTGCTCACCTGTCAGGGCTCGGAGGTCGAATCACTGGTCGACCGCTCCATCTCGCTCGTCGACGGTCGCCGCAGCGGGCCGGCAGTCGCCCCTGACGCGGAGGGCAATGCGGCGTGTTCAGTCTCCGCCTAGTCCTGGGTGCCGGCCCGCTGGTTCAGGTGCGGCGGTCGCTGGTCGCCCTCGCGTCCGCGGGGGTGGGCTTCCTCCTGTTGTGCTCGCTGGGGTACGCACTGGGGCATCCTGACGAGACGTCCGAGTCCGTCACCCGGCTGCTCTGGTGCGCGGCTCCGGTTGCCGCCACGGTCCAACTCGCCCTTACGGTAGACCGCGTTGACTCACCGACCCGTTCCGTCCCACCGGGTCTGGCCGCGGCCGGCTACGGCCCCTTTCGTCGGTCACTGCTCGCTGCTTCTTCAATCGCGCTGATCTGCTCCGCCGGCAGCCTGCTCGCGCTCGTCGTCTTCCTCTACCTACGGGGCAGCCTGGTCGCCCCGCCATCTGACGAGCCCGTCATCGATGTCCTAGCCGTGGGGTACCACCTTCCGGCCGGCGCCGTACTGACCCTCCTCTCGGTGCTGCCCGTCCTCGCTGCGGCAGCCAGTGCCTACGGCTACCGGGCGCACGTCCCATCGAACGCGCGCCCTACCCGTGCGCCACGGAGCGCACGCGCGGCGCGCACTGCCGCAGCGATCGCTGCCGCTTCCTGTCGCCCTGCCCCGTACGTCTCCCGAACCGCGCTGGCCTCCCCAGAACCGGTCGCCCCGCCCACCAGCATCGCGCAGTCAGGAGGCCCACCCCTCGGCGTCGAGGTGGCCGCTCCGTCAACCGCAGCGACACCGGAGCCGGCGAGCACCGACAGCGCCCCGTCACCTCACACCGCTGGCAGGACGGCTGTCTCCCCCTCCACCGCCGAAGTGGCGGGCCTGCCGTGGGGAGTCGCGTTGATCTCGGCGGGTTTGGCGCTTGAGGCGTACGTCAGCCGCGACGCGCCCACCACCCAGGACCTCATCCCCATGCCCGGCCAACTGAGCGGCTCGGCCATCGCCGTCCTCACAGCCTGGTTCCTGGCCTCGGTGGGGCTCGTACTCGCCGGCCCCGGCCTCGTACGCGGCTGCGGCCAACTGCTCGCGGTGGGGCGACCGGGAGCCGTACGGCTCCTCGCGGGACGCGGGCTCCAGGAGGAGGCGGGGAGACTCGGCCGCCCCCTGGGGGTGCTTTGTGTGGTCGCCAGCAGCACCTACATGGCGGCCCGGCTCCACGACGCCGTACCCGGACTGACGGCCGACCGTCCGATCGGCCCCCTGACGGGCCTCGGCGCCGCACTCGTCGTGGGGTGTACGACAGCCACCGCACTCCTGACCGCGTGGGAGAGCCGTCACGCACGTGCCGCAGCCACCGGGGCGCTGCTCCGCCTCGGCGCTACCCGAACCGCGCTCCGCAATGCTGCCGCGCTCCGAGTAGCGGCCGTCATGGCGGTTCTCGCCAGCCTCACCTGGCTGGTCGCCGAACTAGCCGTCACGCCCCTCGTGCCGTGACCCGAACGCAGCGCCCGACCATGAGTCGACCCACACCAGCCCCGGCCTAACGCCCACCTGCAAGCCCGCGCGCACCGGTCTGTCACTTCGTCCGTGGCTGGTCAACCAGTACGGCAAGCAGCGCAACGTCGGGTGTGGTCTGTTGGCATCGCAACGGAATCACCGCGCTGCCAGCACCACATCAAACACGCTCCGTACGCGCGTGATACCCACCCGGCGTGGTCACTGGCTCCCCCTACGCTCCGTGCCCCCGGCGATGATCGTCGGTCCGTACCAACAAAGACGAACCCGATTCCGCACCTCGCGCGCGAGGCTGCGCCGCCCGCTCCGTGCTCCGTGCTCCGTGCTCCGTGCTCCGTGCTCCGTGCTCCGTGCT
>NZ_JBLIWA010000039.1:177518-210957 GCF_047525675.1 Streptomyces sp. 796.1 | reverse complement strand
GTGCTCCGTGCTCCGTGCTCCGTGCTCCGTGCTTTCCAGGATGGGTGCATGGGGGGCCTCGCAACCAAACCACTGGTCTCCGCGTTACGAGCAACACTCAGCCTCGTGCTCTCGCAGACAGGTCACTGATGCCCAGCACCACCCCCGTACCTCTCAACTCTGTTTTGACTAGGCGCCATTAGAGGGCCAATCGCGATCCACTCCCCCGCTACCGTTCCCACAGGGCTTCACATACGGACGTCAACGCCCCGGGGCCTGGGCCCTAGCATGGCCGCGTGGCCATCAACGACACCGCTAAGGACCAGAGCGATCGCGAGATCGAATCCCTCGCCGAGTTCGACCAGGTCGTCGCCGCGGGTTCCCTGATCGGGTTTCGAATACAGTCGGTGGACCTGACGGAGCGCACGTTCGCCCTGCTGTCGACGGACACCTCTGAAGCCGTGTTCCTGGGCTGCGCCATGCAGCCGGAGGCAACGGCCAAGGTCCGGGCCAGCGGGGCTCTCGTTTTCCCGCCGGTGCCGCATCTGCCGTTCAATCCGTACCGCGGCGCCCTCTACTCGGCCGGCGAACTCTTCCACGGGCTTGCGGAGGGGTACGAGCAGACGCCTGACGCCCGGGCCTACGCCTGGTTCGAGCGCACAAAGGCCGACGGCGACGTCTTCGCCTCCATGCTGCGCAGCATCCACGACGACGCCGTGTCCGACGCGCTGGACGAACACCTCGCCGGCGCTCGGGTGGTTGGCCTGATGGGCGGCCACGCGCTGGAGCGCGGCAGCTTGGAGTACGCCGGAGCCGCTGAACTCGGCAGGACCCTGGCCCGCAGCGGGCTGACGGTAGCGACGGGCGGGGGCCCCGGCGCCATGGAGGCCGCAAACCTGGGGGCCTACACCGCCCCGTTGGCCGACACTGCCTTGGACGAGGCACTGGAGCTGTTGGCCAAAGCACCGTCCTTCGCCCCGTCCGTGGGGCACTGGGCGTCAGCAGCCTTCGAGGTACGGAACCGTTGGCCGAGCGGCGGCACGTCCATCGGCATCCCCACCTGGTTCTACGGGCACGAACCGCCCAACGTCTTCGCCTCACACATCGCGAAGTACTTCGCGAACGCCACCCGCGAGGACGGGCTGCTCGCACGGAGCAACGCCGGCGTGGTCTTTCTGCCCGGAGCCGCGGGGACGGTGCAGGAAATCTTCGACAACACCACGCCGAACTACTACGAATCGCGCGGTGAGCCCACCCCGATGGTTCTCGTCAACCGTCACCACTGGACGCTTAAACTGCCCGCCTGGCCGCTGCTCCAGGCCCTCGCCAACGGGCGCCCAATGGCCCGCCGCATCGCACTCGTCGACACAATCGAAGAGGTGCCGGAGGCTCTGGCTGGCCTGACCACAGCGTAGGTGGGGGCGACTCGGCCACCAGCCGCCGCGTACGGCGTCGTGCTGAGCTCCGCACGGTGTACCGGCAGCTCGCTGTAGGCGGATGGCCCAACCCGCTGTTGCCCCGACTGCTCTTGGCTCCTCGGGCCCCGTGCGTCCGTAACAGACCATCAGCCAGCTCGCGTGAGGACAGACGTCCACGTCTCTCGTGCAAATCCTGGCCGGACCGCAGGACGACGGCCCGGGGTGCCCCGTGCCCCGTGCCCCGTGCCCCGTGCCCCGTGCCCCGTGCCCCGTGCCCCCGGCGATGATCTTGCGCCCCGTACCAGCAAAGGCGAGGCCCCACGCGCGAAGCTCCGCGCTCCGTCTCCCACCCCGCTCCGTGCTCCGTGCTCCGTGCTCCGTGCTCCGTGCTCCGTGCTCCGTGCTCCGTGCTCCGTGCTCCGTGCGGCATGGTGGCCCCTGTCCCTCGTACGCAGCCACCCGTCCCCAGGCCCGTACACAGCTCTGAGCCAGCAAGAGCAGGATCGACGCCCAGCCCCAGGTCCAAGCCCCCAAGGATCAAGCCGGCTCGCCGAGCACCACTACGTCCTCTGCCACGAACTCGACTGACACCCGGTCCCCCTCCGCCGGTGCGTCCCGCAACGGGCATGCCGCCTCCAGCGTCGGCCCGTGTTCAGGCCGCAGGAGCAGCGAGACGCCCAGGCCGCCCCGGAACGTCCGCGCCTCCACCAGGCAGGCAAGGCCGTCACTGGCTGCCGCGAGACGCACTCCAGTCGGTCGCACCAAGAGACGGCACGGGCCCGGACGCGCTCCGCCGGGTACGGGAATCACTCCCCAGGGCGTGTCCGCGGTGGCCCCACTCACGGTGGCTTCCACGACGTTGTCGAAGCCCAAGAAACGGGCGACGAACTCGGATACGGGGCGCTGCCAGACCTCCAGTGGCGTTCCCACCTGGGCGACACGGCCCTCCCGCATGACCACCACGCGGTCAGCGAGCGCGAAGGCCTCTCCCTGGTCGTGGGTGACAGCGAGCACCGTCGTACCGAGTTGGCGGAACATCTGGCGGAGCTCCACGACGAGCCGCTCCCGCAGCCCCCGGTCGAGTTGCCCCAGGGGCTCGTCCAGCATCAGCAGCTTCGGGCGTGGGGCCAGCGCGCGCGCCAGCGCCACCCGCTGCTGCTCGCCACCCGACAGGGCAGCGATCGCCCTGCGTTGTGCCCCGGGCAGACCTACGAGGTCGAGGAGTTCGGCTACGGCGCGGTCGACGTCGGTTCGTTCCGTTCGTCGCATACGCAGGCCGAACGCGACGTTGCCGGCTACGTCGCGCTGCGGGAACAGTTGGTGGTCCTGGAACATGAGGCCGACGCCCCTGCGATGGGCCGGCACCTTGGACTGATCACGCCCACCGAGCCAGACCCGTCCGGCTTCCGCCGCCTGGAGACCCGCCACCACGCGAAGCATGGTGGACTTACCACTCCCACTCGGCCCGAGCACGCCGACCGTCTCGTGCTCGGCCACGTCAAGGTCCACCGTGTCCAGTGCGAGTCGGTCACGGAACCTGACCGTCACCGCGTCCAGCCGCAGAAGAGCCCCTTCCAGCGCCCCGTCGCCCCGTGCCCCGTCGCCCCGTGCCCCGTCGCCCCGTGCCCCGTCGCCCCGTGCCCCGTCGCCCCGTGCCCCGTCCTCGCGCGGCTCCGCCGGCGCGGGACGTTCGGTCGTGGCAGGTACCGGAGCGGAGGGCGCCGGGGCGAGGTGCTCCGGTGGCCCCGGCGAATCGTCGCCTTGCTGTGCGGCGGGAGGCTGCGACCTCCGGCCCCCATCAGCCCGCTTCTTGTCCCACGACGTCATCTAGAACTCTCCCGAACGGTTGATACGGAGCCGCTCAAGGACCAGCAGCGCTGCCGCACAGACGACCATCAAGATCGTGCTCAGGGCCATGGCCTGGCCGTAGTTGAGTTCTCCGGCGCGGCCCAGGAAGCGGGCGATGGCCACCGGCAGCGTGGGGTTGTCGGAGCGTGCGATGAAGACGGTCGCCCCGAACTCGCCCAACGACACAGCGAACGCGAAGCCCGCCGCGATCAGCAACGCCCGCCGGACGAGCGGCAGGTCCACCTCGCGCCAGGCACGGAGCGGCGACGCGCCCAGGACGGTCGCGGCCTCACGCAGGCGATCGTCGACTGCACGGAGCACCGGCAGCATCGTGCGGACCACGAACGGAACGCCGACCAGGGCCTGCGCCAACGGCACCAGGAACCACGAGGCCCGCAGGTCCAGCGGCGGCTCGTCCAAGGTGATGAGGAAGCCGAACCCCACGGTGACCGCCGACGTTCCGAGCGGCAGCATCAGGAGCGCGTCGAAGCCCCGTACCAGCCGCCCCGCCCGCGTCGGTTCGCCGCCCCGTGGTCCGCGCACGGTGAGTGCGGCAGCAGCAAGGCCACCGACGAAGAGTGCGATGGCGGTCGCCGCCAACGCGTACTGCAACGAATTCCACAACGCATCCAGGGGCGCAACGACGAAGGTCCCACCGCTCTCATCGGCGGAAGCCAGCACCCGGTAGAAGTCCAAGCCGTAACCACCGGGACCGGAGAACGACCGCTCCACGAGGACGGCCAGCGGCAGCAGTATCAGCAGGGCGGTCACCACGAGGACACTCACCAGCAGTGTCCACTGTCCCGCACCCCGTGGGCGACGGGCCGTATACGAGGCGTCCACCAGCCGGAGCGTCGTCTCCCGCCGCCGCACCGTCCACGCGTGCACGGCGAGGAGCGATGCCACCGCGGCGAACTGGGTGAGGGTGAGCACCGCAGCCGTGGGCAGATCCAGGAGTTGCGCAGTCTGCCGGTAGATCTCCACCTCCAACGTCGCGTAGCGCGGCCCGCCGAGGATCTGGACGGCCCCGAAGGACGTGAAGGTGAACAGGAAGACCATGAGGGCCGCCCCGGCTATGGCTGGCCCCAGAGCAGGCAGCGTCACCCTGCGCCAGGCGGCGAACCGCCCAGCCCCCAACATCCGTGCGGCCTCCTCCTGCCGCGGATCGAGTTGCGCCCACAGCCCACCGACGGTGCGTACGACCACGGCGTAGTTGAAGAACACGTGGGCGAGCAGGATGGCCCACACCGTGGTGTCCAGCCGTACGCCCCACAGCTCGTCGAGCAGCCCACCACGCCCCAGCAGTGCGAGGAACGCCGATCCGGCGACCACGGTGGGCAGCACGAAAGGCACCGTCACCACCGCCCGCAGTACCTGCTTGCCCGGGAAGTCCAGGCGCGCGAAGACGTACGCGCCGGGGAGGGCGAGGGCAAGCGTCAGCCCTGTGGACGCAGCGGCCTGCCAGGTGGTGAACCACAGGACGTCCAGTACGTCGGGGTCGCTCAGGACCTCGCCGATGCGGCCGAACTGCCACGTACCGCCCGAACGGAGCCCACGCGCCGTGATGGCGGCGACCGGATAACCGAAGAAGAGCCCGAAGAAGCCGAGCGGTACGGCCATCAGGCCGAGCCTGAGCGCCGATGTCCGCCAGGCTCGTGGCTGGCGCCTATGGGGCCCGGTGCCCCATCGCCCGGACGCGCCGCGCGCTCCGTGCCCCGAGCCCCGTGCCTCGTGGCTGCCACCCTCGCGCTCCGCGCCCCGCGCCCCGCGCTCCGTTGCCGCCATCCCGGCGCCCCGCTCCGCGCGGCCGGTTGCCCCGTGCCCCGTGCCCCGTTCGGCTGCCCAGTCCTCCATGTCAGGAGGCAGTCCGTCGTTCACCTCACGACGAGCGAAGTCCACGACTTGATCCACTGCTCACGGTTCTCGGTGATCTCCTTCGGAGCAACCGTCGCCGGCTTGGTGATCTGCGCCCCGTACTTGGTGAAGACCTCCGGCAGCTTCGCGTCTTGCCGGACCGGGTTGACGTACATCGAGACCGGCACGTCCTCCTGGAAGGTCTTGCTCAGCATGAAGTCCAGCAGTGCCTTGCCGCCCTTGGTGTTCTTCGCTCCGTCAAGCAGTCCGGCGAACTCGATCTGGCGGAAGCAAGTCCCGGTGGCCACGCCCGTCGGGCCTTCCTTGGGCTGGGGCTCGACACCGACGACCTCTGCGGGCGGGCTGGAGGCGTACGAGACGACGAGCGGCTTGTCCCCCTTGCCAGAGCCTCCGCCGGAGCCGGAGAAGCGGTCGTTGTACGCCTGCTCCCAGCCGTCGACGACCTCGACCCCGTTGTCCTTCAGCTTCTTCCAGTAGTCCTGCCAACCGTCGGCTCCGTAAGTACCCACGGTGCCGAGCAGGAAGGCGAGCCCGGGCGACGACGTGGCGGCGTTCTCGGTCACCAGAAGGTTCTTGTACTGGGGCTTGATCAGGTCGTCGAAGGTGTTGGGCGGGGCGAGCTTCTTGTCGGCGAAGAACTTCCGGTCGTAGTTCACACAGATGTCGCCGGTGTCCACCGGGGTGACACGGTGCTTCGCGGCATCCAGTTGCAGCGCAGACGGCACCGTGTCGAGGTCCTTGGCGCGGTACGGGGCGAAGACGCCCTTGTCGAGTGCGCGCGAGAGCAGGGTGTTGTCGACGCCGAAGAACACGTCACCCTGTGGGTTTCCCTTGGACAGGATGGCCTGGTTCACAGCCGCACCGGCATCGGCGCCACGCACCACCTTGACCTTGTAGCCCGTCTGCTCCGTGAACTCCTTCCAGACGCCCTTCGACACCTGGAAGGAGTCGTGCGAGACGACGGTGACCGTCTTGGAGTCCGACCCGCTGCCGGAATCGCCGCAGGCAGCGAGCGTCGTGACGCCGAGGGCGCCGATCACGGCGGTGCTCATGGCACGCCGAAGGTAGCTGTTCATGAGTGACTCTGACTCCCTACGCCGGTATGACCCGGATCAGGTCCGAGGGTCTGCGGCCCCTTGCGGTGCCGCACTCTCAGCGCCTCGGCGCTCCCCTGTCGGAAATGTTCGCTTGTACGACCAAAGCAATATTGCGGCACATTATCAGCGCCACATCCCGCGACGAAGCCGCACTACCGTCGCGCCGCACGGGGCACGGGGCACGGGGCACGGGGCACGGGGCACGGGGCACGGGGCACGCCGAGTATGCGGTACGGAGCGGCGCGCCCCCTGGCTCCGTCAGCGCTCGGACGCCGCCAGTTGCCCACACGCCCCGTCGATCTCCTGACCACGGGTGTCCCGAACCGTCACGGGTACGCCATGCGCTTCGAGCGCCGCCACGAACGCCCGCTCGTCCTCCGGTCGCGAAGCGGTCCACTTCGAGCCGGGCGTGGGGTTGAGCGGGATGAGGTTCACGTGGACACGGTGCCCGCGGAGCAGCTTCCCCAGCAGGTCGGCGCGCCAGGCCTGATCGTTGATGTCCCTGATCAGGGCGTACTCGATGGAAATCCGACGGCCGGACTTCTCCGCGTACTCCCAGGCGGCGTCCAGCACCTCACGCACCTTCCAGCGCGTGTTGACAGGTACCAGGGTGTCCCGGAGTTCGTCATCGGGCGCGTGCAGGGAGACCGCGAGGCGGCACTTGAAGCCCTCGTCCGCGAACCGGAGCATCGCGGGGACTAGGCCGACGGTGGACACCGTGATGCCGCGTTGCGAGAGCCCCACGCCGTCCGGCTCCGGATCGGTCAGCCGCCGGATGGCGCCGACGACCCGGTTGTAGTTGGCCAGCGGCTCACCCATGCCCATGAAGACGATGTTCGACAGCCGGGCCGGGCCACCAGGCACCTCGCCGTCCCGCAGGGCCCGCATGCCGTCGACGATCTGGTGCACGATCTCGGCCGTGGAGAGGTTACGGTCCAGCCCCGCCTGCCCCGTGGCGCAGAACGGGCAGTTCATGCCGCAGCCCGCCTGAGACGAGATGCACATCGTGACGCGGTCCGGGTAGCGCATGAGCACGGACTCGACCAGAGTGCCGTCGTGGAGCCGCCAGAGTGTCTTGCGGGTGGTGTCGTCGTCGCAGCTGATGTGCCTGACCACGTTCATGAGGTCCGGCAACAGCTCGGCAGCCAGCTTCTCGCGCGCCGCGGCGGGGATGTCGGTCCAACCCGCCGGGTCGTGCGCGTAGCGCGCGAAGTAGTGCCGGGAGACCTGCCCAGCGCGGAACGGCTTCTCACCGATGGCAGCCACGGCCTCACGGCGCTCGGCAGGGGTGAGATCGGCGAGGTGCCGCGGCGGCTTCTTGGCTCCGCGCGGCGCGACGAAAGTGAGTTCTCCAGGTGCAGGCATGGTCCATCTAGTGTCGCAGACGTACGCCAAAGGGCTCGCCGACCGTGTTCCCCGCACTCAGGTACCGCAAAACTGCTGGTCAGAAGGTCAAGAAGGTCCAAGGTCCGCTCGTTCTTCGCCTCCCCCGTGCGCAACCGAACGGAGCGCCGGGTACGCAGGGAACAAACCTGCCCACCCGCCTGCCACCTCTTGCGCCTTGCCTGCCCCGTACACGCCCCCGTCGAGGAGAAACCCACCGCCGCTGCTCCTCACCCAGGCACGCACCACCCCCGGAGACAGCGACGGAGCCACCGGAGGCTCTTTCTCTCCGCCCCGCTACCAGGGCGTCGCACCCGGTGCGTCGCCAGCTCCGCGGGGAGCAAGCACTGGGGAGCAAGCACGCATCCGCACGCCGAACGCCGCGCCCTCATCGACAGCACCCACCACATGGCTCAGGACATGACGTTCCAGGCCCAAGGTGAGGCCCACACACCGCAACGAACCGTGGAACACCGCTGCCCCGTGCCCCGTGCCTCGTGCCCCCGGCAATGATCAGCACCCCGTACCAGCAAAGACGAACGGCCTCGCCCACAAGGCTCCACGCTCCGCCCCCGCTCCGTGCTCCGTGCCCCGTGCCTCGTGCCTCGTGCCCCCGGCAATGATCAGCACCCCGTACCAGCAAGGACGAACGGCCTCGCCCTCGCCCCGCTCCGTGCTCCGTGCTCCGTGCTCCGTGCTCCGTGCTCCGTGCTCCGTGCTCCGTGCCACAGGCAAACCCACCTCCCCGACCACCACAACCGCCCCCTACGTCTCGCCCACCCCACATACCGCCCACACACCCCACTCCGCCCCAGCCCCAACGCACAGCCCCACTCCCCCACCACCCACAAACCCTCATGACCACCCACCCCCACCCCACGCCACCTCCCACCCAACCCAAAACCGGCCGCCACCCCCAGCAACCTGCCAGGCGTGGCGGCCGGTCTCGGCCGTATGCGGGGCGTTGGGCGCTCAGCCCGAGCCGACGAACATCACCAGCAGCAGCCACACGACCGGCGCCGTCGGAAGGAGGGAATCGAGGCGGTCCATGATTCCGCCGTGTCCCGGCAGCAGCGACCCCATGTCCTTGATGCCGAGGTCACGCTTGATCATCGACTCTCCGAGGTCGCCCAGCGTGGCGCTGACGGCCGCGGCGAAGCCGAGGATGAGCCCCTGCCACCAGGCCCCGTCGTCGACCAGGTACTCCATGCACAGCGCCCCGGCGACCATGGCGAAGGCCACGGCCCCCGCCAACCCCTCGCGCGTCTTGCCGGGACTGATGCGCGGGGCGAGCTTGGTCTTGCCGAGCTTCCAACCGACGGCGTACGCGCCGGTGTCACTGACCACGGTCAGGATGAGGAAGGTCAGTACCCGCTGCGGCCCGTCGTCGTCCGCGGCGAGCATGAGGGCGACGAAGGTGGCGAGGAACGGTACGTAGAAGGCGGCGAAGACACCGGCCGTCACGTCCCGGAGGTAGTTGTCCGGGGGCTCCGTCATGCGCCAGATGAGCACCGCGAGGGCCGTCAGCGCCATGGCGATCCAGGCCCCCTGAGCGCCCCGCAGGTACCCCGCGACCACCATGGCAGCGCCGCCCACGGCCAGTGGGACGAGCGGCGCCCGGATCTCCTTGCGTTCAGCGAGACGGGAGGTCAGCTCCCACAGGCCGACGACCACGGCGACCGCTATCACGCCGACGAAGAGGACCTTCTTCACGAACAGCGAGACGACGATGATCGCGCCAAGCCCGAGGCCCACTCCTATCGCGGCGCGCAGATCGCGTCCGGCGCGCTTCTTCTGCGGCGCGGCTGGCACGTCGGGGTGCTCCCTGGGCGTTGTGTCTGCATCGCCCCGTGCCGGCTCGTGAGCAGGCTCCGAGCCGGAACGGGGGGACGGGGCGGAGTCCTGCTCGTCGCGGAACAGGGGACCGCTCAGCCGAGCGGCCCCCTGGTCGTCCTGGTCTCCGCCGTTGTCGGGCACGATGGGCATGGGCCGAGTCTGCGCCGTATCGCCCGTCTCACGCACGGGACCCGCCGACGTCGAGGGCATTGCCCCGTGAAGCGAGGGAACGGGGCCCTGGTCGGTCGAGCCCGGGTGCCCGGCACGGGGCGGAGCCCCCCAGGATGAGTGGTTCATCAGACCTCAAGCAGCTCGGATTCCTTGTGCTTGAGCAGCTCGTCCACCTGCGCGACGTACTTCGCGGTGGTGTCGTCGAGCTCCTTCTCCGCGCGCCGGCCCTCGTCCTCACCGGTCTCGCCGTCCTTGACGAGCTTGTCGATGGTCTCCTTGGCCTTGCGCCGGACGCTGCGGATGGAGATCTTCGCGTCCTCGCCCTTGCCCTTGGCGACCTTGATGTACTCCTTGCGGCGGTCCTCCGTGAGCTGGGGGAACACCACCCGGATGATGCTTCCGTCGTTGCTCGGGTTGACGCCCAGGTCCGAGTCGCGGATGGCCTGTTCGATGTTGCGCAGCGCGCTCTTGTCGAACGGCGTGACCACCGCCATGCGCGGCTCCGGCACCGAGAACGACGCCAGTTGGTTGATCGGCGTCAGCGCCCCGTAGTAGTCCGCCACGATCTTGTTGAACATCGCCGGGTGCGCACGCCCGGTGCGGATCGCGGCGAAGTCCTCCTTGGCGACCACAACGGCCTTCTCCATCTTCTCCTCGGCCTCGAGGAGGATCTCTTCGATCACCACTTGCTCCTGGTGTTATCAGTAAGCAGAGCCTCGCCCCTGCGTGCGTCTTCTCCTGCACGGTGTCCGACCGGCAGGCCGTTGTCCATCCCCGCGTCGGGCACTTCCGACGGCCGGGAGTTGCCGTCCGTATGGCATCACGGACGGTCGTGCGAAGGCGGTACGGACCGTCAGTCCCGGTCGCCCTGGTCGCTGACGAGCGTGCCGATCTTCTCACCCTTCACCGCACGCGCGATGTTGCCCTCGGCCAGCAGCTCGAAGACGAGGATCGGTAGCTGGTTGTCGCGGCACAGCGTGATCGCCGTGGCGTCGGCGACCTTGAGGTCCTGGGTGATCACCTCGGCGTAGCCGAGCGCGTCGAACTTGACCGCGTCCGGGTTCCGCTTGGGGTCCGAGTCGTAGACGCCGTCCACGCCGTTCTTGCCCATCAGCAGGGCCTCGGCGTCGATCTCCAGGGCACGCTGAGCGGCAGTGGTGTCGGTGGAGAAGTACGGCATGCCCATGCCGGCGCCGAAGATGACGACGCGCCCCTTCTCCAGGTGTCGTACGGCACGGAGCGGGATGTACGGCTCCGCCACCTGCCCCATGGTGATGGCGGTCTGTACCCGGGAGTCGATGCCCTCCTTCTCCAGGAAGTCCTGGAGGGCCAGGCAGTTCATGACGGTGCCGAGCATGCCCATGTAGTCGGAGCGGGCTCGGTCCATGCCGCGCTGCTGTAGTTCGGCGCCGCGGAAGAAGTTGCCGCCACCGATGACGATGGCGATCTCGGCCCCGTCGCGGACGACGGCGGCCACCTCGCGGGCGATTTTGTGCACGACGTCTGGATCAACGCCGAGTCCGCCACCGCCGGCGAATGCCTCGCCGGACAGTTTCAGCAGGAACCGACGGCGCTTGGCCCCGTCGGCCTTCGAGTCGGCCTGATCGGCGTCCAGATTCATGGGAGATCTCCTCGTGCACATACGAAGGAGGCCACTGCCGGGATGGTCCTTGATCGACCTCTACGGCAATGGCCTCCTCGTCACATCTGCGACTAACCGGTGACGGTTAGCTGCGTACGACCCTATCGGGGTCGCTGGTCATTCGCTGCCCTGGCTCAGCCCCTGAGCCGGGCTGAATCCCGAAGTGAGCTCAGACGCCGACGCGGAAGCGCGCGAAACGCTTGAGCGAGACGCCGGCCTCGTCCAGAACCTTCTTGACGGACTTCTTGTTGTCCTTGGCGAACGGCTGGTCCAGCAGCACGTTCTCCTTGAAGAAGCCGGTGACGCGACCCTCGACGATCTTCGGCAGGGCGCCCTCGGGCTTGCCCTCCTCGCGCGCGGTGGCCTCGGCGACGCGACGCTCGTTCTCGACCGTCTCGGCCGAGATCTCCTCGCGGGTGAGGAACTTCGGCGAGAAGGCGGCGATGTGCTGCGCGACGTCCTTGGCGACCTCGGCGTTCTCGGCGTCCAGCTCGACGAGCACGCCCACCTGGGGCGGCAGGTCCGGGCTGGTGCGGTGCATGTACGCCGCGACGTAGCCGCCGGAGAACTGGGCGAAGCGGTCCAGGACGATCTTCTCGCCGAGGGTGGCGTTGGCCTCGTCCACGTACGCCTGCACGGTCTTGCCGGCCTCGATCTCGGAGGCGAGCAGCGCGTCGATGTCGGCCGGGGCGCTCTTGGCGACGTGCGCGGCGATGGCGTCGGCGACGGCGACGAACTTGTCACCCTTGGCGACGAAGTCGGTCTCGCACTTGAGCTCGACCAGCACGCCGGAGGTCTTGTCGTCGGCGATCAGCGAGACGACGGCGCCGTTGGTGGCGTTGCGGCTCTCGCGCTTGGCCACGCCCTTCTGGCCCTTGACGCGCAGGATCTCGACGGCCTTGTCGACGCTGCCCTCGGCCTCGTCCAACGCCTTCTTGCAGTCCATCATGCCGGCGCCGGTGAGCTCACGGAGCTTCTTGACGTCAGCGGCGGTGAAGTTCGCCATGGTCTGTGAATCTCTTCTCGAAAGGTCTCGAAAGGTCTCGAAAGATCTGTGATCTTACGGGTGGACGGCGGGGCGTCGCGTGACGCGACGCCCCGCCGCCGCCAGTCGTGACGCTGGGTGGAACGGGTGCTGGCCCGGTCCGCCGAGCGTTCGTCAGGCCTGCTCGGCGTCCGCGGCCGGGGCCTCGGCGGGGGCAGCAGCCTCGGCAGCCGGAGCCTCGGCAGCCGCCTCGGCGGGCTTGCCGGCCTCCTCGGCCTTCTTGGCGGTGTCGCCCTCAAGCAGGTCGCGCTCCCACTCGGCGAGGGGCTCGCCGGCGGCCTTGTCGGCCTTCACGTCACCGCTGGCGGCACCGGAGCGGGCGATGAGGCCCTCGGCGACGGCGTCGGCGATCACGCGGGTGAGCAGGGTGACGGAGCGGATCGCGTCGTCGTTGCCCGGGATCTTGTAGTCGACCTCGTCGGGGTCGCAGTTGGTGTCGAGGATGGCGACGACCGGGATACGGAGCTTGCGCGCCTCGCCGACGGCGATGTGCTCCTTCTTGGTGTCGACGATCCAGACGGCGCTCGGCACCTTCTGCATCTCGCGGATGCCGCCGAGGGTCTTCTCCAGCTTGGCCTTCTCGCGGGAGAGGACCAGGAGCTCCTTCTTGGTGAGGCCGGAGGCGGCCACGTCCTCGAAGTCGATGAGCTCAAGCTCCTTGAGGCGCTGGAGGCGCTTGTAGACGGTCGAGAAGTTGGTGAGCATGCCGCCCAGCCAGCGCTGGTTGACGTAGGGCATGCCGACGCGGGTCGCCTGCTCGGCGATCGCCTCCTGCGCCTGCTTCTTCGTGCCGACGAACATGATGGAGCCGCCGTGCGCGACGGTCTCCTTGACGAACTCGTAGGCGCGGTCGATGTACGACAGCGACTGGAGCAGGTCGATGATGTAGATGCCGTTGCGCTCGGTGAAGATGAAGCGCTTCATCTTCGGGTTCCAACGGCGGGTCTGGTGACCGAAGTGGACGCCGCTCTCCAGCAGCTCCCGCATCGTGACGACGGCCATGGCCGTACTCCTTGGATACTCGGTTCCCGCGGCGGCCGGGCGGCTGCCGCGCCTGACGCCCCGACGCGCCTGCCGCGAAAGGAAACCTTCCGAGGACCGAGGGACGCGGCCACCGGGCTGCCCGAAAAGGGACTGCTGCGCCGGTGGCGGGGCGTGCGAAGTCGACCCGGTGACCCGGATCGCCACCTGAAGTGTACGGGACCGCTACACCTGCGGGTGACGGCGTTATCCGCAAGCCGTGAGTTATCCACAGAAGACGACCATGATCACCGCAAGTTGCCGATTTGCGGCACGGTCGTCCCATGCGTATTTCCCTCAGCCCCCACCGGGCCAGCCAGGCCCTTCGCCACTTCTGCCGCCGTCTCCCCATCCCACGCGCCAGGCCCCGCTCACGCCGCCCCGGAGCCGGCTGCTTACGCTCCCCGCTGGTCCGCTGGCTGGCGACGGGCGCCACGGCGATCGGCCTCGCCGTGACCGCGTGCGCCGCAGTGGTGCGGGCCGAGGCCCATGGTTTCGAACAGAAACCGCAGGTCAGCACGGATCAGATCGCCGCCCCCGGGCCCGGGCTCGCCAGCAGCGGCATCACCGACCGCCCGGCCCCCACTTCCCGCCCCACGGCGGCCTCGCTCAAGGCCACCAGGACCAGCTCCCCATCCGGCACGCCTCAGACCGCCGCGCCCCGAGGGCCACGTCGGGGCGCCAGCGCGGTACGGAGCGGCGGCTCGCGCCCCGGTCCGGGCGTCGTCACGCCGGAGCGGGCTCCCCACCCCGGGCCGGACGTGCGGACACCGGCGCCACCGCGACGCCCGGCCCCGCTGGGATCCGCCACCGCCGACCGCGCCTGGCCTGTGGATCCGGGGCTCGGGGCGCTGCGCCCCACCGTCCTGCGTGGTCTGGAGTTGCCGCCCGAGCCGTGGGCGGCCGGCCATCGCGGCGTGGACCTGGCTGCCCGGACCGGCCAACCCGTACGGGCTGCCACCTCGGGCCGCGTCGTCTTCGCGGGCCGGGTAGCGGGGCGCGGGGTGCTGTCCATCGCGGTCTCAGCGAGCGGCAGCCCAGCGCTGCGTACGACGTACGAACCCGTGCGGGCGCTGGTGGCCAAGGGTGCGGAGGTGACTGCCGGACAGGTGGTGGCGGTGTCGGAGGCGGGCCCGTTCCACTGCCGCCCCGGATGTCTGCACTGGGGGCTGCGGCGCGGGGCGGAGTACCTGGACCCGCTGTCGTTGATGCCGCCCGCCATGCTGCGCCGTGGCCCGTCCCGGCTGCTCCCCGTCATCGGCGTACCGGAGCCGAGCGGCGCTGGTCAGCCGGCGGCGGTGCCCGCGCCAGGGCAGTCGGGCCGCTCCGAGTCCGTCCTCGCCACGGCGCACCGTCGGGGCATCACGTTCGAGCACGCTCGCTGCGCCCATCTGCACGACCCGACCGCTGGCCCCGTCCAGCAACGGGGCGAGCCGCCCGCTCTCAGCCGGAGCGCCCTGCGCAGGCAGGCGCGGTCGGTGTGGCCAGCAGCCGGCGGCGTACTCCATGCGGCGTTGGCGGGCGCGACGGCGGCCTGGGCGCGATGGCGGCTGGGGCGTCGTCAGTCAGCGGCCCGCCCGCGTACCCCGCACAGGGCCATGGCGACGGCCTCGTCCGTGATACGCCCGGGGTCCTCGGCGGCCCCGAGTTCGATGCGCCGTACGGCCGCGTCGACCACGCCCTGGAGCAGCATCGCCGTCAACCTGGGCTGCTGGTGTCCGAGCTCGCCCAACGCCTCGACGACCATGGCGATGAGTCCACCGTGGGCGGCCCGGATCTTCTCCCGGGCGCCCGAGTCCAGCTCGCCCGCGGAGATGGCGACCACGGCGCGGTGACGGCGGTCTCCGACCAGCGCCAACTGTTGTCGGACGTACGCCTCGATCTTGCCGTCAGCGGTGTCGGCGCGCTCCATCGCGGCCTCGACTTCCGCGGCCCAGACCGGGAAGTCCACCGCGCACAGTTCCTCGACCACCGCGGCGCGCGACCTGAAGTACTCGTAGACGGACGACCTCGCGAGCCCCGTCCGCTCGGCTAGGGCGGGGAACGTCAGCGCGTCGGTACCGCCTTCGGACAGCAAGGTACGAGCGGCGTCCAACAGGGCGCCGCGCTGCATCGTTCGGTGCTCGGCCACCGAGGCCGCTCGAATCCTGGGCACTCCCCCACTTTACGTATGCCCGGCACGCTCGACGATGCAGGAGGGACGATTCAGCGCCCGACGTCGGCCAGTTTCGCCCGGAGCTGGAGCACGGACTTGGTGTGGATCTGGCTCACCCGGCTCTCCGTGACGCCCAGCACCTGGCCGATCTCGGCCAACGTGAGGCCCTCGTAGTAGTAGAGCGTGACCACGGTCTTCTCCCGCTCGGGCAGGGTGCTGATGGCTCGCGCGAGCAGCCGCCGCAGCTCCCGGTCCTCGGCGACCTCCACGGGGTCGTCGGCCGCCTGGTCCTCCAGGGTGTCGCCGAGCGTCAGTCGGTCGCCGCTCTCGCCGCCGACGTGCAGCAACTCCTCCAGCGCCACCACGTTGGCCAGCGACAACTGACTGAAAACGGCATGCAGTTCGTCCACCCCGATGCCCATTTCGGCGGCGACCTCGGGCTCCGACGGCGTGCGTCGCAGCGTGGCCTCCAAGGTGGCGTAGGCACGCTCCACTGCCCTGGCCTTCTGCCGTACGGAGCGGGGAATCCAGTCCAGGGCCCGCAGCTCGTCGATCATCGCGCCGCGGATGCGCGTGATGGCGTAGGTTTCGAACTTGATGGCCCGGTCCGGGTCGAACTTCTCAATGGCGTCGATGAGGCCGAACACTCCGGAAGAGACGAAGTCCGCCTGTTCGACGTTGGCCGGCAGCCCCACGCTGACCCGTCCGGCGACGTATTTCACCAGGGGCGAGTAGTGCAGGATCAGTTGCTCCCGGAGCCTGTCGTCGCCCGTCGCCTTGTACGAACGCCAGAGCTCTTCGAGCGATGAGGGCACGGATGGCCGGACGGTGCCGCGCGCAGCGGGCGGCACCGTAGTGCGTTCAGACCCGGAGGTGTGCTGGGGCATGCGTCGTCTTGAGCCGTTCTGCCGTGACGTGGGTGAGGACGGGTGCCCGCGTCGGAATCCTTGTGAGCGTAGCGTGACTAATACGTCGCAGCGTGCGAGTGGCGAGGGTGGTGTGGTGCGCAGATTCGTTCCGTTCTCCGCACCTCAGAGTTACGGTCGCCGGCGCGGGCGGCGGCCGTAACGCCAGCTCCACAACGGCGTATACGGTCATCTCCCACACCCTTTCACCCAATTGCCGCAAATCAAGAACCGCCTCGCCGTGAGCTTCCCGTACGCCGCTCCGCTCGGGTCAACTCCCAACGGTCACGGGCCCGTTCGACGAAGCCGAGCGACAGCAATTCGTAGAGCTTGGTCAACGTTTCGTCGTGACTCATCCCTGCGCTGCGGGCCAGGGCACGGGTGTCGGCGGTCCCTCGTGCGGGCAGCGCGTCCAGAACGCGGCCGGCCGCCGGCGCCAGCAGGTCCCGCCCTACCACGGGGCCACGGCGGGCCGGCGCGAGGTCGCCCATGGCTCCGATCAGCTCCACGACCTCGTCGGCGTCGCTGATCAGCACTCCCTCCCCGCGCAGCAGCTCGTGCACCCCTTCGGAGAGTCCGCTGGTCACCGGGCCCGGTACGCCCATCACGCAGCGCCCGAGCCGCTGCGCCCACCGGGCGGTGACCAACGATCCGCTGCGGTACTGGGCCTCGACGACGACCGTGCCGCGTGTGAGGGCGGCGATGACGCGGTTGCGCAGAACGAACCGGCTGCGCGTCGGGTGACTGTCCGGCGGCAGCTCGGCCACCACCACCCCCTGCTCCGCCACCCGATCGATGAGCTCCGCGTGCCCGCGCGGGTAGGGGATGTTCACCCCTGAGGCGAGCACGGCGATGGTCGCCCCGTCGGCGCCCAGGGCCCCCCTGTGCGCCGCGCCGTCCACGCCGTAGGCCGCTCCCGAGGTCACCACCCAGCCCCGTTCGGCGAGTCCCGACCCCAGGGTGGCGGCGATGTGGGTCCCGTACTCGGTGCAGGCACGGGCACCGACCACGGCCACTGACCGCAGGGCCCACGTCCGCAGCGAAGCCCTGCCGCGCGCCCACAGGCCGATGGGCCGGGCGTCCCCGAGGTCGTCGAGCTGGCTGGGCCACTCCGGATCTCCGGGGCAGATGAAGCGCCCGCCGAGCGCCTCGACGGCCGCCAGGTCCGCCGCGGGGTCGAGCCGGTCGGCCCGTAGCGCGCAGCCGGCCAGGCGCCTGGGGCTGGCTCCGGGTGGCGGTGCGCACTCGCCGACCAGTGCACGCCACAGGGCGACCGGGCCGAGCTCACGGAGCCACCGGCCGACCGCCTCGTCCCCCGGCTCGGTCAGTCGGGTCAGGGCGGCGCGGGCCACGTGGACGGCGTCGGGGCCGGCTCGCTCCGCCTGTGCCGCCCGGGCGGACGCCGTGGCCGCGCTCGCGTCGTCGGCCGCTGCGGCCGGGCCCGGGGCGTTCATGCGATTCCCATCGGCTGTGGGGCGCCGCGGTTGACGCCCGTGCGTAGTTGCAGCGCCTGGATGACGTCCGCTTCCGTCGGCCGGTCGTGTCCGGCGAGGTCGGCCACCGTCCACGCCACGCGGAGCACCCGGTCGAGGCCGCGCGCAGTGAGCACCCCGCGCTCCATCTCGCGCTCCGCGGCTCGCAGTGCGCCCGGAGCCAGGTCCCACCGGGTGCGTAGCTCGTACCCGGGTACCGCACCGTTCACCGTCCACGGCGTCCCCGCGAAGCGCGCGCCCGCCCGCGCCTTCGCCTCCTGTACGCGCGCCGCCACGGTCGCGGTGCTCTCCGCGGCCCCCCGTTCTCCCGACAGCTCGGCCCGGCTCACGGCGCCCACCCGCACTCGTAGGTCAACCCGGTCGAGCAGGGGGCCCGACAGCCTGGCCTGGTAGCGGCGGATCACCGCAGGCGTACAGGCGCAGCCGTCTCCCGGCTGACCGTGTCGTCCGCACGGGCAGGGGTTGGCCGCCAGCAGCAGCAAAAACCTGGCCGGCATTCGCATCACGCCGGCCGCCCTGGCGACGACCACGTGCCCGGACTCCAACGGCTGGCGCAGGGCATCGAGCGCCCGCCCGCTAAATTCAGGACATTCATCCAGAAAAAGCACTCCGCGATGGGCCAGCGAAACGGCGCCCGGCCGCGGGATTCCGGCACCGCCGCCGACCAGGGACGCCATCGTTGCCGAGTGGTGCGGAGCGCAGTACGGCGGTGTGTCCAGGAGCGGCTTGCCGGGCGGGAGGACACCGGCGACCGAGTGGACCGCGGTGACCTCCAGGGCTTCCGACGGCGTGAGCGGCGGCAGAAGTCCGGGCAGCCGCTCGGCGAGCATGGTCTTGCCGGCGCCCGGCGGGCCCATCAGATAGAGGTGGTGGCCCCCTGCCGCAGCGATCTCCAGCGCCTTGCGGGCCCCGTGCTGACCTGCGACGTCAGCCAGATCCAGAGGTCGGTCTGCCCCTTGGCGACCGACGGTGCCCGTTCCCGCCCCCGCGCCGGGCAGCACCAGGCCGGCCAGCATGGGGTCGGGGCGTCCCTGCTCTGCCGGCTCCGGCTCGTCCGGTACCGGTGCGTCGGTCAGTACGGCGATCAGTTGCCGCAGGCTGCGCACGCCCAGTACGGACACGCCTGGTACGAGCATGGCCTCGGCCGCGGTCTGTTCGGGCACGACGACCTGTCGGTATCCGGCGTCGGCGGCGGCGAGCACGGCCGGCAGCACACCGCGGACCGGCCGCACCCTGCCGTCGAGGCCGAGTTCGCCGATCATCATCAGGTCGGCGATCTCCCGTGGGTCGATGAACTCGGCCGCCGCCAGGACGGCGCAGGCCACCGCAAGGTCGAAGCCGCTTCCCGCCTTGGGCACGGACGCCGGGCTGAGCCCCACGGTGAGCTTCTTCTGCGGCCACTCGGCGCCCGAATTGACGACGGCGGCGCGGACTCGGTCCCGGCTTTCAGAGAGGCTCTTGTCCGGCAGCCCGACCAGCGTGAATGCCGCCACCCCGGGCTCCAGGTCGGCCTGCACCTCGACGACGACCCCTTCGACGCCGACGAGCGCGACCGAGCATGTACGGGCGAAGCCCATCACGTCACCCCCCGTACGTGCTCGACCTGCGGCGCCCCGCGGCTGGGCAGTCGTACGCCGACGACGTCGATGCGCACACCGCCCTGGGGCGGTCCGCCGTGCTGGTCCAGCCAGCGCGCAGCCAGTCGCCGCAGCCGGTCGGCCTTGGCCTGGTGGACGGCGGCCATCGGGTCCTCGTACGGGCCGGCGCTGCGGGTCTTGACCTCGCAGATGACCAGTGCGTCCCCGTCCAGGGCGACGATGTCGATCTCGCCGTCACGGCAGCGCCAGTTGCGGGCCAGGATGACCATCCCGGCCGCCGCCAGTCGGCGTACCGCCAGCGTCTCGCCGTAAGCCCCGAGGGCGCGGCGGGCAGGGGCGGGGCGCCCGCCGGTGGGGGCCGGGTGGCGGCCGGCAGTGGGCGGGCGGGGTGGGACGGGTGGTCTGGTGGTCCCGGGGCGCGGCGGGCTGGCGCCGGCGCTGCCGAGGGACGGCTTTCGAGGGTTTCGCGGCATGAGTAATACCTCCGCCACCGACGGTGCCGGTTCTGCCGCGAAGTTTTGGATCTTGGTGGATAACTCAGACGCTGGGGATAACCCGCTCACCCGTGCGGGTGAAGAAACCTTCGTCCGGCCCTCGGTCGCCGAGGTCGGTCAGTTGTTGAAGCCCGATTCACCGGAGGTGAGGTCGAGGTCGTTCTTGTTGAGTTCCTCGATGTTCACGTCCTTGAACGTGAGGACGCGTACCTGCTTGACGAAGCGGGCCGGCCGGTACATGTCCCAGACCCAGGCATCGGCCATGGAGACCTCGAAGAACACCTCGCCCTGGACCGAGTGCACCTGCATCTCATAGTCGTTGGTGAGGTAGAACCGCCGCTCCGTCTCGATCACGTATTTGAACAGACCGACGACATCGCGGTACTCCCGGTAGAGCTTCAGCTCCATCTCGGTCTCGTACTTTTCGAGGTCCTCGGCGCTCATGGCATGTTCCCCTTCAGCCGTGCGTCCCCCCATTGTGCGTCAGGCGCGCTCCGTCTCAAGGATCACCGGCGCGCTCGGGGGCCCCTCGTTGAGCAAGGTGCGCAGCAGTTCAGCAAGTCTGGTCGGGTACACCGTCTCATGAGCGGCGAACAGTTCTTCGGCAGTCCACCAACGCAGGCCGTCGACACTGCGGCGCTCCAGCTCGGTCAGACCGCCGGTGCGGGTGGTCGTCTGTGCCGTTCTGGCCAGGTAGTACCACTCGTCCTGGTCCCAGCGGCGCCCGTCGAACGGGAAGGAGCACACCCGCTGCCAGATCACCGGCCCCAGTTGGACGTCGGTGATGCCCGTCTCCTCGGCCAGTTCCCGCATGGCTGCCTGTTCCCGGTCCTCGCCCGCCTCGACGCCGCCACCGGGGGTGAACCACCAGGTCGACGACGGATCGCTGGGCTCGAAGCCGTGCATGAGCAGGATGCGGTCGTCCGGGTCCAACAGGATCACCCGGGCGACCTTGCGCAACTCGGGCGCGTGGTGCGCCACGCCCTCCGGTATGTCGTCAGCCATTGCTCCGCGCCGTCCCCTTCCCGCCTCGTGGCCCCTCCGCGGGCGCGTCGCCCGTGGTGGACTGGCCGGCTGCCGGTGCTCCGGGAGCCGCTGCGGCCCCGCGCCCCGTGCCCCGCGCCGGTGCGTTCCGGTCGGTGCCGGTCCGCCGGCCGGGCACGGCGGCCCCGTGCTCCGTGCCGCCCCGTGCCCCGTGCGCGGTAGCGCTCCGTGCCCCGTTTCCAGCACCCGCACGGGGCGGCTTGCGCGTACCGCGGGTCAGCCGCGCCACCGGGCCGTACGCGGCTCCGCCGAGGATCAGGGCCGCCCCGACCACCACCATGCCGGTGATCAACTGGAGCGGTCCCTGCTCCGAGGCGCCGCCGGGCAGCGTGTTGAAGCCCGTCGCCTGCTCCAACATGCCGAGGGAGCTCAGCGGCCACACAGCCGCCTCCACGCGCGCGTCCACCGCCTTGCGCGGCACGGTGCCCTGGCTCCCGTCGGTCAGATGGCGTCGGGAGTCCACCGAGGTGTCGCGATTGTCACCGAGCAGGAAGAGCTGGTCCGCTGGGACTATCGCGGAGAACGTGCTCGGCGAGGCCGGCCTCTGGTGTGCCAGGTAGGGCTCGTCGACGGCCTTGCCGTTGACCGTCAGCCGACCCTGCGGGTCGCAACAGGCGACCTTGTCGCCACCGACCCCGACCACCCGCTTGACCATCGGCAAGGAACCCCATACCGAGTCGCGGAAGACCACGACGTCGCCCCGGTGCACCTCGCTGCCGTCGATGCGCTGAGCCAGCACCCGGTCGTCCCTGGCGATGGTCGGTGCCATCGAGTCGGTCGGCACGGTGTAGGGCCGGTAGAGCACCGCGCCCCACCCGAAGCCACCGAGGAAGAGCACGCAGCCCAGGGCGACGGCCACACCCGACACCACGCTGCCACGGCGGGTCTGGCCGTCGCTCCTCCGTCGCGGTCCGCCCATCGCCGTCTCCCCTCGCCCGACACCGCCCGTACCCGGGCCCCACGGCCCCGTACCCCCTCCGCGCCGGTCCTCCGTACGATCCCCGTACGGCGCTCCCTGCGACGTGGGCCACGGCCCGCGCCGCGCGCGCAGGTCCGCACCTTACCCGGCGGTATGGGAGTCGTCAGCTCTTCCGTTCCGCCTTCTTGATCAGTCGGCGGCGGCGCAGCAGCACCAACGGCAGGGCGCCGGCGAATCCGACCACCGTCGGCGTCAGCGACGCGGCGCCCAGCCCGGACTGGCTGAACGTGTCCGGAACCGGCAGTGTGCCCCAGCGGTTGATCGGCCACGCCTTGACGATCGCCCGGCCCACGACCTCGTCGGTCGAGATGGTGCCGTTGTCCAGGTTCTGGTGGTAGCGGGAGTCGAGGGAGTCCTGGCGGTGGTCGCCCATCACCCAGATCCGGCCCTCGGGGACGTGGATCGGCCCGAACTCCTTGTCACCGCACGGGGTGTCCCCGGGGAAGATGTACGGCTCGTCCAGCGCCTTGCCGTTGACCTTGACGGGGCCGTCCTGCTTGCACTCCACCGTGTCGCCGCCGACCGCGATCACGCGCTTGATCAGGTCCTTCTCCTCGGCCGACGGCATCAGGCCGATGAAGCTGAGGACCTTCTGGATGCCCTCGGCGACCGGCCCGGAGTCGGACTGCGGCGCCTCGTCCAGCCAGCCGCCCGGGTCGTGGAAGACGACGACCTCACCGCGCTCGGGCTCCGAACCGAACCACGGCGTCAGCTTGTCCACCAGCACCCGGTCGCCGCGCTGCAAGGTGTTCTGCATCGAATCCGAGGGGATCGAGAACGCCTGCACCAAGAAGGTCTTGATCAACAGGGCCAGCAGCAGTGCGATGCCGATGAGGAGCGGCAGTTCCTTCCAGAAGGACCGGTGCTTCGCACGTTGCTTGCGCGCCTTCTGTTCCTCGTCCTCGCTGGTCGCAGAGGCGCCCACCGGTGCCGCGTCCGCGCTGGAGGGAGCCGGTGCATCCGGGGCGCCCTGCTGCTCGGTGCCGTCGGGGCGCAGGTGCTCGCCCTCGCGCGCGTCCCCGCGCGACGCCTGCTGGCCCCCCTGGCCGGGCTCCTCGGGGCCACCGGCCCGGCCCGCGGCGTACTGGGGCTCGGCCTCGGGCGCCCCGCTCACGGGTGACTCACCGGGCTGCTCGGGTCGCCTTTCGGGCTCTTCGTGTCCGGATCGTGCGCCGACCGCCAAATCCCCCACATCCACTCCTCTTGCCGCGCTGCTGCCTGCCCCAGGTCCGACGCAGGCCCACCAACCCCATAACGAGCGGGAGTTCCGCAAGGGTCGGGAGATGGGTCAATCCTTGCGCTTCCGGAGAAAGCGCAGGGCCGGAGGACACACTATGCGGAGCACCGCCCGCCGGGGACGGAGCGTCACCCGCATCGCGTACGGCGGCGAAGGGCTCCGGCTCCGCCAGCCGCCGCCAGTGGCCGATCGGCCATGCGATCACCACGGCCTTGCCCACCACCAGGTCCTCGGAGATCGTGCCACGCCCCTCGTCGTCGAGGTGGTAGCGCGAGTCGGCCGAATTGGAGCGGTGGTCCCCCATGACGAAGATACGTCCCTTCGGCACCCGCACCTCGAACTTCAGCTTCGACGGTGGGTTGTCGGGGTGGACGTACGGCTCGTTCAGCGGGATGCCGTTGACGGTGATCCGCCCTTGCGCGTCGCAGCAGCGCACCGTGTCGCCGCCGACGCCCACCACCCGCTTGATCAGGTCCTGCTCGTCCGCAGACGGCAGCAGGCCGATGAAGGTCAGGAACTGCTTCGCCTGTTTGATGCCCACCGGATCGTCCCCGCTGGGCTTGTGCTCGTTCTCCAGCCAGCCGCCGGGGTCCTTGAAGACCACGACGTCACCGCGTTCGGGCTTGGCACCGAACCAGGGGGTGAGCTTGTCCACCAGCACCCGGTCGCCGATCTTGATCGTCTGCTCCATCGAGCCGGACGGGATCACGAACGCCTGCACCAGGAAGGTCTTCAGCACCAGCGCGATCAACAGCGCCACTGCGACGAGCACCGGAATCTCCCGGATGGCCGAACGCCGGCGTCTGCGCTTGATCCGCTGGGCCGCCCTGCGGCGCTCCGCCCGGCCCCCCGTGGCACGGGGCGGCAGCGGCCCGCCATCGGCCCCGTCCACCGCCGCGTCGTCGTCTGCCGCGGCCCCGTCCGATGCGGTCAGGTCTTCCGGTCCCGCGGGCTCCTCAGCAGCCACGCCCACCCGCGCGCGCGTAGCAGCGCCCTCCGGCGGCACCGGGCCCGTCGCCACCGGAGGGCGCGGAGGCGCAGGGGGCGGCTGCTGACCGCCCCGCTCCGGGGCGCCGTGCCGGGGCTCGTACGGAGCGCCGTACGGTACGCCGGGGCGCTCCGCGTGGGACGCGGGCGGGGGCCAGGTCGGGCGGGGTCCCACCGGCGGGACCTGGGGCTGGTGGACGGCGGCTGCGGGGTGGGCCGGCGCAGCCCCACTCGGGGTGGGGCTACGCCGGCCTACCCCGGGCGCGGCGCCGCCGGCCGCGGCGTTCCCTGCGGATCCGCTCGGGGCGGCCTCCGCCGGACTCTGCCCGACGCCGGCGGCGCCGTACCAGGGATCGGTTCCACCGTGGCGGCCGGGCGTCGTACGGTGCGCCCCGCCGTCTGCCGCGAACGGCCCCGCGCCGTGCTCCGTCCCCAGGCCCCGCGCTCCGTGCCCCGGTGCCCCCCGCCCCGTCGCTCCGTGCTGCGCCGCTCCGTGCCCCGTACGGGGCACCGGCCCGGCCCACGGGGGCGCAGGCTCCTCCGGCGGCTCCGGGGGACGGTGGCCGGGGCCCGGGCGCCCGCGGTCACCCATCGCCACGGGCCGATCCGTGCGCGGCGCCGGGCTCCGGTACGCGCGCGAAGACGTCGGGTCGGTGCAGCGAACGCAGCCGGTTCAGCGGCCAACCGATCCAGTCGGCCCGCCCTATCACCTTGTCCTCGGGCACGTAGCCGCCGCCCGGCGCGCCGAGGCGGTCGCGGGAGTCCCGTGAGGCGCTGCGGTGGTCGCCCATCACCCACAGCTTCCCCTCCGGCACCACGATGTCGAAGGGCACCTGGGAGGGGGCGTCCCCGGGGTACAGGTAGTCCTCGTCCACCGGCTGGCCGTTCACCTTGATCCTCCCCCGCTTGTCGCAGCAGGTGACGCGGTCACCGCCGACGCCCACCACCCGCTTGACGTAGTCGGTCTCGGCCGGTTCGGCCAGGCCGACCGCCGCGAAGGCCGAGCGCAGCAGTGATGTGACGGGGTTGCTCGACGGTTCCTCTTCGACGAAGGAGCCGGTGCCGTCGAAGACCACGACGTCGCCGCGCTGCGGCGCATCACCGAAACGGTACGCCAGCTTGTTGACCAGCACCCGGTCTCCGACCTTGAAGGTGTTCTCCATCGACGTGCTGGGGATGAGGAACGGCTGCACCACGAAGGCGCTGAGCAGGGCGACACAGGTCACGCAGACGGCGGCGAGCAGCCCCACCCGGCGCCACGGGCCACCGCCGCTCAGCCACGAGAAAAGCGCGAAGCGCGACCGCTGCTCCGGACCCGCTACGGGGTCGGGAGAGCGATCGCGCTCCGAAATCTCTGCGTCGGTGTCCATCGGGCCCAGAGCCTATCTGGCCAGTCTGTGACCGCCCGGCACACGCTCGACTCAGTTGTCGCGCTTCTCCTTGATCTTCGCGGCCTTGCCGCGCAGGTCACGGAGGTAGTACAGCTTCGCACGGCGGACGTCACCGCGGGTCACGAGCTCGATCTTCTCGACGATCGGGGTGTGCACCGGGAAGGTGCGCTCGACGCCGACGCTGAAGCTGACCTTGCGGACGGTGAAGGTCTCACGCACGCCGGAGCCCTGGCGGCGGATGACGACGCCCTTGAACTGCTGCACACGGGAGCGGTTGCCCTCGATGACGCGGACGTGGACGTTGACGGTGTCGCCCGGGCGGAAGGCCGGGATGTCGCTGCGCAGCGACGCGGCGTCGACGTTGTCGAGAAGGTGCATGACCGTCTGCTTTCTTCGCCCATGCCACAGGTCATGGACGGGATTCGAAATGTTGATGGGGGTGCCGCTCCGCCGGACGAGCGTCGTTCCCCCTGTGGCAGGGGCGCGCGCTGGGCGGACAACAGCGGCCTATTCTTCCACGACCGTCGCCGGTGGCCCAAATCGGCCGTCGGGACCCTGCTGCCAGCCCAGGGCGGCGAGGATCGCACGGTCGCCCTTGTCCAGTGTGGCGGGGTCGCACCGCTCGATCAGGTCGGGCCGGTTGCAGGCCGTGCGCCGGAACGCCTCGTCGCGGCGCCAGCGGGCGATCTTCCCGTGGTGCCCGCTGACCAGCACGTCCGGGATGGTCCGGCCGCGCCACTCGGGCGGCTTGGTATAGATCGGACCTTCCAGCAGGTCAGCCATGGCACCGGGGGCGAAGGAGTCGTCGCGGTGCGAGTCGGCGTTGCCCAGTACGCCGGGCAGCAGGCGGGCGATCGCCTCCGTCATCACCAACACCGCCGCCTCGCCGCCAGCGAGCACGTAGTCGCCGATGGAGACCTCGTACACGTCGAGCCGGTCGCCGTACTCGTCGATGACGCGGCGGTCGATCCCCTCGTACCGCGCAGGGGTGAAAATCAGCCATGGGCGCTGGGAGAGTTCCACCGCGATGGTCTGGGTGAAGGGGCGCCCGCTGGGGGTCGGCACCACCAGGACGGGGGCGGCCCCGTCCTGCTCCGTACCGGAGCCGAGCACCTCGTCCAGCGCCTCGCCCCACGGCTCGGGCTTCATGACCATGCCGGGGCCGCCGCCGTACGGGGTGTCGTCCACCGTGTTGTGCCGGTCGTGGGTCCAGGTGCGCAGGTCGTGGACGCGTACGTCCAGTTGCCCGCGGGCGCGCGCCTTGCCGACCAGCGAGACGTTCAGCGGCTCCAGGTATTCGGGGAAGATCGTGACGACGTCCAGCCGCATCAGGCGCCGTCCCCACCGCGCGCGGTCTCGGCCTGCCCCTCGTCCAGCAGGCCGGGGGGCGGATCGATGACCGCCCGCTGCTCCGTGAGGTCGATCTCGGGGACGATCTCCGAGACGAACGGCACCATCACCTCGCTGCCGTCGGGGCGCCTGACGATGAAGAGATCCTGGTACGGCAGGTGGGAGATCTCAGCGATGCGGCCGACGGGTGTGCCGTCGACGGTGACCACGTCCAGGTCGATCAGTTGGTGGTCGTAGAACTCCTCGGGGTCATCGGGGACCTCCTCGGGGTCGACCTCCGCGATCAGCAGGACGTTGCGGAGCGCCTCGGCGCCCGTACGGTCGCTGACGCCCACGAAGCGCAGCAGGAGTCGGCCACTGTGGACGCGGCCGGTTTCGATCGTCAGCGGCCCCGCCGATGCGGGCTCCGTCGCGAGTACGGCGCCGGGCGCGAGCCTCAGTTCCGGCTCGTCGGTCCGTACCTCGACCGTGACCTCGCCCTTGATGCCGTGGGCGCGACCGACGCGTGCGACTACCAACTGCACTGTGCGTTTCCTTCTCTGCCGCCGCGCGGGCTACGCGGGGGTGGTGGATCAGACGGGAGGGGGCGCGAGGCCGACCGACGCCCGGGCCCTACGCCACGGAGCGCGGGGCGGCGTGGTGCGGGCGGTACGGGCTCCGAGCACCGCTCCGCGGAGCGTGCGCCCGAGGGCACCGTGCGCCCCTGCACGCCTTGCGCCGCTGCACGCGCTACGGAGCGTACGGGGCGGGAGTCGGGTCGTACGGGCCACCACCTCACCGTAGCCCGCGAACGCGGCACGGGCCGGGGACGACAGTCAGCCGTCCCCGGCCCGTGCCGGTGCTCACTCGCTTTTCAGCGGACCTGGTCCACGTCGACGAGGTCGACCCGGATGCCTCGGCCGCCGATGGCGCCCACGACGGTGCGCAGGGCGCGCGCGGTACGGCCGTTGCGGCCGATCACCTTACCGAGGTCGTCGGGGTGCACCCGAACCTCAAGGACGCGCCCGCGTCGCAGGTTGCGCGACTCGACCTGCACGTCGTCGGGGTTGTCGACGATGCCCTTGACCAGGTGCTCGAGGGCTTCCTCGAGCATCCTCAGGCCTCGGTGGACTCGGTGGACTCAGCAGCCGGGGCCGCCTCGTCCGACTTCTTGTCAGCCTTCTTCGCCTTCGGGGTGATCGCCTCACCCTTGGGCTCGTCACCGGCGTCCTTCGCCGCAGCCTCGAACAGCGCGCTCTTGTCAGCCTTGGGCTCAGCGACCTTCATCGGCTCCGGAGCCGGCAGGCCCTTGAACTTCTGCCAGTCACCCGTGACCTTGAGGATGGCCGCGACCGGCTCGGTCGGCTGCGCGCCAACGCTGAGCCAGTACTGCACGCGCTCCGAGTCGACCTCGATGCGCGAGGGGTTCTGCACCGGGTGGTACAGGCCGATCTCCTCGATGGCCCGGCCGTCACGGCGGGTGCGGGAGTCGGCGACGATGATGCGGTAGTGAGGCGCGCGGATCTTGCCCAGGCGCTTCAGCTTGATCTTGACTGCCACGGGAGTGGTGTCTCCTGGTCTTGACGTGGTTGAGCACTTCGCGTGCCGCGTGGGGTTGCGGTACTTGAGCGCCCGATGGACGCGTCAGCCGGAGGAGAGAGGGGTCCTGTTCGACTGTCGAGTACAGCTCGCTATTGTGCCACACCGCTGCCGGTCAGCCGACCGCGACCACCTCGGGGATGCGGAAGGGCTTACCGCAGCCACCGCACATGATCGGGGCCTGGGCCAGGACCGATGGGACGACTCTCACATTGCGTCCGCAGTCGCACACCGCCTTGACACGCACCCCGCCACCGGACGACCCGTGCCGCGCGGCGGGGCCGCGGAAGCTACGGGCGGTGTCGGAGGCGGTCGCCACGGTGTGTGCCTTCAGTGCGCGCTGGAGCCGCTCGGTAGTCGGGCGGTAACGCTTTCTCGCTTCTGGGTTCAGGGTGACCAGCGAGAAGCCACTGCTCGGGTGCGGCTCCTCGGCGTGATCGAGGCCCAACTCCTCGGCGATCGCCAGGAATCGGCGGTTGTGGTAGCGGCCGGCACGCGAGGTGTCACGAATGCCGCGGGCTGCGGCGATCCCGTGCACGGCCTCGTGCAGCAGCCGTTCGAATGAGAGCTCGTGGCCACAGGCGGACGACGACTCTCCGATCAAGGATTCGGGCGCGGCGAGATCCGGCAGCTCGGGGTGGTGCCGTTGAATGTCGGCCCACGCCAGCGCCAGTTCCGCGGCGAGAACAGGTGGTGTCGTGCTCACGTCGTGACAACGAGCGGTGGCGGCTGGGTGTTCCGATTCCGGGCATCCCAAATAATTTGCACGTACCAGTCGGTTCACGCTGATGCCTCCTGACGAGGGCGGGTGCGCAGATCTGCGGAGGAGCGGCACGGTGCGCGTCAAGCCGGTACGTACCGGTGCGTACGCCCCGGCGTCCAGGCACCGTCCGCACCTCAGACGAGCGCCGCACGCTCTCACCACGCGCCCGCGGCACTGTCAGTCGCTGCGCCGGCTCCGCGCGCCTTCAGCCACGGCCCGCGCGCCTCGAACGGTGCCCCGTCGCGCTGGGCCATGACGCCGTCCAGCCGTGCTCCGTTGCAGCACGGCTGGAGCCCGGACGTCGACTCGTGCGCCGATCGGTCGCTTCCCGCCGAGGGAGCCCGCGTCAGTAAGAGCGGGCGACGATGGCGACCGTACCGGGAGCATCGTCCGCGTCCGGCACCGAACCATCCTCGGCGATCAAACACCGTACGGATACAGCCTGTTCAGCCAGTTTGGCTTCGCCTTCGGGGCCGAGCTTCGCCCACGGAATGCGCGCCCAGCCACCCGCGGTGGCGGCCTGCGCGGCCTCGTCGAGGGTCGACACGTCAGCAGTGCGCTCCTCCCGACGGGTGCGGGACTGCTGGAGCAGCAGCGCCTGGTCCTCTTCGAGGATGCCGGGCAGCGTCTGGGGCAGGGTGTCGGCGCGCACCGGCTCCTTGCCGCCGGGGATGCGCCGGGCCAGCATGGCGGTGCCGTTCTCCAGGTCGCGGGGGCCGATCTCGATCCGCACCGGTACGCCCTTGAGCTCCCAGTCCACGGCGCGGCGCCCGAACGGAATGTCGACCCGGTCGTCGACCTGCACGCGGATGCCGGCGGCGGCCAGCTTGTCGCCGAGTGCGCGCACCGCGGCGACGGACTCCTCACCCTTGATCGCCAGGACGACGGCCTGGACGGGGGCGAGACGGGGCGGGACGCGCAGGCCGCTGTCGTCACCGTGCGACATGATCAGCCCACCGACCATGCGCGTGGAGACGCCCCACGAGGTCTGCCAGACGAGCTCGCGGCCTCCGTCGGCCGACAGGTACTGGGTGTTGAACGCCTTGGCGAAGTTCTGCCCGAGCTCGTGGCTCGTGCCGAGCTGGAGGGCCTTGCCGTCCCCCATCATGCCTTCGAGGGTGAGCGTGTTGATCGCCCCGGCGAACCGTTCCTTGGCGGTCTTGCGGCCGAGCACCACGTCGATGCCCAGCACGTTCACCATGAAGTCGGCGTAGACGTCGCGGTGGATGCGTGCGGCGTACTCCCGCGCGTCCTCGTACGTGGCGTGCGCCGTGTGGCCCTCTTGCCAGAGGAACTCTGAGGTGCGCAGGAACACCCGCGGACGCATCTCCCAGCGCACCACGTTGGCCCACTGGTTGATCAGCAGGGGCAGGTCGCGGTAGCTCTGCACCCACTTCGAGAAGTACTCGTTGATGATCGTCTCGGAGGTGGGTCGCACCACGACCGGTTCTTCGAGCTCCTTGCCGCCCCCGTGCGTGACGACGGCGAGCTCCGGCGCGAACCCCTCGACGTGCTCGGCCTCACGCGTCAGGTACGACTGCGGGATGAAGAGCGGGAAGTACGCGTTGGCCGCGCCCGCCGCCTTGATCCGGTCGTCGAGCTCCCGCTGCATCCGCTCCCAGAGCCCGTACCCATACGGTCGGATGACCATGGTGCCGCGCACGGGGCCGTTGTCGGCCAGTTCGGCCTTGTTGATCAGATCCTGGTACCAGCGCGGGAAGTCGTCCGCCTGGGGCGTGAGAACGGGAGCTTTTGCCATGGCGCAGATCGTACGGGGCGACCGGCACAGAGCGTGAATCGCACCGGGACTCCGGGGACGGGGTGAGGCTCCGGGGACGGGGTGGGGGACGGAGCCGGGCTCACCCTTGCCGGCACGAGGCACGGGGCTGCGCCGCCCGCCCCGTGCCCCGTGCCCCGTGCCCCGTGCCCCGTGCCCCGTGCCCCGTGCCCCCGGCGAGGATCGGCGCCCCGAGCCAACAAGGACGAGCCCTGATTCCGCGGCCTCGCGCGCGAGGCTGCTCCGTGCTCCGTGCTCCGTGCTCCGTGCTCCGTGCTCCGTGCTCCGTGCTCCGTGCTCCGTGCTCCGTGCTCCGGCAGGAGGGTCATGCACGGTAGGTCGGTGGAGCGACGGTGGGCGGGGCGTGTCCGTGGCAGGGCATGCACGAGCGCCGTGGTCCCCGATCGGTGTGCGGGGCCACGGCGCTCGGTTGTGGTGATCGGGGTTACTGCTGGGGCGGGAGCATGTCCCGGAACTCCTTGGGGAGCTCGAAGGAACTCGCGTCCTTGCCTGCACCCGGCAGACCGAACGCCTCTCCAGGCTGCGCGCCCGCACCTGCTCCCGCCGCGCGGCGCTCCGCAGCGGCCTGTTCCTCGGCCTTGCGCTTCATGGGGTTACCGCTGCGCTGCTTGCCCTTGGCCTTCTTCTGCGGCTTGCCCTTCTTCCGCGAGCCGCCGCCCATGCCCGGCATCCCTGGCATCCCCGGCATGCCGCCGCCCTGAGCCATCTTGGACATCATCTTGCGCGCCTCGAAGAAGCGCTCGACCAGGTTCTTGACGGCGCTGACGTCCACACCGGAGCCGCGCGCGATGCGGGCACGGCGCGAGCCGTTGATGATCGTCGGCTCCTGCCGCTCGGCCGGGGTCATCGACTTGATGATCGCGGCCGTACGGTCGACGTCCTTCTCGTCCAGGTTGTTGATCTGGTCCTTGATCTGCCCCATGCCGGGGAGCATGCCGAGCAGCTTGGAGATGGAGCCCATCTTGCGGACCTGCTCCATCTGCGCCAGGAAGTCGTCGAGCGTGAACTCCTTGGGGCCCTTCGCCAGCTTGGCCGCCATCTTCTCGGCCTCGGCCTGGCTGAAGGTCTGCTCGGCCTTCTCGATCAGGCTCAGCATGTCGCCCATGCCGAGGATGCGGGAGGCCATGCGGTCCGGGTGGAACGCGTCGAAGTCGTCGAGCTTCTCGCCGTTGGAGGCGAACATGACCTGGCGGCCGGTGACGTGCGCGATGGAGAGCGCCGCACCACCGCGGGCGTCACCGTCGAGCTTGGAGAGCACGACGCCGTCGAACCCGACGCCGTCGCGGAACGCCTCCGCGGTGTTCACCGCGTCCTGGCCGATCATCGCGTCGACGACGAACAGGACCTCGTCCGGACGCACCGCGTCACGGATGTCGGCTGCCTGCTGCATCAGTTCCTGGTCGATACCGAGGCGGCCGGCGGTGTCGACGATCACCACGTCGTACTGCTTCGACCTGGCGAACGCGACGGAGTCTTCGGCGACCTTCACCGGGTCGCCCACTCCGTTGCCCGGCTCGGGGGCGTAAACGGCCACGCCGGCGCGTTCGGCGACGACCGAGAGCTGGTTGACCGCGTTGGGGCGCTGGAGGTCACAGGCGACCAGCAGGGGCGTGTGCCCCTGCGTCTTCAGCCAACGGCCGAGCTTTCCGGCCAGGGTGGTCTTACCGGCACCCTGGAGACCGGCCAGCATGATCACGGTCGGCGGCGTCTTGGAGAACCGCAGCCGCCGCGTCTCGCCGCCGAGGATGCCGACGAGCTCCTCATTGACGATCTTGATGACCTGCTGGGCGGGGTTCAGCGCCTGCGAGACCTCGGCGCCGAGCGCCCGTTCCTTGACCTGCTTGATGAACGCCCGGACGACGGGGAGCGCGACATCCGCCTCAAGGAGCGCGATACGGATCTCGCGCGCCGTGGCGTCGATGTCCGCCTCGGACAGGCGCCCCTTGCCCCGGAGGTTCTTGAACGTCGCTGCGAGGCGGTCGGAGAGGGTATCGAACACGGCGGTCGCGAGTCCTTCTTGTCGAAGTCGATTCGGCGGTTGACCCCCAAGGGTATCCGCCCGGTCCGACGTGGTCTGCCCCGCGGCCCGCGGCCGACTGTCCGACACCGGCGGTTACGGCGCGCTCACGGGACCCGTACGGGGCGCAGACCGACGGCTCCGCGCCACCACTCAGACTTGCCGGAACGGACTACGGGGCCACCTCAATCCCCGTGCCCCGTGCCCCGTGCCCCGTGCCCCCAGCGAGGATCGGCGCCCCGAGCCAACAAGGACGAGCCCTGATTCCGCGGCCTCGCGCGCGAGGCTGCTCCGTGCTCCGTGCTCCGTGCTCCGTGCTCCGTGCTCCGTGCTCCG
>NZ_JBLIWA010000039.1:132499-177508 GCF_047525675.1 Streptomyces sp. 796.1 | reverse complement strand
TGCTCCGTGCTCCGTGCTCCGTGCTCCGTGCTCCGTGCTCCGACGAGGATGCGGGGACTGCGCCGCCATCCGTGGACTCAAGCAGTACGGGCGCCGTCCGTCGGCAGCGGCCCGCTCGCCACGCCTGGCGCTCCGGTGCCGCCCAGCCCCGCCCTAACACTGTCCCCCGTACGTAGCAACAGCCGCAGCCCCACCCCCAGCCCGCACACTCCGCCAACCCGAACGCTCCCGTGGAGCACCGAACCACCGAGCCGAACGGGGCACGCGGCGACGGAGCCAGTCCTCACGCATCCGCGTTCACAGCTTCGAGGGTTCGGGGGGCGCCGGCCTCCTCGGCCGGGATGGGGCGAGTGGGCAGGGGCGTCGCTTCGTGGTTGGGGAGGGCGCTGATGGGGCCGAGGTCGTAGGCCGTCTCCGCGTGGAACGCCTGGTCGACCCCGCCGACTTCGTGCTCCTCGGCTGCTCGGAAGCCGATGGTGACGTCGACGAGTTTGGCCAGCAGCCAGGAGGCGGCGAAGGAGAACCCGAGTACGGAGAACGCGCCGGTGGCCTGCTTGCCCAACTGCTGGAGTCCGCCTACGCCGTCCTTGGCCAGGAGGCCGACGAGGAGCGTGCCGACCAAGCCACCCGCCAGGTGCACGCCCACCACGTCGAGCGAGTCGTCGAGGCCCAGTCTGTCCTTGAGACCGACCGCCCAGGAGCAGACGGCGCCCGCCACTGCGCCGATCAGGAGCGCACCCAGCGCGTTGACGTGCGCGCCCGCCGGGGTAATCGCCACCAGCCCGGCCACGGCGCCGGAAGCGGCGCCCACAGTGGTGAACGCGCCGTGCCGAATCCGTTCGTACGCCAACCATCCCAGCATGGCCGCTCCAGTCGCGACCTGTGTGTGCAGCGCCATGGCGGCGGCGGTGCCGTTGGCAGCGAGCGCCGAACCCGCGTTGAAGCCGAACCAGCCGAACCACAACAGCGCCGTGCCCAGCATCACCAACGGCAGGCTGTGCGGGCGCATCGGCTCGCGCTTGAATCCGATGCGCTTTCCGACGACGAGAACCGCGGCCAACGCCCCGATGCCGGCATTGATGTGTACGGCCGTGCCGCCGGCGAAATCGATGACCTGCATCCGGAAGAGCCAACCGTCCGACTGCCACACCCAGTGCGCAACCGGAAAGTAGACGAGACTGACCCATAGCGTGATGAAGAGTGCCCATGCGCTGAACTTCACTCGATCAGCCAGCGCTCCGCTCATCAGCGCGGGCGTGAGCGCGGCGAACATGAGCTGGAATACGGCAAAGGCAAGAACCGGGATTCCCTGTTCACCACCCGTCAACGTGTCCGGGCCGATGCCCTTGAGGCCGACGTAGTCCAGGTTCCCGATGAGCCCGCCACCCACGTCATCACCGAAGGTCAGCGAATATCCGTAAAGCACCCACAACACGCTCACGATTCCCAACGAGATGAAGGACATCATGAGCATGTTGAGGGCACTTTTCACCCGCACCATGCCACCGTAGAAAAAGGCCAGGCCGGGCGTCATCACCATAACCAGTGCGGCGCTGATCAGGACGAATGCGGTATCTGCACCGTTCATTATCGACGTCTCCTCGTCGCGGCTGCCTCGGCGAGGGGAGGCAGGCGGGTGCGGGCGGGATTTGCAGGAACCGGTCTTCCGAGGAGATTGCCCCGGCACCGTTTCGGTGGACGCCATTCGGTGTTTCGTCACGATGACGAGGTGGTCTGCGATGTTACGTGGACATGAACTCCGCGCGCCGCGCATGCGTTACCGCCCCGCCCGGACCGCATGAGCCGGGCCCTGTCCCGGGGCACCTGAACGGACCGTGAAGGCATCCGCCCCGCAGCTCCCGCTCCGCCCAGCCACTTCCCCGGCCGGCCCCTGCCACCAGACCCTGTGCCCCACGCGTCTCGCTCCGGTTGCCCCGCGGCCCCGTACCCAGCGGCACGCACGCACCCAGCCCCGCGCGCGAGGCGGCCCCGCCCGCCCCGTGCCACGTGCCACGTGCCACGTGCCACGTGCCACCTACGGTGCACCGCCGCGCACCCACTTCCTGCCCCTGCCCTGCCCTGCCCCACGACGGTGCACGAAGACACAAGGACACAAAGAGATGGCCGCGGGGCCAGCCCGTGCTGACTGGGCTTCGGGAGGGCCGAGTCGGGCGTGCGGGGTGGCCGCCGCGGCCGGCTTGGGGCGGCGCGCGCGTCAGACCGCGGCAGGCGTGATGTCCGACGAGTCCGGCAGCAGCCGGTGGAGGTCCTCCGCGAGGGAAACGACCTCGGTCAGGTGCCCGTATTGGCGTACGGCCCTGTCGACGGTTTTGCGCAGCCGATTGTTCACCCGCTCGGACCGCACCTTCTGCGCCACGTCCAAAGCGCGGGCGGCGAGGACGGTGCATTGCTCGGGATCGCGCTGGAGAAGGTGGACCGTGGCCATCCCGATCAGATTGAGTGCGTAGGACCGCTGGTGGCTCGTCGGATTCTGGCTGACTTCCCTACCAAAGAGCTCGACGGCCTTGAGCATGTGGGGCTGGGCCAAATGCGCGTACGTCGGGCTACGACCCGCGACGTAGGCAAGGTCGCGATAGGAGTGTGCGTTCTCCGCGTGGAGTTCGGCTTCGGAGAAGAAGCGAATCCAATCCGGGTCCCCGTCTCCCGGGGTGCAGTCGGCGAAGGTTTCTTCCGCCGTCCGTACGGCCCGATGGCATTTGTTGGGCTGCCCCATGTTGGCGTAGGCACGCGCCTCCAGGGAATAGAGCATCGCCTGGGTACGCGCGGTGGCGGACTCTCGACCGCCGTACTGCGCGAGGTGGATTAACTCCAGCGCGTCCTCGGGACGTCCCAGGTGGATCATTTGCCGGCTCATGCTGGAGAGCACGTACGCACCGAGGGGACGGTCACCGGCTTCCCGCGCGGCGTGCAGCGCCAGCACGAAGTATTTTTGCGCGGTGGGCTGGAGGCCGATGTCGTAACTCATCCAGCCGGCGAGTTCCGCGAGTTCGGCCGCCGCGCGGAAAAGCCGTCGGGAGATGCGGGCCGGCTGGGCTTCCTGCAACAGGTCGGTGACCTCGTGGAGTTGCCCCACGACCGCCTTGCGGCGCAGTCCGCCGCCGCACTGGGCGTCCCACATCCGGAACATCCGGGTGGTGGACTCCAGCATGTCCAGCTCCGGCCCGGACAGCCGCACGCCCCGCGCCCGATCGACGCGGATGACCTCCGCCTGGCCAGGGCCGGTCGCGCCGCCGGGATTCGGCACCAGCCAGCGCTGCATGGGTTCGACGAGGGCGGGCCCGGCGGCGAGGGTGAGTGACGTGCCGAGGAATCCCCGCCGGGCCAACATTAAGTCGCTGCGGGAGAACTCATTGATCAGCGACACCGTTTGGGGCCCGGTCCAGGGCAGGTCGACGCCGGAAACGGACGGCGCCTGGTGGTGCATGCGCAGCCCCAGGTCCTCGACACTGACCACGCATCCGAACCGCTCGGAAAGGAGCTCAGAGAGGATGCGGGGAATGGGTTCGCGCGGCTGCTCGCCGTCGAGCCAGCGGCGCACCCGCGAGGTATCGGTACTGATGTGGTGCGCGCCCAACTGGCGCGCCCTGCGGTTCACTTGTCGGGCGAGCTCCCCCTTGGACCAACCGCTGCGGAGAAACCACGAACCCAAGTGATCGTTGGGCCGCTTCTCAGCGCTTCCGCGGTTGCCGTCCACTGGAACGCCCCCACTTCGAGAGTCACTTCACCGTCCACTCAGCCGCGACAACCCCATCGTCGCCGGGCCGTTGCCGTCCGCGCCAGCCCCTGGCGCCCGCCGTCACCAGCGCTCTCCGTATCACACTCCGCCCGCCGAAATCGAAGCGGAGAACGGGGACTCGGCCATCCGTCGCCCTCGGCGCCGGCTGTCGTGTGCGCACCGTCCGGTACCGGCGGGGCCGCGCAGTGGTTCGACGTGACACGGGGCGAAGTGCCCCGGGCCCGCGCACGGGGCAGCACAGATTCGACCCGCATGTACCGACGGTAATCCTACGATCACGGCTCTAGCGAGGCGCTTCTGGGAAACGCCACCATTCGCCACCCCTTCGAATGAACTCCCCTGCCCTGCACCACGCTTCACTTGTCGCAGGTCGATGCGACAGGGCGCAGTGATGCACCGAAGGGCGCGCGTTTGACGCGCACCACCATATGCGCGCCAGCTCGTCACCTGACGATGAGCGGCCATCGACGGTTATGACGGGGCTCCGACTCGTAACCATCAAGAGCACTTCCCGTTGGAGGGGGCATGGGCTTCACGATCGGCGGCATCCGGGACCTGCGGTCCGCCTCACGGCGCCGCAGCCGTGCGAGCGAGAGCACGACGGTGGCGGAGTACACCGGGCTGTGGGGGTGGGACGTGACCCCGGGCGCCCGTGCCGTACGGGGCGCCGGCGGCAACCGCGAGTGCTCGTGCGGCGCCCTCGACTGCCCCGCTCCCGGGGCCCACCCGCTGCCCCGTACGTGCACCGTTCCGGCGGGCGCCACGCTCGATGACGCCGCGGTGATCTGGTCCCGTACGCCGGGCGCCGCCCTGTTGCTGCCCGTCGGGCGCACCTTCGACGTCCTGGAGGTCGGGGCCGCAGCGGGGCGCCACGCGCTGGTGCGGCTGGAGCGGATGGGGCTGCCGCTGGGCCCGGTGGCCGTCACGCCCGACGGGCGCGCCCAGTTCTTCGTCGCGCCGGGAGCCGCAGCCGAGCTCCCCCACCTGCTCTACCGCATGGGGTGGGACGACGCCGACCTCGACCTGCGCGGCCTCGGCAGCGGTGCGTACATCACCGCCCCGCCCTCGGACCACGGGGGGCTCGGCCCCGTCCGGTGGCTTCGTCCGCCGGAGTTGGACACGGCCGACCACCCGCCCCACGCCCGACTGCTGCTCGGCACCCTGGCGTACGTCTGCCACCGCGCGGGCGCCTGACCCGCACGCCTTCGCCGGTACACAGCAGCGGGCCGGAAACGACCGGCCCGCTGCTGTGCGTAGTGCCGCCCCGCGCTGCGCGGGAAGCCGGTGCACCTCGCCGCGCGCGTCGGAGCGCACCGCTCATCGCGCACCAGCCGCGCACGCCCCCCCACATGCGCTCCGTAGCGCACAGCCGGCGCCCCCGGCACCACAGGCCCAGCCCAGCCCCGGCGGGCCCCACCGCCCGCACCGTTCCCACCCCGTCCTACTCGCCCCCTCGCCCCGTCCCCCGCGCCGGCTCCCGCTCCCCCGTTGCCCCGTACGCCCGGCTCCGCCCCGTGGCCCCGTCCAGGCAGCACGAGGGCCGCCCCGCGGTGGGCGGGGCGGCCCTGGTTCCCGGCTGGCGCCTGACGGGGCCTGGCCGGACCTGGCTGGGTCCTGGTTCGGCCCCCGTCAGGCGTTGTCTCGGTGTCAGTCGCCGATCAGTGCGTCCACGAACGCTTCCGGCTCGAACGGGGCCAGGTCGTCCGCGCCCTCGCCGAGGCCCACGAGCTTGACCGGCACCCCGAGCTCGCGCTGCACGGCGACCACGATGCCGCCCTTGGCAGTGCCGTCGAGCTTGGTCAGCACGATGCCGGTGATGTCCACGACCTCCGCGAACACCCGCGCCTGGATGAGGCCGTTCTGGCCGGTGGTGGCGTCGAGGACGAGCAGCACCTCGTCGACCGTGCCGTGCTTCTCCACGACCCGCTTGACCTTGCCCAGCTCGTCCATGAGGCCGGTCTTGGTGTGCAGTCGTCCGGCGGTGTCGATCAGGACGACGTCGGCGCCCTCCTCGACGCCCTCCTTCACCGCGTCGAAGGCGATGGACGCCGGGTCGCCGCCCTCCGGGCCCCGTACCGTACGGGCGCCCACGCGCTCGCCCCAGGTCTGGAGCTGGTCGGCTGCCGCGGCGCGGAAGGTGTCGGCCGCGCCCAGCACGACGGACTTGCCGTCGGCGACCAGTACGCGGGCGAGCTTGCCGGTGGTGGTGGTCTTGCCGGTGCCGTTGACGCCGACGACCAGCACCACGCCGGGCTTCTCCTGACCGTCAGCGGTCACACCGCTCTCGGTGTGCACGGTGCGGTCGCTGTCGGGGCCGATGAGCTGGAGCAGCTCGGTACGGAGCAGGGCGCGCAGTTCCTCGGGGGTGCGGGTGCCGAGCACCTTGACGCGCTCGCGCAGCCGCTCCACCAGTTCCTGGGTGGGGGCGACGCCGACGTCGGCGGTCAGCAGGGTGTCCTCGATCTCTTCCCAGGTGTCCTCGTCGAGGTGCTCCCGGGAGAGCAGGGTCAGCAGCCCCTTACCGAGGCTGTTCTGCGAGCGCGAGAGCCGGGCGCGCAGCCGCACCAGGCGGCCTGCGCTGGGCTCCGGTACGTCGAGTTCGGGTGCGGGTGGCGCGGCTGGCGCCTCGGGCTCCGTCGCGGTGGCCGCCGGCAGGTCCACCTCTTCGATGGTGCGGCGGGGTTCGTCGCGCGGGGTCTCGGCTTCCTCGCCGACGTGTGGCTCGGCGGGCGGCGCGGTGACGGAGGGGCTGCTCGGCGGGGCCGGGGGCAGCGGCTTCTTCTTGCGGCTGCTGACGACGAGCCCGCTGATCGCGCCGAGCGCGACCACAGCGATGACTACGGCAAGGATGACGATTTCCATAACGCACCCAGTATCGGCCACGCGTCCGGATTAGCGAGGCCATGCACGCGCAGCGAGAGCCAAAGCCGCTTTACGGCTCGAACTTGGAGCAAAGCTCCACGGCATGGGACGATGCAACGCGCGTAGAGCCTCTTCCTTGCGCCTCCTTGCCCAGGCAGCCGCCACCGCCCCGCTCGAACGCACGGAGCCCCCCATGGACCACCAGACGTCCGCCGCGTCCGCCACCCCCCGTCCCACGCCGGCCGACAGCGCCCTGGCTGCTGCCGCGCACGCCGTCGAGACGCGTGGCATCGAGCCGGTGCCGGCGCACGAGCGCCACGGCCGGGTCCGCGAGCTCTTCCCCACCTGGGTGGCGGCCAACATCAGCGTGCTGTTGCTCACCATGGGTGCCGGCCTGGTGGTCTTCAACCGGCTGAGCCTGTGGCAGGTGCTGCTGGTCGCCGGGTGCGCCGCCACCGTCTCGTTCGGGATGGTGGGCGTGCTGTCGGTGTCGGGGAAGTGGGGTGGCGCGCCGGGGGCGATGCTTTCGCGGGCCACGTTCGGGGTGCGGGGCAACTACTTTCCCGGCTCCGTGTTGTGGGTGGCCCGCTTCGGCTGGGAGACGATCAACGCGGTCACCGGTGCGTACGCCGTGCTGACCGTTCTCGACCTGATGTTTGACGTGCGGCAGAACAACGTACTGATCGTCATCACACTGGTCGGCTTCGTGGCGGCCACCTTTCTGGTGAGCGGCATGGGGCGGGCCGTGTTGCACCGGTGCAACACCTGGTCGACCTACGTCTTCGGCGCCTTCAGCGTGCTCGTCCTCGGCTACCTGGTCGTCGACACCGACTGGGGCGCCGTCTTCGACCGGCCGGCCGGCAGCACCGCCCTGGTCGTCGCGGGGATCGGCACCATCGCGGCGGGTGGCATCAGTTGGGTGCCCACGGGGCCCGACTTCGCGCGGTACCTGCCGCACGCCGCGTCCGGCCGCAGGATCGTCGGCGTCACCGTCTCCGGCGCCGCGCTGGTCGTCGTGCCGATGGTGCTGATGGGCGCCGTGATGGCGGTCGGCACGCCGGACCTGGCGTCCGCGGCGGACCCGGTCTCCTTCCTCGGTGACGTGCTGCCCACCTGGCTCGCGGTGCCGTACCTGATCACCGCCCTGATCGGGATGCTGCTGATCAACAGCCTGTCGATGTACTCGGCCGGCTTCACCGCGCAGACCATGGGCGTCAAGCTGCCCCGCGCCCTGGCGGTCTCCGTCAACGCCGTGATCAGTCTGGTCGGCGGTCTGCTGCTGATGCTGGTGGCCAAGAGCTTCTACGGTTCCTTCCTGACCTTCCTCACCCTGCTCGCCGTCTCCTTCTCGGCCTGGATCGGCGTGTACGCGGTGGACATGTTCCGGCGCCGCGCGCTGGCCGTGCGCTACGACGCGCAGGGGCTGCTGGACACCGGTCGCAGCAGCCGGTACTGGTACGCGGGCGGCTTCTGCTGGCAGGCCCTGACGGCCTGGGGGCTGGCCCTGACGGCGGGCCTGTGCTTCACGGAGGTGGACTGGTTCACGGGGCCGCTCGCCGCGAGTTGGATCGGGCGCAACGGACTGGGGTGGGCCGCCACGATCGTGCTCGCCGCGGCGTGCTTCGCGCTGCTCCCGCGGCCCCGTGAGGGCGCGGGCGGCGCCCCGTCCGTGACCGTGGGCGATGGCCAGAAGTGGAACCCCGTCGGCTGAACCGCGCCCTACCACCTGGCCGCTTTGCCGGCTAGCGTCCCCTTCGCCGTCCTCGGACCGTCCACGGCGAAGGGGATTCCCATGTCCGCTGCCCAGCACGCTGGCCCGCCGACGGCGCCGACGACCGCCGTGCGCTTCAACCTGGTGGACCCGACGGCCACTCCTGAGTCCCTGTCACGGCGCTACCGCGCGGCGATCGACATGGCCGCCTTCGCCGACGACCGCGGTATCGGCACCATCCAGACCGAGGAGCACCACGGCGCCGTCAACGGCTGGCTGCCGTCGCCACTGACCTTCGCCGGCACCGTCTTCGGTGCCACCCGGCAGATCTCGGTCACGGTCGCCGCCCTGCTCGCGCCGCTCTACGACCCGCTGCGGCTCGCCGAGGACGTGGCCGTACTCGACCTGCTGAGCGGCGGCAGGCTGATCACCGTTGCGGGGCTCGGCTCGCGGCGCGCGGAGTACGGGGCGCACGGCAAGGACTGGCACTGGCGGGGCAAGCTCCAGGACGAGGCGCTGGAGACGCTGCTTGCGGCGTGGACCGGCGAGCCGTTCGGCTACCGCGGGCGCACCGTACGCGTCACTCCGCGGCCGTACACGCAGCCGCACCCGAGGCTGTACGTCGGCGGGGGCTCGCGGGCGGCAGCGCGCCGGGCGGCCCGGCTGGGGCTGCCGCTGTACCTCAATGCGCACCTGCCGGAACTCGCGACGTACTACCAGGCGCGGTGCGCGGAGTACGGCACCACGGGGCGCTGTGTGATGCCGGCGCCCCGTACCCCGGTGTTGCACCTGTCGGAGGATCCGGACCGGACCTGGGCCACGTACGGGCAGCACCTGTTGCACGAGGCCCGGGTGCACGCCTCCTGGCGTCGGGCGACCGTGCGCTCCGGGGCGCGCCCACCGGCGGACGACGTGGACGCGCTCCGTCGGGAGGGGCGGTACTGCGTGTTGACGCCCGACGAGTGCGTGGAGTTGGCGGGGCGCCTCGGCGCGGGGGGCCGGTTGGTGCTCCACCCGCTGTGCGGCGGCATTCCCGTGGAGGAGGGCTGGAGTTCGCTGCACCTGTTCGCCAGTGCGGTGCTGCCCAAGATCGATGCTGCCCCGGCTCCGTAGCGGCGCCGGGGCAGCGGTTTCGCGGTCCGGTACGGAGCGTAGGGGCCGCGAGGAGAGGGGGGCGGGGGTCAGCCCATCTCCTCCAACGCCTTGCCCTTGGTCTCCGGCACCCACGTGAGCAGGAACGGGATCGAGAGCGCGGCGAAGATCGTGTACATCACATAGGCGCCGGAGAGGTTCCAGTCGGACAGCGTCGGGAAGCTGACGGTGATGGCCCAGTTGGCCACCCACTGCGCCGATGCGGCGACCCCGAGGGCGGCGGCGCGCATCCGGTTCGGGAACATCTCGCCGAGCAGTACCCAGACCACCACGCCCCAGGAGAGGGCGAAGAACAGGACGAAGGAGTGCGCGGCGATCAGCGCGACGGTGCCCTGGGTGTCCGGCATCGTGATGTCCTCGCCCGAGCCGGTCTTGGCCGAGAACGCCCAGGCCGCGACGGCGAGCGAGAGGGTCATGCCGGCCGAGCCGATGAGTGCCAGTGGTTTGCGGCCGATCCGGTCGACGAAGGCCATCGCGATGACGGTGCCGATGATGTTGATGATCGACGTGGTGAAGCTGTAGAAGAACGAGCTGGTGGGGTCGATGCCGACGGACTGCCACAGCGACGACGAGTAGTAGAAGATCACGTTGATGCCGACGAGTTGTTGGAAGACCGAGAGGCCGATGCCGATCCAGACGATCGGCAGCAGGCCGAACCGGCCGCCCAACAGGTCCTTGAAGGTCGACTGGTGCTCGCGGCGCATCGCCTCCTGGATCTCGGCGACCCGCGCGTCGAGATCCACGCCCCGGCCCTCGACCTCCACGAGCACCGTACGGGCCCGGTCGAGCCGCCCCGTGGCGATGAGGTAGCGCGGCGATTCGGGGATGGCGAGGGAGAGCAGCCCGTACAGCACGGCGGGGACGATCATCACACCGAGCATCCACTGCCATGCCTCAAGTCCGGCGATAGTGCCGCGCTGGTCGCCGCCGGCGAGGCGCAGGATGCCCCAGTTGACGAGCTGTGAGACGGCGATGCCGGTGACGATGGCCGCCTGTTGGAAGGAGGCGAGTCGGCCCCGGTACGCCGGCGGGGACACCTCGGCGATGTAGGCGGGGCCGATGACGGAGGCCATGCCGATGGCGACGCCGCCGAGCACCCGCCACAGGGCCAGGTCCCAGAGCGCGAACGGCAGGGCGGAGCCGATGGCGCTGATCGTGAACAGCACGGCGGCGATCTGCATGCAGCGGATGCGGCCGATCCGGTCGGCGATCCGGCCCGCCGTCGTGGCCCCGATGGCGCATCCGATGAGGGCCGCCGCGATCACCTGGGCCAGGGCTTCGGAGCCGATGTCGAAGCGCCCCCGGATCGCCTCGACGGCCCCGTTGATGACGGAGCTGTCGTAGCCGAAGAGGAAACCGCCCATGGCCGCAGCCGCGGCGATGAAGACGACATGCCCGAGGTGCTCGGGCTGGGCCTTGTGGCCTTCGGGCGCCGGCGGGTGTGCGGTGCTACTCACGGTGGACTCCTGGGCCCGGCGACGCTGCCGGGTGCGTGGGGGCTGGCCGCTCCTCGTGGGACCGCGGACAGAGCGGGCCACCACTTGAAACTAGAAGCGCTACTCAGCAGAATATGCGTTCAATTTACGAAGTCAACGCTTCGCAGTACACCAAACGAAAAGCAACATTCCGCATGTCCATACAAGAGTTGAAGCCACCTGCCTGGTACGGGGCAACCCAACGGGGCGCTCAGCGCAACCGCTGGCTGATGACCTTGGACACGCCGTCGCCCTGCATGGACACGCCGTACAGCGCGTCGGCGACCTCCATGGTGCGCTTCTGGTGCGTGATCACGATGAGCTGCGAACTCTCCTGGAGTTCTTCCATGATCCGGATCAGCCGCTGGAGGTTGGTGTCGTCCAGCGCCGCCTCGACCTCGTCCATCACGTAGAACGGGCTCGGCCGGGCCTTGAAGATCGACACGAGCAGGGCGACGGCGGTCAACGAGCGCTCACCGCCCGACAGCAGGGACAGCCGCTTGACCTTCTTGCCCGGCGGGCGGGCCTCCACGTCCAGGCCGGTGGTCAGCATGTTCTCGGGGTCGGTGAGGATCAGCCGGCCCTCGCCGCCGGGGAAGAGCCGCGAGAAGACGCCTTCGAACTCGCGCGCCGTGTCCCTGAACGCCTCCGTGAACACCTGCTCCACCCGCTCGTCCACGTCCTTGATCACCTGGAGCAGATCGGCCCGGGTCTTCTTCAGGTCCTCCAGTTGCTCGGTCAGGAACTTGTGCCGCTCCTCCAGCGCCGCGTACTCCTCCAGGGCGAGCGGATTGACCTTGCCGAGTTGCTGGTACGCGCGTTCGGCGGCCTTCAAGCGCTTCTCCTGTTGGCCCCGTACGAAGGGCACGGGGCGGTTGCGCGGGTGCTCCGGGTCATCGGGCAGTTGCTCGCCCTCGGCGGGCGGGGACGGCGGCACCAGTTGGTCGGGGCCGTACTCGGCGACGAGCCCCGCCGGCTCCACGCCCAGCTCCTCCAGCGCCTTCGCCTCCAACTGCTCGATACGGAGCCGCTTCTCCGCCCCGAGCACCTCGCCCCTGTGCACCGAATCCGTCAACTTGTCGAGCTCCGTGGCCAGGCCCCGGCCGCGGTCCCGCTCGGCGACGAGTTCGGCCTCGCGCTCCGTCTTCGCCCGCTCCGCGGCCCGCCGCTCCTCGTCGGCCCGTTGCAGCGACACCTCGACGTGGGCCAGGAGTTGCCGGGCGCCGGACGCCACCGCGGCTCCCACCGCCGCCTCGTGGCGCAGCCGGGCCCGGCGCTGGTCGGCGCGGGCCCGCGCCTCGCGCTCGGCCCTGGCGCCCCGGTCAAGAGCGTCGGCCCGGCCGGCCAGCCCCTTGACGCGCTCCTCGTGCGTACGGACCTGGAGCCTGGCTTCCATCTCCGTCTGCCGGGCGTTGGCCCCGTCGGCGGCCAGCCGGTCACGGGCGGCGGTGTCGGGTTCGTCCGCCCCGTCCTCGCCGAACGGTGACGCCTCCTCGGCCACGCTCAGCCGCTCTTCCAGCTCGGCCGCCTGCTCGGTCGCCCGCAGCAGGGCTTCTTCGGCCTTGGCCGCTGCGGCCGTCATCCGCTCGGCCTCGCCCGCGGCGCCCCGTGCCTGGCCGCCGAGTCGTCCGAGCGCCTGGGCCACCTGCGACTTCTCCCGGTCCGCCGCGCTCCGGCGGCTCGCGAGCTCTTCCACGGTCGCCGCCGCCTCGGCGCGCCGCTCCTGCGCCGTCCGCTGCGCCGCTGCGAGCTCTTCGCAGCGCGCCTCCAACTCCGTGAGCTGCGAGGCCGCCTCGTCGACCTGGGCCTGCACCTCAAGCAGGCTGGGCGCACCGGCGGAGCCTCCTTGCGCGAAGTGACCGCCCAACAGGTCGCCTTCGGCGGTCACCGCCGTCAGTTCGGGCCGGCCGGCAACCACGTCCTCGGCGTCCTCCAACGTCGCGACCACCACCACGTCGCGCAGCAACCTCCGCACCGCGGGAAGCAACTCGGCCGGCCCCTGCACCAGCTCGGCGGCCGGCAACGGGGCCCCGGGCACACCTGTCAGTCCCGCTGCTGCCGACTCGGCGCCCCGTACGCCCACGGGGCCGTCTTCGGCTGACGCGCGGCCCGCGCCGGCCCCGGGGCCGGCGTCCTCGGGTGAGTCGGTCGCTTCGGGCGCCGGCCAGGCGCCCGGGTAGCCGTTGGCTGCGCCCGTGCTCCCCTCCGTGCGCTCCGGGGCGCACGCCGCACGCTCCGGAGTGCTCGCCACACCCTCCGGGGCGCTCGGGCCGGCGCCCAGCAGCAGGGCCGCCCGCCCCGCGTCCTGCTTGCGGAGCAGCCGGAGGGCGTTGGCGGCCGTCGCCGGGTCCCTGACCGCGATCGCATCGGCCGCGGCCCCGAGGGCGGCAGCCAGGGGCACCTCGTGGCCCGGTGCGACGGTGAGGAGTTCGGCAACGGGGCCGAGCAGCCCGCCGAGCCGGTCGGCCGCGCCGAGGAGCGCCCCGGTGCCGTCCTTACGGCGCAGCCCCAGGGCCAGGGCCTCGTGCCGGGCGGTGGTGGCCGCTCGCTGTCGCTCGGCCGTCGTCACGGCCTCACGCGCCGCGCCGAGCTCGGATTCCGCCGCGGCCAGGTCTCGCTTGGCCTGTTCGTGCCGGTCGGCCAGTTCGGCGTCGCCCTCGTCGAGCCCGTCGACCTCGGCCTTGAGCGCCTCGTACTCCTCCTGCGCCGCGGTCGCCCGCTCCCGGGCCTCGTCCCTGGCGAGGGCCAGCCGGTCGATCTCGGCCTGCGCCGAGGCCGCCCGGCCGCGGGCCGCGTTCACCTGGCCGTGCAGCCTGGCCAGGCCCTCCCGGTGGTCGGCGAGGGCCCGGGCGGCGTCCCTCAGCCTGCGCTCCTCGTGCGCCAGTTCGCGCTCCAGTTCCGCGCGGTGCGCCACGGTGTCGTCCAGCGCCCGGCTGACGGCCTCAAGCGCGGCCTCCAACTCGGCCTCCTGCTCACGGATGCGCTGCGCCTCGCGCTCCATGTCCTCCGGGTCGCGGCCCCGCCGTTCGTCGACGGGCGCCGAGGTCGCGCTCTTGACCCGAGCGTCGGCGAGGCCGATGGTGCCCCGTACCCGCTCGGCGAGTTGGGACAGCTCGTGCCACGTCTGTTGGGCGCGCGACAGCCGGGGCGACAGGGCTCGGACCTGCTCCTCCAGTGCGGCCTCGCGCCGTTGGGCAGTACGGAGCGCGGATTCGGCCATCTCCTTGCGTTCCTTGAGCGCGGCCTCGTCGGCGACCTCAGCCTGGAGCGCCTCGCGCAGAGTGACCAGGTCGTCGGCGAGCAGTCGTAGCCGGGCGTCGCGCAGATCGGCCTGGATGACGGCGGCACGGCGCGCGACGGCCGCCTGGCGCCCCAGTGGCTTGAGTTGCCGGCGGAGTTCGTCCGTCAGGTCCTGGACGCGGGCCAGGTTGGCCTGCATGGCGTCCAGCTTCCTGACCGCCTTCTCCTTGCGCTTGCGGTGCTTGAGTACGCCGGCCGCCTCTTCGATGAAGGCCCTGCGCCCCATCGGGTCGGCGTGCAGCACCGAGTCGAGTTGGCCCTGCCCCACGATGACGTGCATCTCGCGCCCGATGCCGGAGTCGGAGAGCAGTTCCTGGATGTCGAGCAGCCGGCAGGTGTCGCCGTTGATCTGGTATTCGCTGCCGCCGTTGCGGAACATGATCCGCGTGATGGTGACCTCGGCGTAGTCGATGGGCAGCGCACCGTCGGCGTTGTCGATGGTGAGGGAGACTTCGGCGCGCCCCAGGGGCGGGCGCCCCGTGGTGCCGGCGAAGATGACGTCCTCCATCTTGCCGCCGCGCAGCGACTTGGCGCCCTGTTCCCCCATGACCCAGGAGAGGGCGTCGACGACGTTGGACTTACCGGACCCGTTGGGGCCCACGACGCAGGTGATGCCCGGTTCGAAACGCAGCGTCGTGGCGGAGGCGAAGGACTTGAAGCCTCGTAGGGTCAGGCTCTTGAGGTGCACGCCGTCGGACTTTACCGCTCACCCGACGGGGGGCGGCTGCCCGCAGCGCGTGTGCGGGCGTGCCGCGCCACCCTTTTCGGTTTCACGGGGGAAGGTGAAGGGCACATCAGTCGGTAGGGAAATCTCGAATGACTGGACGAGAAACAACGGAGCGAAAACGACGAAGGGACGCCGAAGCGTCCCTTGAAGATACTCAAGCGGGTGGCAATACAGCCGGACCGGTCCCCTGGAGGACCATTGGTCAGGCCAGCGCAGGCTCCGCCTGGGGTACGTCGATGCTGTCGAGCAGCGAGTCGCTGTGCTGGGCGGCGGCGGACAGCGCGTCATTCTCGGCCTGCATCCGGATGAGCTCGGATTCGAGGTCCTGTACGCGCTGCTGAAGCCGTCGCATCTCGGCGAGGACTCGGGGGTCGGAGCCGCCGACGTAACCGAGAAGCGCCTTTGCCATGATGGATGGTCCTCCACAATGAGTGACCGACCGGAGCGGTGTGGGTCGTGAGGGATTCGCACCCGCGGTGTCTGCCATCACTACCGTCTTCAATGCCAAACAGCTAAGGTGCGCGGGGTTTCCAGCGTCTCACCAAAAAGTTGGACGGTCAACACGATCACGCCCCGTATCACCAGGGCAGCCGAGAGGGCGCGGCAACGGATAGTGCGGCGCTCTTCATCTCGTGACCCATCGGGGCGTGGAGATCATCCTTAGTTCCGCAGCCTTCCACGGACGCGCCGTATTGGCAACCACCAGGCCATTTCTGTCCGGCGCACAGCCCGGGGCACGAGGGGCACAGCCCCGCGCTGACGCTTCCGTCAGCGAATTTCGAATCCGTCGTAACCCCCGCGCGGGGTGTCCCAGATCTCAGTGACTCCGTCGACCCTCCCGGGCGTGTCGCCGGTACGGAGCCACGTGAGGAGTTCCTCGCAGCCGGCCCGCGGCCCTTCGGCCACCACCTGGACCCGACCGTCGTCCAGGTTGGACGCGAAGCCCACCAGGTCGCCGATGCGCAAGGCGTTGGCCCGCGTGAACCAGCGGAACCCCACGCCCTGCACCCGGCCCCGTACCCATGCCGTCACGCGCACGTCATCAGTCATACGGGCACGCTAGCCGGCGCACTCCGCGGAGACCGCCACGGCCTCACCGGTTCGGCGCCGACCACGTCCCATGGCGCCGTCTGTCGCGGGGGCGGCCGGTGGGAGCGACCAGTCGGGTGACGCGCCCTCGCGCGCGGGCGCGACGCGCGCTGCCGGGGCCGCCCCGTCGCCTGCTCCGTGGCCCCGTCCCCGCGCGCGAGGGCGCGTACTCGGGGCCCTGCCCCGTACCGCGCCGCGGGTACAGCGCACGGCTCGCTCCTGCCGCGCACCGTCCCCTGGTGCCGTGCAGAAGGCGGAACGGAGCGCGGACAGTGACACCGGCTGCTGCCCCACCGTACGGGCTAACCATCGGCGCGGTGCGGCTGAGGCTGACCACCGCTGTCAGCCGCGGGCCGGGGCCGCGGTGGGCGTGGGCGCCGGCTACCGGGCCGCGGTGGGCGCTGGCAGCGGGGGCAGAAGTAGCTTGACCGGTTCATCCACGGGCTGCGCCGCATCGCCGCGCCACAGCGCCGGCACGGCTCGTCCTCACGGCCGTACGCGTCCAGCGAGCGCTCGAAGTACCCGGATTCGCCGTTGACGTTCACGTACAGGCTGTCGAAGCTCGTGCCGCCCACCGCCAGGGCGGCCTGCATGACGGCCCGGACGTGTCCGAGCAGTTCGGCGGCGCGTGGGCGGGTGAGGGTCGCGGTCGGCCGGTCGAAGTGCAGCCGGGCGCGCCAGAGCGCCTCGTCGGCGTAGATGTTGCCCACACCGCTGACCAGTGACTGGTCGAGCAGGGCGCGCTTGATGGTGGTACGGCGGCGGCGCAGGGCGGCGTAGAAGGCCGCCTCGTCGAAGGCGTCGTCCAGCGGGTCGCGGGCGATGTGGCCGATGACGTCGGGCAGGCCGTCGGGGGCGCCGGGGAGTTGGTCGTGCAGCGAGAGGCCGCCGAAGGTCCGCTGGTCGACGAAGCGCAGTTCGGTGCCGGTCGTGTCGGCGAAGCGGACGCGGATGCGGAGGTGCTTCTCGTCGGGGGCGGACTCGGGCTGCACGAGGAGCTGGCCGCTCATGCCGAGGTGACCGAGGACGGACTGTCCCACGGGCAGCACGTCTGTGGGGGTGGCGACCGGCGCGAGCGGCTGCTCCGCCGCCCCGTCGTGGGCACCCTGCGGTCCGTGCCCCGTACGGCGCCCCGTGCGCCCCGCGGCGGCAGCCCCGTCGACTGCGGCTGGGATGGCCGCCGCTCTGCGCCCCGTGCCCTCCGTCGCTGTCGCAGCCCGGTGCGCATCGCCGCCGCCCCGTGCTCCGTGCTCCGTCGCGCCGACGGGGGGTCCGCTCACGGCCGCGGCATGGGGCCCCGTACCGGCCCCGTCCAACGGGAGCCACAGGTACTTTCCGCGTCGGCAGGCGGCGGCGAAGTGGTGCCCGACGAGCTGCGCGGCGAAGTCGGCCGGGCCCGCGAGGTGCCGGCGGATCGCACGCGGGTGCAGGACCTGGACGTCGGCGATGGTACGACCGGTCACCCAGCGTTCCAGGCCCCGTCGGACGACCTCGACCTCGGGCAACTCTGGCACGTGCTCCTCCGCGGGCTCGCGACCCGGCGCACGGGTCGGGACGTGTTCGGACGGTGCGGCCCGTACGGTGACGGTGCCGGCCGGTGGGGAAAGAGTACGGGCCCACCGGCCATGACCGGTGGGCCCGTCGAACTCAGCGGGGCTCGCACGGCACGGCGCCCTGTGGCGCCCCGCCGGCTGCCGTTACGGCGCGGTGGGCTCGGCCTCACCCGCGCTGCCGGAGGATGCCGGAGCAGCCGTCTTGCCGGACGGCTCCGGCTGCTGCTGCGCGTCGCCCGTCGCGGCGTCGGCAGCAGCCTTCTCGGCGGCTGCGGCGGCCTCGTCGGCAGCCGCCCGGATGGCCCGCCAGGCCGCCTCGGCAGCCTGCTGTTCCGCTTCCTTCTTGCTGCGGCCGGTGCCGGTGCCGTACGCGACACCACCGACGCGAGCGGCAGCCGTGAAGACCTTCTCGTGGTCGGGGCCCGTCTCGGAGACGAGGTACTCGGGCACCCCCAGCCCCTCGACGGCCGTCAACTCCTGGAGGCTCGTCTTCCAGTCCAGCCCCGCGCCGAGGTTCGAGGAACGCTCGATCAACGGGTCGAAGAGCCGGTGCACCAGTTCGGCGGCGGCTTCCAGGCCCTGGTCGAGGTAGACCGCGCCGATCACCGCCTCCAGGGTGTCGGCCAGAATCGATGCCTTGTCCCTGCCGCCCGTGCCCTCTTCGCCGCGCCCGAGCCGGATGAACGCGCCCAGGTCCAGGCCACGTCCCACCTCGGCGAGTGCACGCGAGTTGACCACCGCGGCCCGCAGCTTGGCCAGTTGGCCTTCGGGCAGATCGGGGTGGATGCGGTACAGCGTGTCCGTGACCACGAGGCCGAGCACGGAGTCCCCGAGGAACTCCAACCGCTCGTTGGTGGGCAGTCCGCCGTTCTCGTACGCGAAGGAACGGTGCGTGAGCGCACGCACTAGAAGGGCGGACTCAAGGTGATACCCGAGCCGCCCTTCCAGAACGGTATGGGACGAGGCGTTGTCCGTCGTCGCCGATGCCTCTTCCCCGCGCTTGCGGAGAGGCGTCTTGGCGTCTGACATGAAGCCTGTCACCCGCCGATCAGACCTCGAGGACCTGGCGGCGGTTGTAGGTGCCGCAGCTCGGGCACGCGATGTGCTGGAGCTTCGGCTCGTGGCAGCGCTCGCACGCCACCAGGGTGGGGACCGCAGCCTTCCACTGCGACCGGCGGTGGCGCGTGTTGCTGCGCGACATCTTCCGCTTCGGAACAGCCACGGCTACTTCTCCTGTGGGTCATCCCCGCTGTCGCGAGGTGTGTTGTCCTTCTCGCCGCCCTGGACGGTTTCAGCGAGTCCCTGCAATGCCGCCCAACGAATGTCGACGGCTTGTTCGTGGTGGTGGTCCGGGTCGTCTGCCAGGCGTGCTCCGCAATCGGGGCACAGACCAGGGCAGTCCTCCTGGCACACCGGCTGCAACGGCAGTGCGAGCACCACCGCGTCCCGCAGCACGGGCTCAAGGTCGAACAGGTCGTCCTCAAGGGAGAGGGTGTCCTCCTCCTCGGCGTCGTCGCCGGTATCCGCGGGGCGGCTCCGGTCGTCGGCGTCGGGGTAGGAGTACATCTCCTGGAATTCCGCTTCGAGCTCACGCCCCAGCGGCTCCAGACACCTTACGCACTCCCCCGTGAGCGGTGCACGGGCGGTACCCGTTACGAGTACCCCCTCCATGACCGCCTCCAGGCGGAGGTCGAGCTCCACGGTCGCACCCTTCCGCACCCCGATCATCTCGACACCGAGATCGGACGGGGCCTCGACGGAACGGGAGAGCCGCTTCAGCGCACCAGGACTCCGCCCCAGTTCTCGTGTATCGAACACGAGCGGGGAACGGTGGTCGAGACGGGCGTTCAGGGCTTCCTGCTTTCTCCGCTGCGACATGGGTCACCCTTCGCAGCAAAGTGCTTCGTTACGAAGTGGGCAGCCGAAATCGCAGATGTACGTGCGGCCGAAGAGCCAGGATACTGGACAGGCCGCCAGACACCCAATCCGCGCCTGACCACCGACCGCTTCCCGCCCCGTACGCGCCCACTGCCGCGCCCCGTACTGGCGCGAGCCGACAGGCACGGGGCCGGCGTACTCGGGCTGCGTCGCCCGCTACGGAGCCGCTGTACGGGGCGGCGGAGCCGATGTGATGTGCGGGGCCGGCGCCACAGGCGCTCGGCAGGGCAGGCACCGGGGAACCCGGCCGCTTGAGCCTTGACGCCCGGTTCCACGCGCTTGGCGGCGGCGCGAGCTCGGCGACAGAAGGTCGCCGGGTCGCCTGGTCGCCGGGTCGCCGGGTCGCCGGGTCGCCGGGTCGCCGGGTCGCCGGGTCGCCGGTGAAGCGTGCGGGGTGGGTGGCGGGGTGCGGCACGGTGGACGCGTTCCGCTTGTTGGCTGGTAGCCAGTGGCGCCCCGTACGCCGTGGGGAGAGCCGCGAGGGGAAGGGACACGGCGAAGCACGCGCTACGGGTGCGCTCCGGGGCGCGGTGGGTGGTGGAGCGTGGGGGTGGGCTCCCCTCATGCGCTCCGGGGCGCACCGCACACCGGTCTGGTGAGCGTGCGGTGGGCTCGGGAACGGCGGTGTGGTCAGCGGCCCTGTTCGTACTGCCGGAGCTGGTTCAGGTCGATCATGCTGGTGTCGAACAGGCTGGTCTCGTCCAGCGCCGGCGCTCCGGCCGCGCGGGGCTGCTGCTGTTGCTGGTGGCCGTCGATGGCCTGGGGCACCTGGTAGCCGGCGTGCGGGTCGTACCCGTGTTGCGGCTGCTGCTGCCAGCCGTAGTCGCCGGCGGGCTGCTGCTGCGGGACGGCCGGCTGCTGGTAGTCGTGCTGCGGCTGGGCGGCGGCGTACGGGGCCTGCTGGGGGTACTGCTGCTGGTAGCCGTACGCGTCCTGCTGGTAGCCCGCCTGGGCGTAGTAGTCCGCGTACTCCGGCTGGGCGGGCACCTCGGGCGGGGCCGGCGGCTGCTGCGGGATCGCCGGCATCGGGTCGGGCATCGGCGGCTGGTGGGCCGGGGCCTGCGGGGCGCTGCGCGGATCGGTGAGGTGCTGGCTGGTGGCGAGGTCGGCGAGGTAGTCGTCGTCGCTGGTGCTGAGCCCGGCGGCGCCGGCGGCGTCCTGGGCCGCCATGTGCGCGCCCAGCTCGTCCTCCTCGGTGCCGAGGAGCTTCTGTCGGCCGCGCCCCACGGCCTCCAGGGTCTTGGCGAGCACGGCGGCCACGGCGCCGAGCTTGGTGTCCACGTACTCGTCCGCGCGCCGGCGCAGTATCTCGGGGTCGGCGCTGCGCTCGGGGGCCTGGTCGTACTGGCCGTTCGCGTCGGCGTCGCCGTACATGCCGCCCGGGTCGCGGCCGAGCAGCTTTTCGCGTCCCCGGTCCACGGAGCCGATGGTCTTGGTGAGGACCACCTCGAAGTTGGCGAGCTTGCTGTCGACGTAGTCGTCGGCTTCGGCGCGGATCTCCTCGGCCTCGCGGCGGGCGTCGGCGAGGATGCGGTCGGCCTCCTCCTGCGACTGCCGGGCCACCTCGGTCTGGGAGATCAGGGAGCCACGCTGGGCGTGTGCGGACTCGATGATCCGCTCCGCCTCCTGCCGGGCCGCCTGGACCATCTGGTCGCGGTCCCCGATCACCTCGCGGGCCTGGGCGAGGGAGCCGGGCAGCGCGGCCCGTAGCTCTTCGAGCATGGCCAGCAGGTCGGCCCGGTTCACCACACAGGAGGCGGACATGGGCATGGATTTCGCGCTGCCGACGGTGCCGACGATGTCGTCGAGCTTCTTCTGCACGTCCACCTTGGGTGCTCGCACTCTCTAGGCCGAAGGGTCGGGACGGGACCGACTGTACGGGCAGTGGGCTCCCGCCCGACACCTCCTGACAAACCGTCAGCCGCTCAGCGCTCCGCGAGCCGCTCCGTGAGGCGTTCAAGGACGAGCGGCGGCACCAGGTGGGCGACGTCGCCGCCCCAGGCCGCGACCTCCTTGACCAGGCTGGAGGAGAGGAAGCTGTAGGTGGGGTTGGTGGGGACGAAGAGGGTCTCGACGCCGGACAGGCCGTTGTTCATCTGGGCCATCTGCAACTCGTAGTCGAAGTCGCTGACGGCACGCAGGCCCTTGACGATGGCGGGGATGTCGCGCTGCTTGCAGAAGTCGACGAGGAGGCCGTGGAACGACTCGACCTCGACGTTTCCGTACTCGGCGGTGGTCTCGCGCAGGAGGTCGATGCGCTCGTCAACGGTGAAGAGCCCCTGCTTCGACTTGTTGATCATCACGGCGACGTGCACGACGTCGTACAGCTTCGAGGCTCGGGCGATGATGTCGAGGTGTCCATTGGTGACGGGGTCAAAGGACCCCGGACAGACGGCGCGACGCAAGAGTGGTTCCTCGCTCTCCAGTGCGGTCATGACGCGCTGTGGTGGTTCGGCGTAGCGGTGCTGCGTGAAGCGGCGCGACCGTACCAAAGCGTGCCCTCCCCGTAGCGACGAGCCCGTAGCCCCTCGAAACCGGTCGGCCACCGGAACTCGCCGCCCCTGGTGCTCCGCTCCACCGTTACGAGCGCCCGTGCCGCTAGCCAGCCATTACCGCAGAGTGTGATCAGGATCTCCCGCAGCGCGTCATCGGTGACGGCGTAGGGCGGGTCGAGGAAGACCACGTCGTACGGCCGGTCCTCGGGTACGGGGCCGGTGACGACCTGCTCCGCCTTGCCCGCGCGGACCTCGGCACCGGGTAGCCCGAGGGTGCGCACGTTCTCCCGGATGACCCGGGCGGCGCGCGCGTCGGCCTCCACCAGCAGGGCGTGCTCGGCGCCCCGGGACAGCGCCTCCAGGCCGACGGCGCCCGAACCGCCGTACAGGTCGAGCACCCGCGCTCCGTCCAGCGAGCCGAGCAACGACTCCCAGGTGGAGAACAGGCCCTCGCGCGCGCGGTCCGACGTGGGGCGGGTGCCGGTACCCGGCGGTACGGCGAGACGGCGCCCGCCGGCGGCTCCGGCGATCACGCGGGTCATCTGTCGTTCGGCCCTTCGTGGTGGGGGAACGGCGCCCCTGATCGAACACCGCTCCCCCACGATATGGCGTCATCCGGTGGACTACGCGGGGACGGCGTCTGTGCGGAGCCGGGGGTCGCCGCCTGGTACTGGTCGTCGGGGCCGGCGGGGCGGCGAGTACGGGGGCGGGGCGGGGCGGGCCGCGCCCCCGGGCTGCGTGGTTGTTCGGCGGCGTCGCGCGGGGTGCTGCCCGGTGGCCCCGGCCCCGTACGGCGTCGCCGCGCCGTGCCCCGTACTCCCCGCCTCGCGCGCGAGGCCGCTCCGTGCTCCGTGCTCCGTGCTCCGTGCTCCGTGCTCCGTGCTCCGTGCTCCGGCGATGGTGCTGGACGGGGCGGGGTTGGGTTGGCGAACCGGGCGCCTCGTGCACCGTGCTGTGCGGCTCGGCAGCGCGGGGACACAGGGCGTAGGTGCTGCGTGCTGGAGGGTCCGGGCCCTGGGGTCGGGAGGGGCACGGGCGGCGTGGGGAAGCGGTGGGACGCAGGTGTCCTGCGGTTCACTCGGAGGCCCGTGCGCCGCGGTGGGCCGCGGTTCAGGCTGCCGCCCCGGTACGGGCACGGGCCGTGCGCCCCGTACCGGTACGCAGCCACGCCGGGGACGGCGCTGGGGATGCGCGGGCTGAGCCGAGGAGCAGCCAGGAGGCGGGGCCGCCCACGGAAGCGGCCCAGGGCCTCTGGGGCGTGGTTTCGGAGCGGCAGCGCGTACGCGTCAGCCCTTGTCGAGGTACTGCTCTCGCTCGGCGTCCAGGAGGGCGTCGAGGGCCGTGCGCAGTGCGGGCAGGTGTTCCAGGTCCGGGTCGGCCGTGACCGTGGCGACGGCCTCCTCGCGGGCGGCGCTGATGATCTCCTCGTCGTCGATGACGGCTAGCATCCGCAGGCTGGAGCGGATGCCCGACTGGGCCTGCCCCAGCACGTCGCCCTCGCGCCGCTGCTCCAGGTCGATGCGGGACAGTTCGAAGCCGTCGGACGTCGCGGCGACCGCCCCCAGCCGGGCCCGGGCCTGGCTGGCCTCCGGCATGTCCGTGACCAGGAGGCAGAGACCGGCGGCGGAGCCGCGGCCGACCCGGCCCCGCAGCTGGTGCAACTGGGAGACGCCGAACCGGTCCGCGTCCATGATCACCATGGCCGTGGCGTTGGGGACGTTGACACCTACCTCGATCACCGTCGTGGCCACGAGCACGTCCACCTCACCGGCGGCGAACCGGCGCATCACGGCGTCCTTGTCGTCCGGGTGCATCCGGCCGTGCAGGACCTCCGTACGCAGCCCCTGGAGCGGGCCCTTCGCGAGTTGCTCGGCGACGTCGAGTACGGCGAGTGGCGGGCGGCGCTCCGCTGCGCCCTCCGTGTCGCTCGCCTCCGTCCCCGTACCAGCCTCCGTGGCGGACTCGGCCTCGCGCGCGGCGCCCGCGCGAGGCCGCGCACTGCCCTTGCGCTCTGCTGCGGCGTCTTCCTCGTCACCGATGCGGGGGCAGACCACGTACGCCTGGTGGCCCGCATCGACCTCCTCCCGCACCCGGTCCCAGGCGCGGGAGAGGAAGTGGGGCTTGTCCTTGGCCGGCACCACGTGGCTCGCGATGGGCGAGCGTCCCGCGGGGAGTTGGTCAAGGACCGAGGTCTCCAGGTCGCCGAAGACGGTCATGGCGACGGTGCGCGGGATGGGGGTGGCTGTCATGACCAGGAGGTGGGGCGTCCGGTCGGCCTTGGCGCGCAGGGCGTCGCGCTGCTCGACGCCGAACCGGTGCTGTTCGTCGACGATCACCAGCCCCAGGTCGTGGAAGAGAACCTTGTCCTCGATGAGCGCGTGCGTGCCGATCACCAGGCCCGCCTCCCCCGTCACCAGGTCAAGCAGGGCCTGGCGGCGGGCTGCGGCCCCCATGGAGCCGGTGAGCAGCACGACCTTGGTGCCGTGTTCGGAGCCGCCGAGCATGCCGCCCTCGGCCAACTCGCCCATCATCTCCACGATGGAGCGGTGGTGCTGTTGGGCCAACACCTCGGTCGGTGCGAGCATCGCGGCCTGCCCCCCGGTGTCGACGACGGCGAGCATCGCGCGGAGCGCCACGAGTGTCTTCCCACTGCCGACCTCGCCCTGGAGCAACCGGTGCATGGGGTGTTCGGTGGCCAGGTCGGCGAAGATCTCTGCCGACACCTGCTGCTGTCCCTCGGTGAGCGTGAACGGCAGCTTCGCGTCGAAGGCGTCGAGCAGCCCGTCCGCCCGCCGCGCGCGCGGTACGGCGGGCAGTTGCGTATCGGCGTACCGGCGGCGCGCGAGTGCCACCTGGAGGACGAACGCCTCGTCCCACTTGAGCCGGTCGCGGGCCGCGGCGATGTCGGCCTTGCTGCGCGGACGGTGGATCTTCAGCAGGGCGCCGGGCAGGGTCTCGAACCCGCGACCCTCGCGCAGGGCGTCCGGCAACGGGTCGACCAGGCCCTCCCAGTTCGTGGCCTCCATGGTGTCCAGGAGCAAGTCGATGGACTTGGCCAGTTGCCAGGAGGCGAGTTGTTTACAGGCGGGGTAGAGCGGCAGCAACTGGTGCGCGAACGCGTCGACGGCGCTCGCCGCGTCTTCCCCCGCCTCCGGGTCCAGCAGTGCGTAGTCGGGGTGCGAGAGCTGCCGCGTGCGGTTGAACACCGACACCTTGCCCGCGAACATCCCACGGCGCCCGGGCACCAGTGCCTTCTCGTGGTGGAAGACGCTCCGGCCGAAGAACACCAGGGTCAGCGCCCCGCTGCCGTCGGTGACCACCACTTCCAGCCGGACGCCCTTGCCGTTGTTGAACGTCTTCTTCGCCGCCTTGGCCACCCGCGCGACCACCGTGACGTGCTCGTCCAGCGGCAGGTCGGCTAGGCGCGTGAGCTCGCCGCGCTCCGCGTACCGCCGCGGGTAGTGGTGCAACAGGTCACCGACGGTGTGCAGGTCGAGGTGGGCGGCCATCACCTTCGCGGTGTTGCCGCCAACAATCTTCTTCAGGGGTTCATCGAGCGCGGGCACGCGTTCCATTGCACACCACGACACTGACAACGCGTACGACGCTCCCGCCACGCGACGTCCGCACCGCCCACGTGGCGGCCCGTTCAGCGGCCCGGTTCTGGTGGCCCCGCTTGGTGGCCCCGCTTGACGATCCCCCCGCGCGCGAGGTCGGGTCGGCTCCGTACGCGCAGCTTCACGCTCCGTACCGAAGCACGCCGTCTGCGCGTGCCGTCGGGCTGCGCCAGGCAGGCTCCGTGCCCAGCCCCGCAGCGCTCCGTGCTCCTCGCCTCGCGCGCGAGGCCGCTCCGTGCTCCGTGCTCCGTGCTCCGTGCTCCGTGCTCCGTGCTCCGTGCTCCGACGGGATGGTCGGGCGTTCGCCGCCGGTATGGGCTCGGGCGGGCAGCGGCAGGCCGGCCGAACGGAGCCGCGGACACCAGCGGGGGCGCCTGGCCCATGGGGCGGCGCCTGTCGGCCGTTTCTACCGGTTACTCGATGCCAATGAGCAGCGGGGCGGCCGGCTGCTCACCGCGGTAGCTGATTGTGTCCACCGCCAGGTGGGTCTCCCGTACGTGCCGCTCCAGCCGCTCCGCGAGGTCGCTCGGTACACCCGCGCCCAGTACCAGCGTGACCAACTCCCCGCCTGCGGCCAACATGCGGTCCAAGACGGTGCGGGCAGTGCCGAGCAGGTCGGCGCCGATGACCGCGACATCGCCGTCGATCATCCCCAGCACGTCGCCGGCCTGGCACACGCCTGCCATGGTCCAGGACTGGCGCTCCGCCACGGCCAGTTCGGCGTAACGGGTGGCGCCGGCCGCCGAGGTCATCGCCACCACGTCCTCGTCGAAGCCCCGGTCCCGCTCGTGCACCGCGAGCGCGGCGATGCCCTGGACCACGGAGCGCGTCGGGATGAGCGCCACCCGTACGCCCTCCGTACGCATCTGGGCCGCGGCTGCCGCGGCCGTATGGCGCAGTTCCGCGTCGTTGGGGAGCACGACGACCTCGTGGGCGTGGGCGCGGCGGATGGCCTCCACCAGTTCCCCGCTGGCGGGTGGCTCGCCGGGGCGCGTCGTGACCACCGTCGCGCCGGCTTCGGTGCAGAGGGCCGCGAGTCCGTCGCCAGGGACGACGGCAACCACGGAGCGGGCCGCACGGTCGCCCCGTGTGCTGCGCCCCGCGCCCCGTGCCCTGTGCCCCGTCTCCTGCTCCGACGGGGGCGCGCCGTGGCCCCGTCGGAGCTCTGCCGCGGCCCCGAAGTGCGTGATGCGGAGGCGGTACGGGCGGCCCGCCTGGATGCCTGCCTCGACCGCGGCGCCGGCGTCGTCGACGTGTACGTGGACGTTCCACAGCCCGTCGCCGCCCACGATCACGAGCGAATCGCCCAGCGCGTCCAGCTTCGCCCGCAATCGCGCCACGGCCGTCTCATCTGCCTCCAGGAGGTAGATCACCTCGTAGGCGGGGCTCGTACCGGGCTGCTCGCCGTGGACATCACCGGGGCGGAGCGCGGCCGTGTCCTGGCTCGTTGCGCACGTCGGCGACGTGCCACCGTCCGTGGCGGTGGCACAGCACGGCAGGGCTCCCGGAGACGGCGCGGCCTGTGGGCACGCGGCAGGCGGGTGTTGGCGTGCCTCCGGGGCCCAGGAGTCGGCCCTACGGGGCACGGGGCCAGCGTTGTCCGGCAGCGTCCTGAGGGGGTTGGTCGGGGCTGTGGGGCGTTCGCCGGTGAGTGCCTCGGCCAGTGCGCCGAGGACGGTCACCAGGCCGTAGCCGCCGGCGTCGACGACACCGGCCCGGGCGAGGGCGTCCAACTGGCCTGTGGTGGCGTCGAGAGCCGTACACGCACCCGCGTGGGCGGCCCGGGCCACTTCGCCTACGGATGGCGCGCCGTTGCGCGGCACCGACGGTGTTGCGCCGAGTCCCGGTCCTGTCCCCGCCTCGTTCCCCGCCCCAGTGCGCGCGTCGCGCGTAAGGAAGCCGGCTTCCGCGCCGACCGTCGACGCGCCGGATGTGACGCTCGACTGTGGCTCCGTAGCAGTCGCTTCGGGTGCCTCGGTGGGGCCGGCCGGAGGCGCGGGCGCACGCTCCGTAGTGGGCGTGGGACGGTTCGCGTCACCGTGTGGGGCGCCGCCGGGGGCTCCTGCGGGGCCTGCCGCGGTGGCCCCGTGTCCCGCGCCCCGCGCCCCGTCGGGGCCCCGCTCCGTGCCGCGCGTTCCGCGCTCCGTCGCTAGTCCGCTCCGTGCCGTGTCCAGGTCCGGCGTTTCGAGGCCGGCTCCGCGCTCCGTCCTCCGTGGGGCGCCAGCACCGTCCGCTGTGGGCCGGGGCTGGTCCGTCACGGCCTGCGACGCCGCAGCTGCGGCCTGCGCGGCCACCGTCAGGACGGTGCCTTCGACGGGCCGGGCGACCGCCTGGCGGGCCGACTCGGCGGCCCGGGTCAGGGCGCGGGCGAGATCCGCGCCGTCGGCATGACGTGCGTCACGGGGCGCCGCGGAGGCCGCGGCTGGGGCCCCGTGGGGAGACAGCACGTCGGCCATGCCACGCAGCATCTGGGCCAGGATGGTGCCGGAGTTGCCGTGCGCGCCAATGAGTGCACCGTGCGCCATCGCACCCATCGCGTCGCCGAGGCTCGGGCGGGAGGCCGCACCGGTGACCGCGTGGCCGTCGAACGCGGCACTGACGGCCTGGGCGGCGGATTCGACCGTGAGGTAGAGGTTCGTACCGGTGTCGCCGTCCGCCACCGGATAGACGTTGATCGCGTCGATCCCCTCGCGGGCGCGGCCGAGCGCCTCCAGTGCCAGCCCGCACCACGTACGTACCGCCTCGGCGTCGAACGGGTGCGGCACCTACGGCCTCCTTGAACCATGCGGGGTGTCAGCCTGAATGCCCGCAGGGTAGTCGCGGAGCGGGGGGACCGCCCGGGGCGGGGGCCGAGGAAGCCATGGTAGTTTCGTTGTACGGAAGCAGCCGTTGTATGCTGCTCCGGTTGCCCGATCAGATCGGGCCATTCGCCCCGGCGACGCCAACCAGTTACTGGCCCGGCAAGTCGGGAATTCACTGTAAGTGCATCTGAAGTCTTTGGAGTGACCCGTGGCTGCCAACTGCGACGTCTGCGGCAAGGGGCCGGGCTTCGGCAACAACATTTCGCACTCGCACCGCCGCACTCGCCGTCGTTGGAACCCCAACATCCAGACGGTGCGCGCTGTGGTCGGTCGGACGCCGAAGCGGCTCAACGTCTGCACCTCGTGCATCAAGGCCGGCAAGGTCGCGCGCTGACGTTCCCGTCGTAGCGCAGCCAGCCGGTTGCCAAAGCCGGTCCGCCTCGTGCGGGCCGGCTTTTCTGTGCCTCCAGGGCGGTCAGCCAGCTACCCGCTCACGGTTCACCACGCGCCCCTCCGTACGCTCCGGAGCGCGTACCGGACCACGGTCTCGGAGGCAGAACCCGCTCCGTATGCCGAGCCTGCTGCCGGCGCCCGAGCGCCCCACAGGCATGCGTTCGAGGCCGCATCATGAGGACGCGGCGCCGTGTGCGTATGGCCCAGCACGCGCCTCCCCGCGGCGTGCCTGGGCCCAGCCCCGACTCCAAGTCCCCACGCATCTCGAAGTCACGCTCCACCCCGTACAAGCGGCTGTTCGGCGTGCTCTTACCGCCCCGTACGGCATCTTGCTGCGCCGCCTGTCGTTCACCGCCGCGCAGCGCCCTGGCTCCGTGTGCCCCGAGCCGGCTTCCAGCCGCCAAGCCATGCCCGTACGCCGCACCCCGCGCGCGTGGCTGCGCCACCCGCCCCGTGCCCCGTGCCGCGTGCCCCGTGCCCTGGCAGGAGGGTGATCGGTCGCGCCTGTGACGGCAAAGTTTTTAAATCCCGCGCGCGTGCGCGTGCCGCGCTGTGCCCTGGTCGCATCGCTGGATCGGCCGGGCCCCCGTCGCCGGGACCGGTTCGGCGGTACGGGCCCCAGGCCGCTAGCGCCAGCGCCAGGCGTGGTCGACCGGGCCGATGCCCGTGCCCAACGGGAAGCCGGCCGCGATGGCGCCGGTGACGTACTCCTTGGCCGCTGCCGTGGCCTCCGGTACCGGCATGCCGTGCGCCAGGTGGGCGGCGATGGCGCTGGCGAGGGTGCAACCGGTGCCGTGGGTGTGGCGGTTGTCGAGGCGTGCGGAACGGAGCCAGTGTTCCTCCGTACCGTCGGTGAGGAGGTCGACCGCATCGCCCGGTAGGTGGCCACCCTTCACCAGCGCCCAGCGCGGGCCGAACTCAAGGACGGCGGTGGCGGCCCGCCGCATCTCGCGCTCCGTGCCGACCCGTACGCCGGTGAGCTGCGCCACCTCGTCGAGGTTGGGGGTGGCGACGGTGGCGACCGGCAGCAGCTTGGTGCGCACCGCGTCGAGCGCCTCCCTCGCCAACAGCGAGTCGCCGTGCTTGGAGACGCCGACCGGGTCCACCACGACCGGTACGTCGAGCGCCGCGAGCAGTTCGGCGACGGTCTCCACGATCTCTGGCGAGGCGAGCATGCCGGTCTTGACCGCCTGCACGCCGATGTCGTCGACGACGGCGCGGAATTGGGCGCGGATCGCGTCCAGGGGCAGTTCCCAAGCGCCCCGTACGCCCAGTGAGTTCTGTGCCGTGACCGCGGTGAGCACGCTCATGCCGTGCGCGCCCAATGCCAGCATGGCCTTGAGGTCGGCCTGGATGCCGGCTCCACCGCCGGAGTCGGATCCGGCGACGGTGAGGACACGGGGCGGTACGGCCGTGGGAACGGGGCTCACGGGCGGGGGTGGGGTGGTCATGTCACTGAACCTACGCCCTGCGGTCGCGCGCCCCGACGGGCGGCCTCACCGGGGCAGCCCGAGCCCTGGCGGCCATGCCTACCGACGGTTCGGCCCGCTGCCCATACCGCGGACGAACGGCGCCGTGGCCGTACCAAAGTCGAGGGGGACAAAGTCCAACAGGAGGGGCGAACCGCGCCGTAGGTACACCGGGCGCGAGCCGTGCTCCGCGCGCCGGACGACACTGCACGGAGCGTAGGCGTCAGGGCCCGTTCAACGGAGCGGCGCACTCCCCTGCGGCCCGCGCCGTCTGCCCGTCTGCCCGCCGTCATCATGTCCGCGCCGGCCCCAGGCGCTCTGCCACCTCCCCCGTACCCGCGTACGGTGCGCCCGCACGACGCAGCGGCGCCCCGGAGCCGCTGCTACGGGTCCGGGGCGCCACGTATGGGTTCAGTCGCTCTCGGCGTCCTCGATGTCGCCGAAGTGGTCCCAGCCGGCCTTGGACCACGGTGCGCCGTCCACCGTCACCTGCGGCAGCGCCGACGGGTTGCGCACCTCGCCGATCACCTTCCAGCGGGCGGGCAGCTTCACGTCGACCGGGAAGGTCGCCACGATCGCGTGGTCCTCGCCGCCGTTGAGCACCCACTGCAACGGGTCAACGCCCACCGCCTGCCCGATGTCCGACATCTGCGAGGGGATGTCTATCGAGGCGGAACGCAGGTCGATCCGGACCTTGCTGGCCTCGGCGATGTGCCCGAGGTCGGCGACGAGGCCGTCGCTGACGTCGGTCATCGCCGTCGCGCCGAGGCCGGCGGCGGCCGGACCCGCGTGGTACGGGGGTTCGGGGCGCCGGTGCGCCTCCACGAAGGCGCGGGGGGACCGGAACCCGCGCGAGAGGACCGCATGGCCGGCCGCGGACCAGCCCAGCCAGCCCGTAACGGCCACGACATCGCCCGGTTGCGCCCCGGAGCGCGTGACCGGCTCGTGGTTGCGCAAGTCGCCCAGGGCCGTGATGGCCACGGTGATGATCTCGCCGCGCACGACGTCGCCGCCGACCACCGCGGCGCCCGCCACCTGGCACTCGTCGCGCAACCCGTCCATCAGCTCGTTCGCCCACGTCGCCGGGAGGTCGGCCGGGACGACGAGCCCGAGCAGCAGGGCGGTGGGCACGGCGCCCATCGCGGCGATGTCGGCGAGGTTCTGCGCAGCCGCCTTGCGTCCGACGTCGTACGCGGTGGACCAGTCGCGACGGAAGTGCCGCCCCTCAAGCAGTACGTCGGTGCTGGCCACCACCCGACGGTCAGGTGCGGCTACCACCGCGGCGTCGTCCCCCGGCCCCAGTCGGACCGCCGGGGTGGTGGTGAGTCGGGACGTGAGCTCCTTGATCAGCCCGAACTCCCCCAATTCGCCCACGGTGCCCTTCATCCCATCGCCCCTTTGCACTGTTCTTCCGCCCTGCGCTCCGCTGTCCCGTCCAGCAGGCGCCACGCCGCGTACGCCGCGCGGGTCTCCCCGCACCGCTTGACAACGCGGTACCGTGGCGTCCCTTCTCCCCACATGATCCTCGTCGCTGCCCTGGAGGTTCCGTGGTACAGGCGTACATTCTGATCCAGACCGAGGTCGGCAAGGCTTCGGCCGTTGCCGACGTGATCGCCAAGATCCCAGGAGTCATCCAGGCCGAAGACGTGACCGGACCGTACGACGTGATCGTGCGTGCCCAGGCGGAGACGGTGGATGAACTCGGTCACATGGTGGTCGCCAAGGTCCAGCAAGTGGACGGGATCACCCGCACCCTCACCTGCCCGGTCGTGCATCTGTAGCTCCCCGTATCCTCGGCCCAGTGAGTTTTGCACCGCGCCACTGGCCCCGTCTGCCCATCGCCATCCTGCTCTTGTCCGCCGTGGGCTGCTCTGACAGCGACGAACCCGCGGCGCCCGCGGTTCCCTCTCCGTCGGCGCGGGCCATCACGTTCTGCAAGGCTCTCCACAAGGAACTGCCCGCGACGGTGGACGGACTGGACCGCCGCAAGACCGATCCCGCCTCGGATTTCACCGCCGTGTGGGGAGACCCCGGTGTGCAACTGCGGTGCGGCGTGCCCCGGCCCGACGTCCTCACGCCTGGCAGTGAACATTACAACCCCACGGCCGACTCCGTTGACGTGAACGGAGTCGGCTGGTTGCTGGAGAAACAAGACGACGGCTACCGGTTCACCACGACCCTCCGCAAGGCGTTCGTGGAGGTGACGGTCCCGTCGAAGTACGCACCCGAGGTCAATCCTCTGACCGATCTCGCCGAGGCCGTACAGAAGACCATCCCGTCCGGAATCTGAGACGACGCCGAGCGCCCCGGCCCGCCCCACCCTGCACGCACCGCACTGAACGCCACGGACGCCGCGACGCGACCAGTCGCCCCTTCAGGGGAACGAGGCGCAGGGCATATGACACGGGGCGCCCTCTGCCGTGTGGTCATCGACCGGCCTTGAGGCTTTCCGCGCTCCGGGGCGCGGTGGCGGGCGCGCCTCCGGGACCAGCGCCGGCGTGCGGAGCGCTCCGCCTCCGACCACTGGCGCTCCGGGGCGCATCAACAGGCACCCGTTCCATGCGCGTACGAGCCCGTGCGAGCGCGCCGTCCACCTCGCTCAGCCTCACGTCGTACGGTCCGAACCAGCGCCGGCCGCGCCGCTCCCCCTTGCGGCGCGATGCACGTCCGATGAAGGCGCCGATCCGCACCCGCAGCACCGGCCGAAAGCGCTGCCGTCCGCTCAACCCCGCGCGCGGGGCCGTGGCTGCTAGCGGAGGCCGGTGGGGCGGTTGAGGGCTGCCTGGAGGAGACGGTCCACGAGTTCGGGGTAGCTGACGCCGCTCTCCTGCCACATCCGCGGGTACATGGAGATGGGCGTGAAACCGGGCAGCGTGTTGATCTCGTTGATGACGAACTCGCCGTTGTCCCGCAGGAAGAAGTCCACCCGCGCCAGCCCCTCGCAGGACATGGCGTCGAAGGCGGCCACGGCGAGTTCCTGGACGCGTGCCGTTTCCTCGGCGGTGAGCGGCGCCGGCACGATGCCGGCCGCGGAGTCGATGTACTTCGCTTCGAAGTCGTAGAAGTCGTGGGCGGTGACCGGCGGGATCTCAGCCGGCACACTGGCCCGCGGCCCGTCCTCGAACTCCAGCACGCCGCATTCGATCTCGCGCCCGCGCAACAGCGCCTCGACGATGATCTTGGGGTCGTGCCGCCTGGCCTCTTCGACGGCCGCGTCGATCTCCGACAGGTCATCGACCTTGCTGATGCCCATCGACGAGCCCGCGCGGGCCGGCTTCACGAAGATCGGCAGACCGTGTTCGGCCGCGAAGTCCACGATCTTCTTGCGCGCCACCGCGCCCCGGTCGCCCTCCGGCCCGGCCTCCCACTCGCGCGCCCGGACGACCTCGTACGGTCCCACCGGCAGGCCGAAGGAGTCGAAGACCCGCTTCATGTACTCCTTGTCCATCCCGACGGCCGAGGCGAGCACGCCGGCGCCCACGTACGGGATGCCGGACAGCTCCAGCAGGCCCTGGAGGGTGCCGTCCTCGCCGTAGGGGCCGTGGAGCACGGGGAAGACGACGTCGACGTCGCCGAGCGCCTTGGGTACGGAGCCGGGCTCGGTGTAGACGACCTCGCGGCTGCCGGCGTTGAGCGGCAGCACCACGCCGCCCTCGGGCGACTCCGCGAGTTGGTCGACGTTGGGCAGCGTGCCGTCGCTGATGGCCATCCGCTCCGGCTCGTCAGCGGCCAGTGCCCACCGGCCGTCCGCGGTGATGCCGAGGGGCAGCACCTCGTACTTCGTACGGTCGATGGCCGCCAGTACGGCGCCCGCGGTGAGGACGGAAATGGCGTGCTCGGAGCTACGCCCGCCGAACACGACGGCGACGCGCGGCTTACGGCCGACGGGGCCGGAGGCGGGCACGGGGCTGGGGGAAGTGGACTCGCTGCTCATCGGCTTGAGATTACCTTGCGGCGTTGGCGGCGGGCAGTCTCCCCGGCCGGTGTCCGGCGTTCACCGCGGTGAACACAGGCCGCTGACCTCAATGTTTCCGCTGGCAGCGGCTGGCCGCCGGCGCATCGGGCCGGGCCGGTCGACCGTGCGCGGCAGGCCGGGCCGCAGGGAGGAGACGGGGCCGCGGGCCGGGCGGGGACGCGGGCCGGGGTGAGGACGCGGGGCACCGTAGGGAGCGGCCAACGGGCTCTCCCTCAGGACCCGGTGGAGCTGTCCTACCGGGCCGGTGCCCGGGCCTCTGCCGCCCCGGCCCGTACGGGCCGCCTCGCCCCCACTCGCCGCGGCCCTCGGTGTGGGTCAACCCACCGCCCTACCGCACCGCCTTCCAGGGTGAACGGCAAGGCACGGGAGTCCCGCACATGCGCGCCCGTCTCTCCTCTCCCCGCGACGGGGCGACGGGGCGACGGGGCGACGGGGCGACGGGGCGAGTGTGCCGCGGGCGGGCGGTGCTTGCCCCGCTCGCTTGGCCGTTGCACGCCCTGAGTGCGCTCCGGAGCGCGAGTGTGACTCTCGCGTGCGCTCCGGGGCGCACGCCAACACGCCGCCGACGCCGCGCCACGGGGCGCGGCCCGGGGCATGTGGGGTCAGCGGCGCGTGATGCCAGTGACGGGTGCTGCCCGTGGCACGCGGTGGCGCGTAGTGGCGTGTGGGGTCAGTGGCGCTCGGGCTTGGCGGAGCGCGACATCAGTTCCTTGAGCGCCACGAGCGGGGGCTTGCCGCCGTGCACGATGCTCACCACCGTCTCCGTGATCGGCATGTCCACCTGGTGTCGGTGTGCCAGGTCGAGTACGGACTCACAGGACTTGACGCCCTCCGCGGTCTGCTTGGTCACGGCGATGGTCTCGGCCAACGTCATGCCGCGCCCGAGGTTAGCGCCGAAGGTGTGGTTGCGGGAGAGCGGTGAGGAACAGGTGGCGACCAGGTCGCCCATGCCGGCGAGACCGGCGAAGGTGTGCGCGTCGGCGCCCATCGCCAGCCCCAGCCGGGTCGTCTCGGCCAGCCCCCGGGTGATGAGGGACGCCTTCGCGTTGTCGCCCAGCCCCATGCCGCCGGCGATTCCGACCGCGAGGGCGATGACGTTCTTCACCGCGCCACCGAGTTCGCAACCGACCACGTCGGTGTTGGTGTACGGGCGGAAGTACGAGGTGTGGCAGGCCGCCTGGAGCCGCTGGGCCACCGACTCGTCGCGGCAGGCGACGACCGCGGCGGCGGGCTGCCGCGCGGCGACCTCCTTGGCGAGGTTGGGCCCCGTCAGCACCGCGACGCGCTCCGGGCCCACCCCGGCGACCTCCTCGATGACCTCGCTCATCCGCTTGGCGGTGCCGAGTTCCACGCCCTTCATCAGGCTCACCAGCACGGCGTCGGGCGGCAGCAACGGGGCCCAACCGGCCAGGTTGGCCCGCAGCGTCTGGGCCGGCACGGTGAGCACCGCGAACTGGGCGTCCCGGGCCGCGACGGCCGGGTCCGTGGTGGCCCGTACGGTGCTGGGGAGCTGGACTCCGGGCAGGTAGTCGGGGTTGCCCCGGCCCTCGTTGATCGCGGCCACTGGCTCCGGGCGCCGACCGCACAGGGTCACCTCGCATCCCGCGTCGGCCAGCACGATCGCGAAGGCGGTGCCCCACGATCCGGTGCCGAAGACGGCGCAGCGCGTCATGTGGCGTTCCCTTCGGTCTTCCGGTCCGTACGGTCGACGGAGCCTAGACCCTCGGCGGCGTCCTTCGACTGTCCGCGCCGCTGGGCGGGGACGGGTTCTTCGCGCAGTTCGGCGAGGAGTTCGGTGACGGCGGCCATGATCGTCTCGGTGGCGGCGCGCAGCACCTCGACGGTCGGCTCCTGACCGTAGAAGGCGGAGAGGTCCACCGGCGGCCCCGCGACCACCTTGAAGGTCTTACGGGGAAACAATCGCAATTTCTTTACTCCGGCGTACGGCGGGAGCACGTCATTGGCACCCCATTGCGCGACCGGAATAACCGGAGCCTTGGTCAGCAGGGCGACTCGGGCGGCGCCGGTCTTCGCCCGCATCGGCCACTGATCCGGGTCCCGGGTGAGCGTCCCCTCGGGGTAGAAAGCGACGCATTCCCCCTTCTCGATCGCGCCGACGGCAGCCCGGAACGCGTTGGCGGCGTCCGTGGACTCGCGGTAGACCGGAATGAGCTGGAGCCCGTGGAAGAACCGCCCGATAACGGGCACCTTGAAGAGACTGGACTTCGCGAGGAATCGCGGCACGCGCCCGGTGTTGTACTGGAAGTGCGCATACGCCAGCGGGTCGAGATACGAGTTGTGGTTGATCGCGGTGATGAATCCGCCGTGGGCTGGAACGTTCTCCATTCCACGCCAGTCCCGTTTGAACAGAATCACGAGCGGCGGCTTCACGAAGACCGCGGCCAGGCGGTACCAGAAGCCGATTCTGTGGCGGGGCACTCGGACGTCCTCCTCTTGGGACCTGCTGACCTGCTGGGTTGCTGCCACCCGGGCAGCCGCACAAGTGTCGCCCCAGGTATCTGGTCTGTCGAGGACACCGTAACCCCGGCGGTCCCGGGCAGCTTCGGCAGCAGGCAAGAATGATGCACGTGCACAGAGACGGAGCGAGTGAAGCGGGCATGAGCTGGAGCCTGGTGGTACCGCTGAAACCGCTGTCCCGCGCGAAGAGCCGGCTGGCCGCGGCCACATCGGATGACCTGCGTCCCGGGCTTGCGCTCGCATTCGCACAGGACACGGTGCGGGCGGCGCTGGCGTGTCCCGCGGTACGGGATGTGGTGGTTGTCACGGACGATCCGCTGGCGGCCGACGAATTGACGGCGCTCGGCGCGCTGGCCGTACCCGACACTCCCGGGAAGGGCCTGAACGCGGCGCTGGCACACGGCGCCGCCACGGTACGCGCGCGGCGGCCCGAAGCGCCGGTCGCCGCGCTCAACGCCGATCTGCCGGCGCTCCGCCCCATGGAACTCGACCGTGTTCTGACGACCGCGTCGGAATTCCGCCGCGCCTTTCTGGCGGACGCCGCAGGAATCGGCACCACATTCCTGGCAGCCGCCCCACAATGGGAACTAAATCCGGCTTTCGGTGGTCCTTCGCGCGCCCGTCACCGGGCTACCGGCGCCCATGACATTTCCCTCCCGGACGTACCCAGTGTTCGGCAGGACGTGGATACCGGGCCCGATCTCCGTGCGGCGGTCCTGATGGGAGTGGGGCCGCATACGGCCGCTCTTCTCGGCATCGACGACACTCCGCCGCCGACCCCGAGCGCACCCGCCGGCTCCCCCCTGCCCCACGGTTGACGTCGCCGACCCGCGCGCCCTGTTCCCCACCACGCCCGCCGCTCGCTGCGCTCCGTGGCGCACGGCACGGAGCGGGACGGAGCGTTCGCCACGGGGCACGGGGCACGGGGCACGGGGTCTGGGGCGTGACGCACAGAGCGCTCCCCAGGCACAGCGCGAGAGCGCGGCCCCGTTCCACCGCCCTCGGGGATACGGGGCGACACTCATCACGGAGCACCCGCCACAACGCGTAGGCCACGAAGCACAGCTACGGAGCGCAGAGCCCCGTGCACCGAAGGCGCCGCACGGTACGCGGACCACGCGGTACGGGCCGCTCCCCGCGCGGGCTACGCTGCTCCGCATGCAGGCAACCGCTTACACGTACGACCCCGACACGCGCGCGGGCAGTGTGCTGCTCGACGACGGCACCCCGGTGCCGTTCGACGCAGCGGCCTTCGACGCCGGCGGGTTGCGCCTGTTGCGGCCCGGACAGCGGGTACGGATCGAGGTCGACGGTGAGGGCGACGCCCGCCGCGTGACCCTGGTGACGCTCCAGACGTTCTAGGCCCGGCGCCAGGGGCCAGCCCCACCGGCGTACCGCGGTACGCGTGCGACGACCGGCTCTCGCACGCCTCGTGCGCCCTAGAGCCGTCACGGGCACCCTTCGAGCACGGGCACCCGCCGCACGCCGGCTAGACGCCTCCCGGACCCAACCGCGGGCGCCTGCTCGCCTCGCCTCGCCTCGCCTCGCCTCGCCTCGCGCAAACAGAACCGCCACACCCCGTAACCCGCAAGCCCTCCCCCATTGCTCCGTGCTCCGTGCTCCGTGCTCCGTGCTCCGTGCTCCGTGCTCCGTGCTCCGTGCCAAGGCAACGGGACTCCCCCGCTTCGTGCAGTACGCCGCACCCCGCGCGCGAGGCCGCGCGCCGCTCGCCCGTGCCCCGTGCCCCGTGCCCCGTGCCCCGTGCCCCGTGCCCCAGCGTCAACATCCCAGCCCCGCTGCCCCGTGGCCTCCGTCCCTCCCAACGAGCCGGCTGACCCGTGCCCGTAACCCACCGCCAGTACGGGGCAGGCGCACGGTGCTTCACTTCGCGGCGGGCGGCCCTCACGCCACCAGGTGCACGAAACCCCCTGCCGGCACGAGCACAGGCACCACCGCCACTTCCACCGCCACCGCTCCTGCCGCTGCCAGCGCCACCAGCACCAGCTACCAGCCACAGCCGCGCACGCGATGCTTCACCCCGCTGAGTGGGCGGCATGCCCGCCCTGAGCCACGGCCCCGTACGGCGAGTTCTCGGCGCTCACGCGATAGGCGCGCGCCGGTCTGTGCGCTCCGGGGCGCGCCGTCTCCCGTCTCAGCGGTGGCGTCGGGGCCAGAACGCACCGCGGGCCGGGCTCCCCTGAGGGGAGTCCGGCCCGGCGAGGTGCTGAGCGAGACGGTGCCGCCGCCGACCTACTTCTTCCTGGCGGTGGTCTTCTTGGCGGTGGTCTTGCGCGCCGTGGTCTTGCGCGCGGGAGCCTTCTTGGCCGTCGCCTTCTTTGCCGGCGCGGTCTTCTTGGCGGTGACCTTCTTGGCCGCGGCCGTGGTCTTCTTGGCCGGCGTGGCCTTGACCGCGGTGGTCTTCTTCGCGGCGCTGGCCTTCTTGGCCGTGGTCTTCTTCGCGGTCGCCGCCTTCTTGGCCGCGGTCGTGGTCTTCTTCGCCGGCGTGACCTTCTTCGCGGCAGCCGTGGCCTTCTTGGCCGTGGCCGTCTTCTTCGCGGTGGCCTTCTTTGCCGCGGCCTTGGCCGTCGTACGCGTGGAAGAACCGCCGGAGAGGCTGCCCTTGGGCGCCTTCTTGACGGCCACATCGTTCTTCGGGAGCTTCTTCGAACCGCTCACCAGGTCCTTGAAGCCCTGGCCGGCGCGGAAGCGAGGCACCGAGGTCTTCTTGACCCGGACCCGCTCACCGGTCTGCGGGTTGCGGGCGTACCGCGCCGGGCGGTCAACCTTCTCGAACGAGCCGAAACCGGTAACCGAAACCCGGTCACCGCCGACGACCGCGCGGACGATGGCGTCCAGTACCGCATCCACCGCATCCGCGGCGTTCTGGCGTCCGCCGAGCTTGTCGGCAATGGCTTCCACGAGCTGCGCCTTGTTCACGTCTTCCCCTTCGGAGACATAGCTGGAACGAATCTGTTCAAGCTTTTTCGCACGTTAGGCAGATATATACCGCAAATCAAACACGAAACGGGCTAATCACCCTTGTGCCGCAACGAACTCGACCTTCACGGAGTTCCGTCGCTGTCGCGATCTTCAGGGAAGCGGCCCTCGTCGAGGTCGTTCATCAACCGGTCCAGACGCCGCGCCGCGCCTGCCAGATCGTGCTTCGCTGCCGCCGTGATGACCAGCAGCTTCCGGGACAGCGCCATCCGTACGCCCTCCGGGACTTGCAGTGAGCGCACCCTTGCATGCGCTTCTTTGAGTTGGTCCGCGACGAACCCGTAGAGCTGGAGTTGGGTGTCGCGTTCCATACGTTGATTGTGCCATCTACAGCGAGTTGTCGCCTCATGGGGCCCCAACACGACGATGCGCCGCCGGTCCGGAGACCGACGACGCATCGTGCCAAACGTGCCCCGTACACGGAGCACCGGGGGGCCTTAGACCTGCGAAGTATGGGGTTTGAAGGCGGGTCGAGCAGCCTCGTACGCAGCGATTTCGGCCTCTTGGCGGAGGGTCAGGCTGATGTCGTCCAGTCCCTCAAGCAGTCGCCAACGAGCGTTCTCGTCAAGCTCAAATTCGGCCGTTACGTCAGCCGCTCGAACCTGGCGGTCTACCAGGTCCACGGTGACCTCGACGCCCGGGTCCGCCTCGGTCAGCTCCCACAGGCGCTCCACCGTTTCTTGCGGCAAGACCACCGTCAGCAAACCGTTCTTGAGTGAGTTTCCGCGGAAGATGTCGGCGAACCGCGCCGAGATGACCGCCTTGAAGCCGTAGTTCTGCAACGCCCAGACCGCGTGTTCGCGCGAGGAGCCGGTACCGAAGTCCGGCCCGGCGACCAGCACCGTCGCCCCGGAGCGCTCGGGCCGGTTCAGTACGAACTCGGCGCCCTTGCGCCACGCCTCGAAGAGACCGTCCTCGAAACCGTCGCGGGTCACCCGCTTCAGCCAGTGTGCCGGGATGATCTGGTCCGTGTCGACGTTGCTGCGCCGCAGCGGAACGGCGCGGCCGGTGTGCGTGGTGAATGCTTCCATGATTCTCAGACCCCCACGGGAGCGGTTGACGGGGCCAGGTCGGCGGGCGATGCCAGCCGACCCAGCACGGCGGTGGCGGCGGCGACCTGGGGCGAAACCAGATGCGTGCGGCCACCCTTGCCCTGTCGGCCCTCGAAGTTGCGGTTGGAGGTGGAGGCGGAGCGTTCGCCGGGCGCCAACTGGTCGGGGTTCATCCCCAGGCACATGGAGCAGCCGGCGTGTCGCCACTCGGCCCCGGCGGTCGTGAAGACCTTGTCGAGCCCCTCCTGCACCGCCTGGAGCGCCACCCGTACCGACCCGGGAACGACCAGCATCCGCACCCCGTCGGCGACCTGACGCCCGTCGAGGATGCCGGCAGCCGCCCGCAGGTCCTCGATCCGGCCGTTGGTGCACGAGCCCACGAAGACCGTGTCCACCTGGACGTCCCGCAGCTTCTGACCGGCCGTCAAGCCCATGTACTCCAGGGCCTTTTCGGCCGCCAGGCGCTCGCTGGCGTCCTCGTACGAGGCGGGGTCGGGCACGGCCGCCGACAACGGGGCACCCTGCCCCGGATTGGTGCCCCAGGTGACGAACGGGGCCAGCGAGGCCGCGTCGATGACCACCTCGCGGTCGAAGGTGGCGTCCGCGTCGGTGCGCAGGGTGCGCCAGTACTCCACCGCCTCCTCCCACTGCTCGCCCACGGGCGCGTGGTCGCGGCCCTTGAGGTAGGCGAAGGTGGTCTCGTCCGGCGCGATCATGCCGGCGCGGGCCCCGGCTTCGATGGACATGTTGCACACGGTCATCCGGGCCTCCATCGACAACTTCTCGATGGCCGCGCCGCGGTACTCGATGACGTAGCCCTGGCCGCCGCCGGTGCCGATCTCCGCGATGATCGCGAGGATCAGGTCCTTGGCGGTGACGTCCGCGGGGAGCTCGCCCCGCACCGTGATGGCCATCGTCTTGAACGGGGCCAGCGGCAGCGTCTGGGTGGCCAGCACGTGCTCCACCTGGGAGGTGCCGATGCCGAACGCCAGCGCCCCGAACGCCCCGTGGGTGGAGGTGTGACTGTCCCCACACACCACCGTGGTGCCCGGCTGGGTCAGCCCCAACTGGGGCCCGACCACGTGGACCACGCCCTGCTCCACGTCGCCGAGCGGGTGCAGCCGCACGCCGAACTCGGCGCAGTTCTTGCGGAGCGTCTCCAACTGGGTGCGGGAGACGGGGTCCGCGATCGGCTTGTCGATGTCGAGGGTCGGCGTGTTGTGGTCCTCGGTCGCGATGGTGAGGTCGGTTCGCCGCACCCGCCGTCCTGCCTTACGGAGCCCGTCGAACGCCTGCGGGCTGGTGACCTCGTGCAGCAGGTGGAGATCGATGAAGAGCAAGTCGGGCTCGCCCTCGGCGCGCCGAACGACGTGGTCGTCCCAGACCTTCTCCGCCAGTGTCCGTCCCATCGCTGTCCCTCCGGGCGGCGTCGCTGCCGACCCAACTCGTGTGTTCGTGGGAGCGCCGCCCTGAAGGCCCGGCGCCGTCTCCAGATTGGCGGCTGCCGCGAAAATTTGAACTTGCGTTTCATACTGTGAGACGCGAGTATCGTTGCATGGACAACTCTAGCGGCGTCGGCGTACTCGACAAGGCGGCTCTGGTACTCAGCGCACTGGAGGCCGGCCCGGCCACCCTCGCGAGCCTGGTCTCCGCGACCGGCCTGGCGCGCCCCACGGCGCACCGGCTCGCGGTCGCGCTCGAACACCACCGGATGGTGGCGCGCGACATGCAGGGCCGGTTCATCCTCGGCCCGCGGCTGGCCGAACTGGCCGCTGCGGCCGGCGAGGACCGGCTGCTGGCCACTGCGGGGCCGGTGCTCACCCACCTCCGGGACGTCACCGGCGAGAGCGCCCAGCTCTACCGGCGCCAGGGCGACATGCGCATCTGCGTCGCCGCGGCGGAACGGCTGTCCGGACTGCGGGACACGGTGCCGGTCGGTTCGACGCTGCCGATGAAGGCGGGCTCGGCCGCCCAGATCCTGATGGCCTGGGAGGAGCCCGAGCGGCTGCACCGCGGGCTCCAGGGCGCCCGGTTCACGGCCACGGCGCTCTCGGGCGTACGTCGCCGCGGCTGGGCCCAGTCGATCGGCGAGCGGGAGCCCGGCGTGGCCTCCGTCTCCGCGCCGGTACGGGGCCCGTCCAACCGCGTGGTGGCCGCCGTCTCCGTCTCGGGCCCCATCGAGCGCCTCACCCGGCACCCCGGCCGCATGCACGCCCAGGCGGTCATAGACGCCGCGGTGCGCCTCTCGGAGGCCCTGCGCCGCGCAGGCTGACGGCCCCTGCTCCGCGCCCCGTGCGCGAAGGGACGCCGCGCCCCGTACGCGCCGTCGCGGCGTTCTGCCGCCGGCACCCGTACGGGGCTCAGCGTTGAGGGCGCAGCGGCTGGAGGTACGGCGCTACACGGGGTACGGGACGGAGCGCCCGGCCCACCTGTCAGGGGTGGGAACGGGAAATGTGGGCGGTGGGGTTCACCGCCCGAGGCGCTGGGCCGCACGATTCCCGCGGGACGTGATGGGGACGACGCCGGCGACTTCACCGAGGCCGTGCAGCGGCATATCGACGTAAACGCTCTCGTAGCAGCCGGCCCGTACCTGATAGGTCTCGTGCCAGATGCCCACGCGGCCCCCGCTGGTGCGGACCCGGCGTTGGAATGCGGCCCAGGCCGGATGGTGCTCCTGGGAGGGATTGGCGGCGTACGCCAGGAGCTTTTCCATGGATTGCCAGTACTGCACGAGGTAGATGCCCCGCGGTGGATCGAGGAGCGAGCGGTGGCCCAGGAGTCCGCTGTCGTCGTCCGCTGACAATTTGCGCAGCATGCGCGGCATGGCGCGGAGAACGGGCAGCCAGGCGTTGATCGCCGTGAAGCGGTTGAAGCGCATTCCGATGAGAAAGACGACCAGGTCACCGTGGGCGTCTGCGGTGACTCTCCCGGGGATGGGTCCGATGTGTGCGCCGCTGCTGGTCATCAGGACACTGTGCGGGAGGTCCCGGGTCCGGCGCCAGACCGCAGGGGTCGGTGCGGGCGGTGGAGGCAAAGAAGTGAAGAAACAAAAGAAATGGCCTTCCCGAATTGCTGAGAAGGCCATTTCTCTTTTGGTACCCCCGACCGGATTCGAACCGGCGCTACCGCCTTGAGAGGGCGGCGTGCTAGGCCGCTACACAACGGGGGCCCTAGCGATCCATTCATCGTCGCCTCCGGGATATCTCCGGATGGTGACGGGGTCAGGATCAGTACCCCCGACCGGATTCGAACCGGCGCTACTGCCTTGAGAGGGCAGCGTGCTAGGCCGCTACACAACGGGGGCGTGTCACTACAGGATCAAGGAGTCTGACGAGAGATTCCTTGCTGGGCTACCAGGACTCGAACCTAGACTAACTGAACCAGAATCAGTCGTGCTGCCAATTACACCATAGCCCACCAAAACTCAAACCCCCTGCTGGGGATTCTTGTTTGGCTTGCGCTTTCCGTTGGGGCTCCGTGGCCCCTCGCGGGCGGCGCAGGAAGAACATTACCCGACGGGGGGCGGGGCACCAAAACCGATACCGCATCCGCGGGCGGCCCCGCAGGCGTTCTGGGTGGGTCGGACTGCCGTGCGGCGCCCGGTGCGCACAGGGCCGGCGCCCGCCCCCTGCTGCGCCCCGTGGCGCCGTACGGAGCGCGGTAGGGCGGGTGTGCCGGCCATCCGGGGCGGTCCGTCGTTCCCGTCCCGCCGCCCGCAACGTCACCCCGGCTTCGGCAGCCCGCCATGTGCGGGGCAACGGGGCGCGGCGAGCGAGTCACCACGGGCCCGTACGGGGCGGGTCCGCCCGCACCGTACGGGCCGTACGCGGCGGAGCTGGACCGTACCCACCTGCGCCGCGCCCGCCCGTACGCGCACGGAGCCGCCCCCGCTGCGCCGTACCCCCGTACGGGCTGGTCCGCCCCGTGCCCTCCCGTACGCGGCGGGGCCCGTTCCTCGCGCGCGGGTGCCGGTCGGCACCGCGGAGGTCCCGGCCCGCTCCTGGCTCCGTACTCCGTGCGGCCACGGTCGTGGGGCGCCGCGCGTGGACGACGGAGCGGGGGGGGGGGGGGGGGGGGGGGGGGGGGGGGGGGGGGGGGGGGGGGGGG
>NZ_JBLIWA010000039.1:116080-132489 GCF_047525675.1 Streptomyces sp. 796.1 | reverse complement strand
CCCGTCGGGAGCGGCACCGGCCCGGGTGTTTCGTGGGGCGGGTGCGCCGGGGCGCGGGGCGGCCGGAAACTCGCCGCCAGGCGACTCGGTCGGGGCCGCGCCGCGGCCCCGTTACCGGGCCGCGCGCAGCCTGCGCAGCGTCTCCTCGCGGCCGAGCAGTTCCATCGACTCGAACAGCGGCGGCGAGACCCGCCGGCCGGTGACCGCGACCCGCAGCGGCGTGAAGGCGAACTTGGGCTTGATGCCCAGGCCCTCCACCAGCGCCTCGCGGAGGGTGGCCTGGATGGGCTCGGGCGTGAAGTCGGCGAGCTCCTCCAGGGCCTTGATGCTGGCTTCGATGACCGGCTTGGCGTCGTCGGTGAGCACCTTGGCCGCGTCGGCCTCGTCCACCCGGAAGTGCTCCGGCTGCACGAACAGGAAGCCGAGCATGCCGACCGCCTCACCCAGCACCACCATGCGCTCCTGGGCGAGCGGGGCGGCCTTGGCGAGCAGGTCGAGCTCGGCCTCGCTGGGGGCCCGGCCGGGGAAGAGGAACGGCACCAGGCGCCGCACGTACTCGTCGGGCGCGAGGGCCCGCAGGTGCGTGGCGTTGATGGACTCGCACTTCTTGAGGTCGAACCGGGCCGGGTTGGCGTTCACGTCCGCGAGGTCGAAGGCGGCGACCATCTCTTCGACGGAGAAGATGTCCCGGTCCTCGGCGAGCGACCAGCCGAGCAGCGACAGGTAGTTCAGCAGGCCCTCGGGGAGGAATCCGCGGTCGCGGTAGAGGTTGAGGGATGCCTGCGGGTCACGCTTGGAGAGCTTCTTGTTGCCCTCGCCCATGACGTACGGCAGGTGCCCGAAGGCCGGGACGGTGCCGTTGCCCACGCCGATCTCGGCGAGCGCCCCGTACAGGGCGATCTGGCGCGGCGTGGAGGAGAGCAGGTCCTCGCCGCGGAGCACGTGGGTGATCTCCATCAGCGCGTCGTCGACCGGGTTGACCAGGGTGTAGAGCGGCGCTCCGTTGGCGCGGACGATGCCGAAGTCCGGCACGTTCTCCGGGGTGAAGGTCAGCTCGCCGCGCACCAGGTCGGTGAAGGTGATCGGGGTGTCCGGCATCCGGAAGCGGACGATCGGGGTGCGGCCCTCCGCGCGGTAGGCGGCGATCTGCTCCGCCGACAGGTTGCGGCAGGTCCCGTCGTACCCGGAGGGCTTGCCGGCCTTGCGGGCGGCGTCCCGGCGCGCGTCGAGCTCCTCGGTGGTGCAGAAGCACTCGTAGGCGAAGCCGCGCTCCTGGAGTTTGCGGGCGACGTCCGCGTAGATGTCCATGCGCTGCGACTGCCGGTACGGGGCGTGCGGGCCGCCCACCTCCGGGCCCTCGTCCCAGTCGAAGCCCAGCCAGCGCATCGCGTCCAGGAGCTGCTGGTAGCTCTCCTCGGAGTCGCGGGCCGCGTCGGTGTCTTCGATGCGGAAGACCAGGGTGCCGCCGTGGTGGCGGGCGAACGCCCAGTTGAAGAGGGCGGTGCGGACCAGCCCCACATGGGGGTTGCCGGTCGGCGAGGGACAGAAACGGACGCGTACGGGAGATGCGCTAGCCACGCTTGATCACCTTGTTGGTGAGAGTGCCGATGCCTTCGATGGTGACGGCGACCTCGTCGCCGACGTTGAGCGGGCCGACCCCAGCCGGGGTGCCCGTGAGGATGACGTCGCCGGGGAGCAGCGTCATGGCCTCCGTGATGTGCACGATCAGGTCCTCGACCGAGCGGACCATCTCGCTGGTGCGGCCCAGTTGGCGCTGCTCGCCGTTGACGGTGCACATGATCGCGAGGTCGCCAGGGTCGACGTCGGTCTCCACCCACGGCCCCAGCGGGCACGAGGTGTCGAATCCCTTGGCGCGCGCCCACTGCTGTTCGCGGCGTTGCACGTCACGCGCGGTGACGTCGTTGGCGCAGGTGTAGCCGAGGATGACGTCCCTGGCCCGCTCGCGCGGGACCTCCCGGCACATCCGGCCGATCACCACGGCGAGCTCGGCCTCGTGGTGGACCTCCTGCGAGAAGGAGGGGTAGACGATGGGGTCGCCCGGGCCGGCCACGGAGGTGGACGGCTTGAAGAAGGCGACCGGTACGTCGGGGACCTCGCTGCCGAGTTCCCTGGCGTGCTCCGCGTAGTTGCGGCCGATCGCCACGACCTTATTGGGGAGCACCGGGGGGAGCAGCCGCACCTTGTCCAGCGGCACCCGTTGCCCCGAGCGCTCGAATTCGGCGAAGGGGTGCCCCTTGATGATGTCGAGGACGGGGCCGCCGTCGGTGCCGGCGTCCCCCTCCACGACTCCGAACGCGACGTTGCCGTCGATGGAGAATCTGGCGATGCGCACGGGAAGTGCTGCCCCTCACTGATCGCTGTTCGCTGGCTGGAGTCTGACGCTTCAGGCTATCTCTCCGTCTTCCACCGCGACGCGCGCTTTCCCCGCGGCCCCCGTCAGCTCCACCCCGGCAGCCCGCACCGGTACGCCGCCGCCGGGCGACCAGGACGGCGCGGCGCGCCCCGTACGCCGCACGGAGCGCCGGCAGTTGTCCACGGGCCTCGGCCCCCGGGCGCGACGCGGAGCGCCGCGGGGAGCTCCGTACGCCACCGCACGGGGCACGGAGCGGTGAGACGTTCCCCACAAGGAACGGCGCACGAAGCACGGGGCCACGGGGCGCAGAGCCGGGGCACGGAGCACGGAGCACAGACCCCAGAGCCCGAGCACGGGGCACGGGGCGCAGAGCCGGAGCACGGGGCGCTGGCGCGGGGTCCGTAGTCGTCCCGCGTGGGACGCGCTCGGGGCGGTGCTGCGGCCGGCACAATCCGTCGACCAGGCGGAAAGCAACCGCCGGCGTCCGCGGGCCCGGTACCAACTCAACCCCGCGCGCGCACGCGCGCGAAGCCACCCCTCGTACGGAGGGACGACGGGGCAACGGAAGGAAGCGCCGGCGGGCAGCCGGAGGAACCGGAGAGCCTGAGCCGGGGGGCCGGAAAGCCCCAGAGCCGGCAGGTCGGGGAGAACGGGGCGGGAGACCCGGGAAGCCGGGGAAGCCGGGGCCGGGAGGCTCACGGAGCCGGAGGGAGCCGGGCACGTCCGGGGAAGCCGGGAGAAGCCGGCCCGTCCGGAGAGATCGGGGAGAGCGGAGAGATCAGCACGTCCGGGGAACTCGGAGGACCCGGGAGAGCGTCAGAGGAGGAGTCAACCGGGCGCCACGGTCGCGGCGGTCGCGCGGGCGCCCTGGTCGCGTCGGCTACTTGGGCGCTTCGGTCAGGATCGTGCGGCGCGGGTTCGCGGTCTGGGTGGGCAGTTCGACCGGGTTCGCCTGCTCTTCGGCGGGCGCGGTCTGGAGTTCTTCGGCGTCCTTGAGGTGGGCGAGAGTGGTGCGCCGCGGGTTGGCTATGTTGCGGAACATCATCGTCGTCTTCACTGGATCTGCCTCATCTTGTCGTTTTTACGGTGGGTGTAAAGCGTCAGGCTAAACGCGCGCTTCCCCCAAAATCCGCGGCCCCAGTCACGCCCATGATGTGAGTTTCCTCACGAAGAGGCGGACAAATGCCACATCGTGCACACCAATTCCTTTGTCGAAAATCGGGCATTACCCGCCCAATGCGCACGTTCCGCTCTTGATCATCGCGACCCGGACACACGCCACTCCTGAGCAGAACGTGCATAAAAGTCCGTTATCGCGGCCATTGTTTTCCACATGCGGTCACTTTATTGCCACGTACCGTCACCGCATTCACACCGTGACCCACGGCTCTTGTTGGAGCATCCGGCACTGTGCTGGAATTCCACGGACCGCCGACAGGATTCACCTGGCGCGCAGAGGGCGCAGACGGGGCGCCGAGCGGCGGCGGCCTCGCTCCTCGACAAGGAAGGGTCAGCGCGCCGGTCACTCACGACTCACACCGTCCCGCCGTATGGCGGCGGGACGCCTGGTCCAGAGGTTGCGACGCTAGTGCAGGGACGTTTCAAGAAGGATGGCAACGCTGCGGCGGACCCCGAGCCGCGCGGTGGTACCGACCGTGGTGCGGGTGCGGATGTCAGTACGCGACCGCCCGCGCCCGGCGGGGACGAGTCATCCGGCGAGCGGCCGAAGGCGAAGGGCCCCACGGGACCCGGGCCGCGAATAGCCCTGCGTAACTGGAAGATCAGCACCAGGCTCGTTTCGCTGCTCGCGCTCCCCGTGGTGGCCGCCACCACGCTGGGTGGGCTGCGTATCCAGAACTCTCTGGAGAACATCGAGCAGCTCGACCAGATGAAGCTGCTCACCGAGATGACGCAGCAGGCGACTTCGCTGGCCAACGCGCTCCAGGAGGAGCGCGACCAGTCCGCCGGCCCGTTGACCGGCTCCGGTGACGACAAGAACGACCAGGTGGTGGGCCCGCGGCAGCGGGTCGACCAGGAGCTGGTCGCCTTCGCCGACGCCACCGACGACGTCGACCCCGTCGACCCGGCGATCACCGGTGTGCAGTCGACGATCATCGACATCAAGAAGCAGCTCAACAAGATCCATGAAATCCGCAAGCAGGCGTACCAGGACGCGGATTACACGTCACAGACGATCATCGGTTACAACGAGCTGATCACCTCGTTGCTCTCGCTGTCGCAGGACATGGCGCAGGCGACCAGCAACCGCTCGATGATCAACAAGACGCGTGCGCTGGCGACGTTCTCGTCGGCCAAGGAGTACGCGTCCATCCAGCGCGCCTCCATCAGCGCCGCCCTCGCGCACCCGAAGAAGCCCCGCCTCTCGGCGACGGACAGCCGGTACACCGCGACGGCGCTGGAGAAGGAGGACCAGGCGCTCCGCCGGTTCGCCGAGATCCGCCCCAGTGACTTCACCGAGCTGACCGACCCGCTCTACGGCAACAACAGCGACATCAACGCGGCGAACAAGTACGCGCTGCGCATGGTGCGCGACCCGGACAGCCTCGCGTCCGAGAAGCGCACGTACATGGACTGGTACGACCAGGACAGCATCAAGCTCGTCGCGATGTCGAAGATCGAGCAGACGCTGCTGACCGAGATGGAGCAGAAGGCCCGCGAGCTGCGCTCGGAGGCCAAGCAGGACGCGATCATCAACGGTGCGCTGATCCTGCTCGTCCTCGGCATCTCGCTGGTCGGCGCGTTCGTCGTCTCCCGCTCCATGGTGCGCTCGCTGCGCCGGCTCCAGGACACCGCGCAGGACGTCGCCCAGCAGCGCCTGCCCGAGCTCGTCAAGGAGCTGTCCGAGCACGACCCGCAGGACGTGGACACCTCCGTCGAGTCCGTCGGTGTGCACAGCCGGGACGAGATCGGCAAGGTGGCCGCGGCCTTCGACGACGTGCACCGCGAGGCGGTGCGGCTCGCCGCCGAACAGGCGCTGCTGCGAGGCAACGTCAACGCGATGTTCACCAACCTCTCGCGCCGCAGCCAGGGCCTGATCCAGCGCCAGCTCTCGCTCATCTCTGAGCTGGAGTCCCGCGAGGCCGACCCGGACCAGCTCTCCTCGCTGTTCAAGCTCGACCACCTCGCCACCCGCATGCGCCGTAACGGCGAGAACCTGCTCGTGCTCGCCGGTGAGGAGCCGGGCCGCCGTTGGACGCGCCCCGTGCCGCTGGTGGACGTGCTCCGTGCGGCGGCCTCCGAGGTGGAGCAGTACGAGCGGATCGAACTGAGCTCGGTGCCCGGCACCGAGGTCGCCGGCCGGGTCGTCAACGACCTCGTGCACCTGCTGGCCGAGCTGTTGGAGAACGCCACCTCCTTCTCGTCGCCGCAGACCAAGGTCAAGGTCACCGGGCACGCGCTGCCCGACGGCCGGGTGCTGGTCGAGATCCACGACACGGGCATCGGCCTCTCCCCCGAGGACCTGGCGGCGATCAACGAGCGGCTGGCGAGCCCGCCGACCGTGGACGTCTCCGTCTCGCGGCGCATGGGTCTGTTCGTGGTCGGTCGGCTGTCGCTGCGACACGGCATCCGCATCCAGCTCCGTCCCTCGGACTCCGGCGGTACGACGGCGCTCGTCATGCTGCCGGTCGACGTGGCCCAGGGTGGCAAGAAGCCGGCCCAGGGCGCGCCCGGTACGGGCGGCGCCAGCGGTGCCCCCGCGGTCGCCCCGGCCGCTCCGGTCGCCCCGGCCGCGGGTGCCGCCCCGGCGCTCGCCAAGCCGGCCGGCCTCGGTGCGGGTGGCGCAGGTGGCACCGGCGGCCCTGGTGGCACCGGCACCCGCCGTCAGGTGCCCGGCGCGGGGCCGCGGGCCGAGCTCCCCACCACCGGTGCGAACCCGGCGCAGGGCAACAAGCCCGGCGCCACGGGCCCGGTGTCGCCGGCCGGCACCGGCGGTCAGCCGGCGCGGGGCGGAGCCACCCGCAGCGGGTTGCCGACCCGCCCCGTGGGCGCCACGGTGGCCGGCAACGGGGCCGCGGGCACGGCCGCGCCCGGCGGTGACTTCTTCGGCGGTGCCAGCAGCGGCAACCGGGCCAGTGGTGGCGGAGACGTCCCCGCCACGACCGGTGACTTCTTCGGCGGCAGCCGGGCGGGGGCGCGCAGCCTCAGCCAGGGCGCCGACGGCGACCGCCCGGCGCTGCCCGCGCGCCCCGGTCAGGGAGCGCAGGACGAGCAGCCCACCGTCGCCCCGCCGACCGGCGCCCCCGCGGGCGCGGGCCGCAGCGGCGAGCAGGACGCCCGTCCGCAACTGCCGCAGCGGGGCCCGGCCGCGGCGCTGCCCGGCGCGGCCCCCGCCAAGCCCGCCGAGTCCGACAACAAGACCGCCAGGCCCGCCCGGTCCGGCGCCGCCGCCGACGCGCCCGCGCTGGACGGCGGGTCGCAGCTCCCCGGTGCCAACTGGGGCGCCCGGCGGGCAGCCGCCGACGACGACTGGCCCGTCGCCTCCGACGCACCGCGCGGCCACGAGGAGATCGACACCACGCCGCCGTTCCCGCGCGGCGCCGCCGGCGGCCCCGGCGACACCGGCGAGTTCGCCCTCCCCGAGCGCCAGCACGGCGCCGACCAGGGCGACACGGGTAGCTACCCGCAGCCCGACGCGGACGGGGCGCGCGACTACGCACGGCAACCGGGCGGTCCCGGCGACACCGGCGAGTACGCGGTGCCGGCGCAGCGCCCCGAACCGGCCGCCGACCACGGCCCCGGCCACACCGGCCAGTTCGCCCTGCCCACCGGGCTCGGCGGGCCGGGCGACACGGGCGAGTACCCGCAGCCCGGCGCCCAGGACACCGGCGCGTACCCGACCGCCCAGGACACCGGCGCGTACCCGACGTACGCCAGCGGCCCGGCGGACACCGGCAGCTACCCGCAGCCCACCGACGTCGGCGGCTACTCGCAGGACGGCACGGGGCAGTACGCGCTGCCGGGCGGCCCCGGTGACACGGGCGAGTACCCGCAGCCGGCACCCGGCCAGGGCGGCACCGGCGAATACGCACTGCCCGGTGGCCCCGGTGACACGGGTGAGTACCCGCGTCCCACGGACACCGGCAGCTACCCGCAGCCCGGCATCGAGGACACCGGCAGCTACGCCACCTCCCCGCTCGCCGCCGCCACCGGCGAGTACGCACGGCCCGGCGACACGGGCGAGTACCCGCAGCCGGCGCCCGGCCAGGGCGGTCCCGGTGACACCGGCGAGTACCCGCAGCCCGCGCCCGGCCAGGGCGGTCCCGGTGACACCGGCGAGTACCCGCAGCCCGCGCCCGGCCAGGGCGGTGGGGACACCACGCAGTTCCAGCGGCCGGACTTCGACGGTCCGCCGCCGGGACGGGGCGCGGCGTACCCGCAGGGCGGCCCCGGTGTGGGGCTCGGCGACGCGCCGTACGCGGAGCCCGCCGCGGGGCCCGAGGAGGACCACCTCACCGGCGAACTGCCGTTGCCGCAGGGGTTCGACAACGGTGGCACCCCGATCTTCGACACGATCGAATCGCGCTGGTTCCACAGCGCGCCCGGGGGCACGCCAGCGCCGCAGGCACCGGCCGAGCCTGCCGCGCGCGGGTACGAGCCGGTCGGCGGTGAGTCGGCCGCGGGTTCGGCGACGCCGCCGCTGCCGCGGCGCGAGCCCGGCCAGCAGAGCATGATCCGTACCCGGGCGGCCGGTCCGTCGGGGCGCGCGGAGCAGTCCGCGCAACCCGAGCCGGCGCCCGCCGCGGAGGCAGCGCCGTGGCGCTCCACGCCCAACGACGAGCGGTGGCGGCGGGCCGAGCAGGTCCGTGAGCCGGCCGCGGGCGGGGTGACCTCGTCCGGTCTGCCCCGTCGCGTACCGCGGGCCAACCTCGTCGACGGCACCGCCGAGGAGCAGCCCACCCCGCGGCGGAGCGGTCCGCAGGTCTCGCGTGCGCCCGATGACGTGCGCGGGCGTCTGACCAACCTTCGACGCGGAATTCAGCAGGGCCGTCAGGCCGGAACGGATGGTCGGTCGTGAGAACCGCGGTCGTGACCCCTTTCACCAGCAGGAGCGTTAGTTGAGCCCGATGAGCCAGGCGGCGCAGAATCTGAACTGGTTGATCACCAACTTCGTGGACAACACCCCGGGGGTGTCCCACACGGTGGTGGTCTCCGCGGACGGACTCCTTTTGTCCATGTCCGAAGGGTTTCCCCGAGACCGGGCCGATCAATTGGCCGCGGTCGCCTCGGGACTGACGTCCCTCACCGCGGGTGCGTCCCGCATCTTCGAGGGCGGTTCCGTCAATCAGACGGTGGTGGAGATGGAGCGCGGTTTCCTCTTCATCATGTCGATTTCCGACGGTTCCTCACTCGCGGTGCTCGCCCACCCCGAGTGCGACATTGGTCTCGTCGGCTACGAAATGGCGCTCCTCGTTGATCGTGCGGGTAATGTCCTGACTCCCGACCTGCGCGCCGAATTGCAGGGCAGTCTGCTCAGCTAACCAACCGTCCACCGTCCGTCCTCGCTTCACCGCCAGGCTCCCCCACCGGCAACGACCGACGGCACCACTACTCGCTTGCTGTCCCGACCGGAGGAACCATGAATCCGCCCGCCGCCTCGACCGGCCCGTACGGCGCTTCCCACCACGCGTCGTACGGGGCCGAAGGTGACCAGCCGCTGGTGCGTCCCTACGCGATGACAGGTGGTCGCACCCGGCCGCGTTACCAGCTCGCCATCGAGGCGCTGGTGAGCACCACCGCGGACCCCGCGCACCTCCAGGGGCTGCTCCCCGAGCACCAGCGGATCTGCCACCTGTGCCGCGAGGTCAAGTCGGTCGCCGAGGTCTCCGCGCTGCTGGCGATACCCCTGGGTGTGGCCCGCATTCTCGTGGCCGACCTGGCCGAGGCCGGCATGGTGGCGATCCACCAGCCCGGCGGCGGCGCAGAGGCCGGTACGCCGGACGTGACGCTGCTCGAAAGGGTGCTCAGTGGACTTCGCAAGCTCTAGTGAGGCGGCCGTCCCCCGCACCACCACCTCCGCGAAGATCGTGGTGGCGGGCGGCTTCGGGGTGGGCAAGACCACGTTCGTCGGGGCGGTCTCGGAGATCAACCCGCTGCGCACCGAGGCCGTGATGACCTCCGCTTCGGCGGGGATCGACGACCTGAGCCACGTCCAGGACAAGACGACCACGACCGTGGCCATGGACTTCGGCCGCATCACGCTCGACGACGACCTGATCCTGTACCTGTTCGGCACGCCCGGGCAGGACCGGTTCTGGTTCATGTGGGACGACCTGGTACGCGGCGCGATCGGCGCGATCGTGCTCGTGGACACCCGGCGGCTGGCGGACTGCTTCCCCGCCGTCGACTACTTCGAGAACTCGGGCCTGCCGTTCGTCATCGCCCTCAACGGGTTCAACGGCCACCAGCCCTACACACCCGAAGAGGTGCGCGAGGCGCTCCAAATCGGTCCCGACACCCCGATCATCGTGACCGATGCCCGGCACCGTGGAGAGACCAAGAGCGCCCTCATCACCCTGGTCGAACACGCGTTGATGGCCCGCCTCAAGTAGCGTGTGTTACCGGGTAGTTGCCTGTGAAATCGTTGTGTGATTTGCCACGGCTAGCCCGCAAATTCATAACGTTTCGGCAGGCAATTGCCATGTAGCCGCCACGCACCGCGTTCGCGCCACTGCGCTACGTATCCGGATTCTCGTTTTTTTGCCACCCTCTCAGCCTTTACGCCCGTTTTATCTCTGTGGCTGACAGTCCCCGGTCCGCGGCCGGCACTGTTTGGAATGCGCACACCTCACGTGCTGGAATTCGCTGAACTGAGCGGTAGGGGCTCAGCCGAGAACGGCACACCATCCGGTGCCGACGCCGAGAGGTTTTTGGTCAGTGAGGCGAAGCGCAGCGGCGCCAGCAGCGGGGGCGTCCCAGTCGTCGACCCAACAGGGTCAGACGCGGGGCAACTTCACGCCGCCGGCGCGCACTCCGGCGCCCACCGGCCCCGCGGCGTCCGCCCCACCGCCGAGCGGGGGCGTCTGGTCGCCGCGCAACTGGCGGGTCCCGGTCCGGCTCAATGCGATCTTGCTCATTCCGGTGCTGGTGGCGTTGGTCTTCGGCGGGCTGCGGGTCTCCTCGTCGGTCGAGACCTGGCAGCAGGCGCAGGACGCCGAGCGCACCGCGCGGCTGGTCCGGGCCGCCGCCGAGTACGGGCACGCGCTGGTCAACGAGCGTGACGTGGCCGTGGTGCCGCTGCTGTCCGGCCGCGAGTCGGACCAGGTGCAGAAGGCCCGTCGGGCGACCGACGAGGCGGCCAAGCAGTTCGACCGGTACGCGCACGACATGCCGGACGACGCGGGGCTCGAACGCCGGCTCAAGGAGTTCCGCACCGTCGAACCCAGGCTGAACTCGCTGCGGCAGAACGCCTACACCTCGCGGCTGCCCGGCGTGCAGACCGAAGAGGGGTACGTCACCGTCCAGCACCCCCTGATGGACTTCGCCAACGAGCTCGGCCTCGGCACCAGCAACATCACCTCCTACGGGCGCACCGTGTACGTGATGTCGCTGGCCAAGGCCGCTGAATCGTTGCAGCGTTCGATCGGCGCCCACCTCCTCACCAAGCCGGGCCCCACCGACGCCGACCGCGCCGCCCAGCTCACCGCTTTCTCCTCGTACGCGTATCTGACGCGGCTGGCGCTGATGGAGTTCGAGTCCGGCGGCCTGGACGAGGACAGCGCGCACCTGAAGACGGCGCTCAAGCAGTCGGCCGAGAAGTACCGGCAGCAGGTGGCCAAGGACCGGGCGGCGCACGGGGACGGGTTCGTGACCCCGCCGTCGCGGGAGACGATGGCGAAGGCCATCGGCTCCGGCGCCAAGCCGTCCGACCTGCGCGCGCAGGGCATCACGGCCGATGCGTGGTACGCGGCGTCGACGGCCGAGTTCGACGCGTACCGCACGGTCGAGGTGAGCCTGCTCGACAAGGCCGTGGACGAGGCCGCGGGCATCTCGTCGGACGCCCGTCGGGACACCTTCGTGAACTCCGCCGTCGTACTGGTGGCGCTGCTGGCCGCGTTCGTGGTGGCCGGTCTGATGGCCCGGGCGATGAGCCAGAACATGCGCCGGCTGCGCAACGCCGCGCTTGAAGTGGCCGAACAGCGGCTGCCCGAGATGGTGGAAGAGCTCTCGCGCACCGAGCCGGGCCACGCCGACCCGCAGGTCTCGCCCATCCCGATCGCCAGCAGGGACGAGATCGGCGAGATCGCCCGCGCCTTCGACCAGGTGCACCGGGAGGCCGTGCGCCTCGCGGCCGAGCAGGCGCTGCTGCGCGGCAACGTCAACGCGATCTTCACCAACCTCTCCCGGCGCAACCAGGGCCTCATCGAGCGGCAGCTCACCTTGATCAGCGCGCTGGAGAACCGGGAGGCCGACCCGGACCAGTTGGAGCACCTGTTCCGGATGGACCACCTGGCCACCCGGATGCGGCGCAACGGCGAGAACCTCCTGGTGCTGGCCGGCGAGGAGCCGGGCCGCCGGTGGAACCAGCCGGTGCCGCTGGTGGACGTGCTCCGTGCGGCCTCCTCCGAGGTGGAGAGCTACGAGCGGATCGAGCTGGCCGGAGTGCCGGACGGCGAGATCCACGGCAATGCGGTGACCGACCTGGTGCACCTGCTGGCCGAGCTGCTGGAGAACGCCACCACCTTCTCCTCGCCGCAGAGCAGGGTGCGGATCACCGGCACCCGGCTGCCCGACGGCCGGGTGGTGGTCGAGATCCACGACCAGGGCATCGGGCTGACCGCCGAGGACTTCGCGGACATCAACCACAAGCTTGCGTACCCGCCCACCGTGGACGCGGCGGTCTCTCAGCGGATGGGGCTGTTCGTGGTCGGCCGGCTCGCCAACCGGCACGGCATCCGGGTGCAGCTCCGCCCGGCCGGCGAGCAGGGCGGCACCACTTCGCTGGTCATGCTGCCCGAGTCGATCACCCACGGCGGTGGCGGCGACGGCGAGCAGCCGGCGGGCGACTTCACCGTCCCGCCGCTCGTCCCCGACCAGTCGACCGGCGAGCACCCGCAGCCCGCGGCTGCGCCGCGAGGGCCGGGCCACGGCGAGCCGGGCTACGGTGCGGGGCCCGGCGCTCCGTACGAGGCCGCGCACGACGGTGGCTACGGGGCGGTGCCCGTCGCTCCGTACCAGGCGGACCAGACGGGTCAGCTCCCTTCCCCCGCACCGTACGAGCCGGCCACCGACGGCGGCTACGGGACCGGTGTCGACACGGGGCAGGGTGCGTACGCCGCACCGGCCTCCGGCCAGGACACGGGGGCCGACGGGTACCCGGTCGGCTACGCCAACGGGCCTACGGCCGGCTACCCGGCGGAGTTCACGCCGGGCGACCGGGCGGTGGCCGACGGGGCCGGATACGGGGCAGGGTCGGTCGCGCCCTCCGAGCTCACCGGCCAGGGCCCGCTGCCCGTGGCACCGGACGGGGCGGGCCTGACGGGGCCGTCCGGTTACCCGTCCGACAGCCTTCGCGACGGTGCGTATCCGGAAGGTGGGCACGCGGATCAGTCGACCACCGGACAGTTCGCCTACGACGGGCACGGCGCCCCTGGCCACCAGGGCGGGTGGTCCGGGTCGGGTGAGTACCCGGTGCCCGGCGACGGCGGGTACCCGAGCCAAACGGAACCCCCACCGAGCGCTGCCGAAGACGGCCCCGAGCGCGTAGAGTTCCACCGTCCGGGCCAGGCGCCCGACGGCGTCCACCCGGCGACCGGCGCGGGGCTCCCGCGGCGGGACCAGCGGTGGCAGGGACCGGACGCGACCACGGAGCCGTCCGCCGCGGCGGACGCCCGTACCGAGACAGCAGATCCAGCACCCGAGGAGCAGGCGGAGCCGGAGCAGCAGCAGACGCCGCAGCCCGCGGACTCCGGCTGGCGATCGACGAACGACGAGCGGTGGCAGCGCGCCGAGCAGTTGCGCGAGCCGAAGGCGGGCGGCGTGACGCTGTCCGGGCTGCCGCGGCGGGTTCCCCAGGCCAATCTGGTCGAGGGCACCGCCGAGGAGGGCCCGCAGGGCGGACCGCAAGTCTCGCGTTCCCCGGAGGACATCCGCGGCAGGTTGAGTAGCCTGCGGCGCGGCGTCCAACAGGGCCGCACCGTCGGGACCGGCACCGGCCAGGGCAACACCGCCGGCGGCAGCGCAGGCGCCGCTGACGGCGTCGCCGGCGACGGCACCCACCACGACAGTCACCACCAGCATGACCAACAGGGCTTCGGCCCCGGCAGCACCTACGATCAGGAGCGTTAGTGTGAGCCCGATGAGCCAGGCGGCGCAGAACCTGAACTGGTTGATCACCAACTTCGTGGACAACACCCCCGGGGTGTCCCACACGGTGGTGGTCTCCGCCGACGGACTCCTTCTGGCGATGTCCGAAGGGTTCCCCCGAGACCGGGCCGACCAACTGGCGGCCGTCGCCTCCGGTCTGACCTCGCTGACCTCCGGGGCGTCCCGCATCTTCGAGGGCGGCGCCGTCAACCAGACGGTGGTGGAGATGGAGCGCGGCTTCCTCTTCATCATGTCGATCTCCGACGGGTCCTCGCTCGCCGTGCTCGCGCACCCCGAGTGCGACATCGGTCTCGTCGGCTACGAAATGGCCCTCCTCGTCGATCGTGCCGGTGGCGTGCTGACCCCGGATCTCCGTGCGGAACTGCAAGGGAGCCTTCTCAACTAGCAAACAAACAGTGCGTTTCGCGCCACCGCGCCATAGGGTGCGGTGGCGCGACCGGCAGGCAGGCGAAGTTGGAGGAGGAACCGTGGCAACGCCCCCGAGCGGCTATTCGTACGGCGAAGGGCAGCAGCCTGACCCACAGGGTCAGGCGCCGCTGAACCGGTTCAACTTCCCCTCCGCGCCCAGCCGCCGGGTCCGGCCCACGGCCCAGCAGCAGCCCGGCGACGCGTCCGGTGACGCGCTCCTCCCCCAGCAGCCGCAGCGGGGCCCCGCACAGCGCCGTGCGGCGTCCCAGCAGGCGGACGACTGGCCCACCGAGCCGCAGCAGCCGTACGAGCAGCGCCACCAGCAGCCGTACCAGCCGCAGCACGGCCAGCCCGGCGCCCAGCCCTTCCCCCAACAGCCGCCGCAGCAACGGCAGCCCCACCAGCAACCGCCGTACGAGCAGCCTGGCTACGGCCAGCCGCACCACGGTGGTCAGCCGGGACGGCAGCCGCAGCCGCGGCCCGGTTACGAGCCGCCCGCCGACCCGTACGCGCCGCACGGCCCGCGCATCGAGCCGGTGCAGCCGCAGCACGACGAGCCGGAGCCCGCACCCGCCGCGCACAACCCGCTCGTGCGCCCCTATGCCATGACCGGCGGCCGTACGCGGCCCCGGTACCAGCTCGCCATCGAGGCGTTGGTGAGCACCACGGCCGATCCGTCCCAGCTCCAGGGCCAGTTGCCCGAGCACCAGCGGATCTGCCACCTGTGCCGCGAGATCAAGTCGGTCGCCGAGATCTCCGCACTCCTCTCCATTCCCCTTGGCGTCTCCCGCATCCTCGTCGCCGACCTGGCCGAGGCGGGGCTCGTCGCCATCCATCAGCCCGGCGGCGACGAGACCGCCGGCGGACAGCCTGACGTGACACTGCTCGAAAGGGTGCTCAGTGGACTTCGCAAGCTCTAGCGGTGCAGCCCGCTCCACCACCTCCGCGAAGATCGTGGTGGCGGGCGGCTTCGGCGTGGGCAAGACCACGTTCGTCGGCGCGGTCTCGGAGATCAACCCGCTGCGCACCGAGGCCGTGATGACCTCCGCATCGGCGGGGATCGACGACCTGACCCACGCCCCGGACAAGACCACCACCACGGTGGCCATGGACTTCGGCCGCATCACGCTCGACCAGGACCTGATTCTCTACCTGTTCGGCACGCCCGGGCAGGACCGGTTCTGGTTCATGTGGGACGACCTGGTACGCGGCGCGATCGGCGCGATCGTGCTCGTGGACACCCGGCGACTCGCCGACTGCTTCCCCGCGGTCGACTACTTCGAGAACTCGGGCCTGCCGTTCGTCATCGCCCTCAACGGCTTCGACGGCCACCAGCCCTACACGCCGGACGAGGTGCGCGAGGCGCTCCAGATCGGCCCCGACGCACCGATCATCATCACCGACGCCCGACACCGCAACGAGGCCAAGAGCGCGCTCATCACGCTGGTCGAGCACGCCCTGATGGCCCGGTTGCGCTAGCCGGTCGCCGACGCCGGGGTACGGGGCGGTACACACCAGGTGGTGTGTACCGCCCCGTACCCCGGCTTTTTGCTGGGCCGGGCGCCAGGGCCGGCTCCGGCACCCTCGGGTTGGGTGCGCCTTTCTGCACGCCCCGGAGCGCACGGCGGCTGCGCAGGACGGCTGCGTACGCCTGCTGGGAACACCGGGTGCGTGCTGTTCGCGTGCGCACTGTTCGCGTGCGTCCCGCCGACGGCCCACGCGCGGCCCACGTACGGAGATCGCGCACGCACAGGCGCAGACCACGCGCGGGCGGGCGGAAACCGCGCGCGGACGACGACAAGCCCCCGTCCGCGCTCCGTGGAGAGCGAACGGGGGCTTGCAACAAGCGCGCTACGGACGCGGTGCCGGCGCCGTACGGGGCCCGGGGCGCCGGCCGATCGGCCGGTAGGCGTCGGGTCAGCCCTGCCAACTGTGCGGCGCCCGGAAACCGGGCGTGCGCTCCAGGCGGCGCCAGCCCGCCGTGGAACGGCGCGGGGCCGGCGGCGCGGCGTTGTGCTGGGTGGCGGCGGCGCGGGCGAGCAGGACCGCGGTCACCGCCGCGACCTCCTCCGCGTCGGCGTGGCCCCGCTCCACCCGGACAACGGTGTCGGCCAGCGCGGGGGCAGTCGGTTCGGTTGCAGTGCTCACGGGTTCTTCGTCTCCCTTACTGCGGCGGGTTGCCGTGCTTGCGGGACGGCAGGTCGGCGTGCTTGTTGCGCAGCATCGCCAGGGATCGGATCAGCACCTCACGGGTGTCCGCCGGGTCGATAACGTCATCGAC
>NZ_JBLIWA010000039.1:0-116070 GCF_047525675.1 Streptomyces sp. 796.1 | reverse complement strand
CCCCCAGACCCCGCTCGGCGGCGTAGTACGGGTGCATCAGCTCGGACTTGTACTCCTTGACCATCCGGGCCCGCATGGCCTCGGGGTCGTCCGCGCCGGCGATCTGCTTGCGGAAGATGACGTTGGCCGCGCCCTCGGCGCCCATCACGGCGATCTCGTTGGTTGGCCAGGCGTAGGTGAGGTCGGCGCCGATGGACTGGGAGTCCATGACGATGTACGCGCCGCCGTACGCCTTGCGCAGGATGACCGAGATCCGCGGCACGGTGGCGTTGCAGTACGCGTACAGCATCTTCGCGCCGTGCCGGATGATGCCGCCGTGCTCCTGGTCGACGCCGGGCAGGAAGCCGGGCACGTCGAGCAGCGTGACCAGCGGGATGTTGAAGGCGTCGCACATCTGGATGAAGCGCGCGGACTTCTCCGACGCCTCGATGTCGAGCACGCCGGCCAGCGACTGCGGCTGGTTGGCGATGATGCCGACCACGGCCCCGTCGAGCCGGGTGAGCGCACAGATGATGTTGGTCGCCCAGCGCTCGTGGACCTCCAAGTACTCGCCGTCGTCGACGATCTCCTCGATGACCTTGCGCATGTCGTACGGCCGGTTGCCGTCGGCCGGCACCAGGTCGAGCAGCGCCTCGCCGCGGCGGTCGACGGCGTCGGCCGGCTCGACGACGGGCGGGTTCTCCCGGTTGTTCTGCGGCAGCAGGGAGAGCAGGTAGCGCACCTCTTCGAGGCAGGTCTCTTCGTCGTCGTAGGCGAAGTGACACACGCCCGAGGTCTCGGCGTGCACGTCGGCGCCGCCGAGGCCGTTCTGGGAGACCTTCTCGCCGGTCACCGCCTGGACGACGTCGGGCCCGGTGATGAACATCTGCGAGGTCTCGCGGACCATGAAGACGAAGTCGGTCAGCGCGGGGCTGTACGCGGCGCCGCCGGCACACGGGCCGAGCATCACGGAGATCTGCGGGATGACGCCGGAGGCGCGGGTGTTGCGCTGGAAGATGCCGCCGTACCCGGCGAGCGCCGAGACGCCCTCCTGGATGCGCGCGCCGGCACCGTCGTTCAGCGACACCAGCGGGGCGCCGGCGGCGATGGCCATGTCCATGATCTTGTGGATCTTGGTGGCGTGGGCCTCGCCCAGCGCGCCGCCGAAGATCCGGAAGTCGTGCGCGTAGGTGAAGACGGTGCGGCCGTGCACGGTGCCCCAGCCGGTGATCACGCCGTCGGTGTACGGCTTCTTCGCCTCCAGGCCGAAGCCGACCGCACGGTGCCGTCGCAGGGGCTCGACCTCGTTGAAGGAGCCCTCGTCCAGCAGCAGCTCGATCCGTTCCCGAGCCGTCAGTTTGCCCTTGGCCTTCTGCGCCTCGGTGGCCCGCTCACTCGGGCCGCGCCGAGCCTGCTCGCGAATGGCTTGCAGCTCGGCGACGCGCCCACGGACGTCACTCGCCGCTACGGGCGCACCTTCGAGATTGGTCATGCCAAGACGGTACGTTCCTTGGGCCCGGGAACCTCATGTCGTTTTCCTACAACGTCATGCTCGTTTTCGTGTCACAGGCGACAGAACCGTCCAGCGCACTTCCCGCATCGCGGGGACCTTAACCCCCATTTTCCCCTGTGTATACCCCACAAAGGATAAGGGGCTCCCCCAGCGGGCCCGCACAGCCGGGGCATGCCGCCGGCCCCGTTCGCCGCCCGAGCAGGGCGGAGAACGGGGCCGGCGACCTAGGGGGTCGACGGGTCAGCAGCCCCCGCAGTTGTGGAACGTGACGTCCCAGTGGTTGCTCTCGCGGTAGTAGATGTTGCCGGAGGCCGACTTCCACTTCGACCCGCCGATGGACGTGAACGTCTTGGTGATGTAGTTCGTCAGGCAGGTGGAGAGGCTGAAGTCGAGCTTGTAGCCGTTCCAGTGGCTGTAGGTGCCGCTGGCGTGGCCGGTCTCCGTACCGCCGGTGATGTTCAGGGCGCAGCGGCTGGCCGACTTGAGCGTCTGCGCGCCCTGCGCGGAGCTGAGGTTGAGCTGCGTGAAGGACGTGCAGTTCGGCTTGTTGCGGTCGGAGCAACCACCGGAGGACGACCAGGTGATCCCGGCGCTCCGGAACATCGCGGTCGCCTGCTCATGGGTCAACTTGCTGACCGCCTGCGCCTCACCGGCGCCGCTGACGACACCGACACCGGGCGCGAACAGCGCACCGAGCGTCAGCGCGAGCGCGGTGAGAAGGGAACGGACACCGCGCCGGGGGCGCGGACTGCCGTGCGTCGCGTGATCCATGGGGGGCCTCCTGCTGAGGACGGACCTGACGGTTGACGGGCCTGTGGTGCAGGTGGAGCCCCAGGATGATGCCCGAGTTCTACGCGCGTCGCCAGAGCCTTCACATGAACAGGGCATCACGGGCTGCGGAACGGGGCGGCGGGGACGCGGGCACGGAGCCCCGGGGCGCGGGGCACGGGTGGGCACGGGGCACGGGGCACGGGGCACGGGGCACGGGGCACGGGGCACGGGGCACGGGGCATACGAGGCTAGGCCCAGGGAGCACGGCACGGGCCCCGGCGTACGGGGTCGACAGGGCAAGACCCGACATTCGGGGGTGTGAGCTGCGCGTGGCGCGGCACTCGGAAGGGTGCGGGCGTGGACGACCGCGGTGCGGGGCCGCCCGCTCCGCAGCAGCGTCCGGGCCGGAGGGCGGACCGGCCGACCGGATCGGAGCCCGACCCGGAACCGGGGCCAGAGCCCCGGGCCGGGTCCTCCGACCGGCGCCTTGGACTGGGAGCCCGGGGCCAGGAGCCCGGCCCCGACACGGAGCCCGGGATCAGACCCGGGACGGGGCCTGCGACCAGGCCCGAGACCCGGCCTGAGACCCGATTCGAACCAGGTCCGGGACCGGGACCCGAGACCCGAGACCCGAATCGCAGCCTGCGGCGAGATCCGGAACGAGGTTGCCGAGTGAGGGCCCGAGAGGAGAAGTTGAAAATTGAACGGAATGCCTCTACGGTAGATCTCGTTGAAGCTTGAACAACAACGTCCCCCGAGGAGGAGCCATGGCTCTGTTCAACCGCAAGCGCAGCACCGCTCCGGCAGCCCACGCCGCCACCGGCACCGCCGTCACCGACGCCGCGGCGCCGCAGCAGGCGAACCCGGCCCTCGCGGGGCTCACCGGTGACTACACGATCGACCCGGCGCACAGCAGCATCGGATTCACCGTCCGGCACGCGATGGTCACCAACGTGCGGGGCTCGTTCGGCGAGCACGAGGGCACGCTGCACCTCGACGGGGCCGACCCGACCCGCTCCACCGCTTCCATCGACATCAAGATCGCCAGCGTGGACACCGGCATCGCGGACCGCGACGCGCACCTGCGGAGCGACGACTTCTTCGCCGCCGACACCTTCCCCCTGATGTCCTTCCGCAGCACCCGCGTGGAGCAGGTCGACGACGAGAGCTTCCGCGTCACCGGCGACCTGACCATCAAGGACGTGACCCGGCCGCTCACCATCGACCTGGACTTCAACGGTGCGGCGACCGACGTCTACGGCGCCGAGCGCGTCGGCTTCGAGGGCAGCGCCACGATCCTGCGCTCCGAGTGGGGCCTGACCTGGAACGCCGCGCTGGAGACCGGCGGCGTGATGGTCAGCGACAAGGTGAAGCTCACCTTCGACATCTCTGCCGTGAAGGCCACCCCGGCCGCCTGATCCGCCACGCCCCCCATACCCCGCGGCCCCGTCCGAGCCTTCCCCCCCGTAGGCCGGCCGGGGCCGCGGCCTGTCCACCGCCGCCCCGGGGTGTCCACCACCGCCCCGGGGCCCCTGCCGATCCGACCCGCGCCAAGCAGTCCGCGCCGCCCCGTGCGTACCGGGCGGGTCCGTCCCGTACGCCCGACGCGCCGGCTCCGTACGGCGCGCGTCTGGCGCGTGGGCCCCGGGGCCCGGGGCCGCCACGTAACCGCCCCGTCCGGCCACGGCGCCGACGGGGCGGGGCACAGCCGCGCCGACCCCATCGCCCGCGACTGCGCGCGCACGCGCGCGTACCTGCCGGGTCCGGAGGGTGGGCGAAGGATGGCCACGGACGGAGAGATGGCTACCGTTCGCGCGCACGCGCGCACGTACGTGCCCCGGGAGCCGGGGCACGTACGGACGGCCGTTCGGCGCCGCACCCGCGCCGCGCGGGCTACTCCTGCGGATCGACGCCCGCGCGCAGCAGGCCGTAGGTGTAGGCGTCCTCCAGCGCCTCCCAGGAGGCGGCGATCACGTTGTCGCCGACGCCGACGGTGGACCATTCGCCCCGGCCGTCGCTCATCGACACCAGGACCCGGGTGGTGGACTCGGTGCCGTGCCGGCCCTCCAGGATGCGCACCTTGTAGTCGACCAGCTCCAGGTCGGCCAGGTCCGGGTAGATGCGCTCCAGGGCGACACGGAGCGCCCGGTCCAGCGCGTTGACGGGGCCGTTGCCCTCGGCGGTGGCGACGATGCGCTCGCCCTTGGCCCACAGCTTGACCGTGGCCTCGTTGGCGTGGGCGCCGTCCGGGCGGGTCTCGACGATGCCGCGCCAGGACTCCACCCGGAAGTAGCGGCGCGCCCGCCCCTCCGCCTCGGCGCGCAGCAGCAGTTCGAAGGAGGCGTCGGCGGCCTCGTAGGTGTAGCCCGCGAGTTCCCGTTCCTTGACCCGTTCGACGACCCGGGTGACCAGTGCGCGGTCGCCGCCGAGGTCGACGCCGAGTTCCTTGCCCTTGAGCTCGATGGAGGCGCGGCCCGCCATGTCGGAGACCAGCATCCGCATGGTGTTGCCGACCTGCTCCGGGTCGATGTGCTGGTAGAGGTCCGGATCCACCTTGATCGCCGACGCGTGCAGGCCGGCCTTGTGGGCGAAGGCCGAGACGCCCACGTACGGCTGGTGGGTGGAGGGCGTGAGGTTGACGACCTCGGCGATGGCGTGCGAGATGCGGGTCATCTCGGCCAGCGCGCCGGCGGGCAGCACGGTCTTCGCGTACTTCAGCTCCAGTGCGGCGACCACCGGGAACAGGTTGGCGTTGCCGACCCGTTCGCCGTACCCGTTGGCGGTGCACTGCACGTGGGTGGCGCCCGCGTCGACGGCGGCGAGGGTGTTGGCGACGGCGCAGCCGGTGTCGTCCTGGGCGTGGATGCCGAGGCGGGCCCCGGTTGCGGCGAGCACCTCGGCCACCACGGCCTGGACCTGGGCGGGCAGCATGCCGCCGTTGGTGTCGCAGAGCACGACCACGTCGGCGCCCGCCTCGTGCGCGGCGCGCACCACCTGGAGCGCGTAGTCGGGGTTGCCCCGGTAGCCGTCGAAGAAGTGCTCGCAGTCCACGAACACCCGGCGGCCCTGCGCGCGCAGGTGGGAGACGGTGTCCCGGACCATCTCCAGGTTCTCCTCCAGGGTGGTCCGCAGGGCGAGTTCCACGTGCCGGTCATGGGACTTGGCGACCAGCGTGATGACCGGCGCCTGCGCGTCCAGCAGCGCCTGGACCTGCGGGTCGTCCTGGGCCCTGGTGCCCGCCCGCCGCGTCGAACCGAACGCGACGAGTTGCGCGTGCTTGAAGTCGATCTCGGTACGGGCCCTGCTGAAGAACTCCGTGTCCCGCGGATTGGCCCCCGGCCAGCCGCCCTCGATGAACCCCACCCCGAACTCGTCCAGCCGCCGGGCGATGGTCAGCTTGTCCGCAACGGTGAGGTTGATCCCCTCACGTTGCGCCCCGTCGCGCAGCGTGGTGTCGAACACGTGGAAGTTGTCGTCGGGTGCGTCCGTCATGCTGATCTGGCTCCTGTCGGGATCTCGGTCTACCGGAATGACCGGCTCCACCGCCCCCACTATGCTCCGTGCGCTCCGCCCCCGGGTGCAGATGGCCCGGGAAACGAAAAGACCCCTCGCGGGTGCGAGAGGTCTGCGCGCGGGTCTGGGACGACGATGTCCGCGCCGTACTCGGTTCGTACGGGGCGGTCACTGCGGACCGGCGCGCCTGCTGCCAATAATGCTGGCGAACGAGAGCACGGCAGGAGTGTGCCACACCGCACGCCCCACGGCCCCACCGTCTCACCATGCGGGAGCCGCGCCGCGGGCGCCGCATTCGGCCACGGCTGACCATCACGCGGGCCGCTCCGTCGGACCGCGGGGTGGGCTCCGTCGGACCGCGCGGTGGGAGCACGGGCGGGCGGCGCGGCCTCGCGCGCGGGGCGCCGGCTCGGTGCAGGCCGTCCGCTCGTACGAGGAGATACGCGGCGGCCCGCTCGCACTCGCCGGGTTCGGCGGTGCGGGCGGGCCGTCGTGTCCGCTGGGGCGGAAGCCGTCGGGGGGCCTTCGCCACTCAGCGGGGTGCCTCAGCCGAGCGGGTGGCGCCAGCCGTGCGGGTCCGGGGCGGCACCGGTCTGGATGTCGAGCAGCGCCTGGCGCAGCTTCATGGTGATCTCGCCGGGCTGGCCGTCTCCCACCGTCCAGTCGGCACGGGCGGACTTGACGGAGCCGACCGGGGTGATGACCGCGGCGGTGCCACAGGCGAAGACCTCGGTCAGCGTCCCGTCGGCGTTGGCGTTCTTCCAGTCGTCGACGGAGATCCGGCCCTCTTCGAAGCCGTACCCGAGGTCCTCTGCGATGCGCAGCAGCGACGCGCGCGTGATGCCGGGCAGCAGCGAGCCGGACAGTTCGGGGGTGACGATGCGCACCGCGTCGCCGTCGCGGTAGACGAAGTAGAGGTTCATGCCGCCCATCTCCTCGATCCACCGCCGCTCGATGGCGTCGAGCCAGACGACCTGGTCGCAGCCCTTCTCGGCGGCCTGGGCCTGGGCGACCAGCGAGGCGGCGTAGTTGCCGCCGGCCTTGGCGGCGCCGGTGCCGCCGGGAGCCGCCCGGACGTACTCCTCGGACAGCCACACCGAGACCGGCTTCACACCGCGCGGGAAGTACGCACCGGCCGGCGAGGCGATGACCACGAACAGGTACTCGTTGGCCGGGCGCACGCCCAGCCCCACCTCAGTGGCGATCATGAACGGGCGCAGGTACAGGGACTGTTCGCCGTTGGCCGGCACCCAGGCCCGGTCCTGCTTGACGAGCGCGTCACAGGCCGCGATGAAGGTCTCGACGGGGAGTTCGGGCATGGCGAGCCGGCGGGCGGACGCCTGGAAGCGGGCGGCGTTGGCGTCGGGGCGGAAGGTGGCGACGGTGCCGTCGGGCTGCTGGTACGCCTTGAGGCCCTCGAAGATGGTCTGCGCGTAGTGCAGCGTCATGTTCGCCGGGTCGATCGACAGCGGCGCGTACGGAACGAGCTGCGCCTCGTGCCAGCCGCGGCCCTCGGTCCACTTGATGGTCACCATGTGGTCGGTGAAGTGGCGGCCGAAACCGGGGTTGGCCAAGATCGCCTCGCGCTCCGCGGCCGGCAGCGGATGCGAGGAGGGCTTGAGCTCGATCGTGGTCGTCGTCATGAGAACGTGTCCTTCGCCATATGGGTTCGACGGACCGCGCTCACTTCCGTCCCTGTCAGTCGGCTATAACGTCCAAGTTTCGCCTTGTGCTGCGGCCCCACGTTCGATTATCGCTCGCGCGGAACCGTCCAGGGAACACAAGGCCACTCTTCGGCATGCGCGGGCCTGACCTCGATGGTCGCACCCCGCCGCGCGGAAGCACAGCGACGGTGAGCAGGCTCTCGAACCGGGTTTTCGCCCTCCAGCGCCGTATCGCCGCCGCGTCCGTACGACTCAGACGTACGCTTTGGGCCGCCCCGCCACATCCATCACATCCGGAGGCCGAGCCACCGCTCTGCGCCCGCGCCCCGGAGCGCGGGCAGGGGCGCGACCGCGGGCGCACCACGCTGGTGCCGCGGCGCCGGCCGTGGTGCTGGAGCCCGCCCGTACCGGTCATTCCCGCCGCTCCGTGGCCCGTGCGGCCGGCACGGAGGCAGGCGGCGCGGACGCGGATGCGCCGCGCGGAACGTACAGCGGGTACGTTCCGCGCGGCGCACCGGTACGGAGTGGGCGGGCGAGCCGCGGCGAGGTGTGGGTGATGTCACGGCCCGCGCGCCGACAGGCGGCGCGGGGCGGCGCGTCAGCCGGCAGCAGGAACGCGCCCGCCGGCGGGGCGGGGCGTCAGGCCGTGACGCGTACCGCCAGCGCGTCGCCGATCTCGTCCGTGGTCCTGGTCACACCGGCACGGCCGGCCAGGTCGTCGGTGACGGCGTCCTCGACGCGGGTGGCCTCCGCCTCGTACCCGAGGTGACGCAGCAGCAGGGCGACCGAGAGCACCGTGGCGGTGGGGTCGGCCTTGCCGGTGCCGGCGATGTCCGGGGCCGAGCCGTGCACCGGCTCGAACATGGACGGGAAGGCGCCCGACGGGTTGATGTTGCCGCTGGCGGCCAGGCCGATGCCGCCGGTGACCGCGGCGGCCAGGTCGGTGATGATGTCGCCGAAGAGGTTGTCGGTGACGATCACGTCGAAGCGCTCGGGCTGTGTGACGAAGAAGATCGTCGCGGCGTCGACGTGCAGGTAGTCGGTGGTGACGTCCGGGTACTCCTGGCCGACCCGGTCGAAGGTGTTCTTCCACAGGTGCCCGGCGTAGACCAGGACGTTGTTCTTGTGGACGAGGGTGAGCTTCTTGCGCGGGCGGGCGTTGGCGCGCTCGTACGCGTCGCGCACCACCCGCTCCACCCCGTACGCCGTGTTGACGCTGACCTCGGTGGCCACCTCGGCCGGCGTTCCGGTGCGCAGGCTGCCGCCGTTGCCCGTGTACGGGCCCTCGGTGCCCTCGCGGACCACCACGAAGTCGATGTCGGGGCGGCCGGCGAGCGGCGTCGGGGTGTTCGGGAAGAGTTTGGACGGGCGCAGGTTGACGTAGTGGTCGAAGGCGAAGCGCAGCTTGAGCAACAGGCCGCGCTCCAACACGCCGGAGGGCACGGAGGGATCGCCGATCGCGCCGAGCAGGATGGCGTCGTGGTCCTTGAGCGAGGCCAACTCGGCGTCCGGCAGGGTCTCCCCGGTCGCGTGCCAGCGGCGGGCGCCCAGGTCGTACTCCCTGGTCTCCAGCTTCACGTCCTGGGGAAGCACGGCCGAGAGCACCTTGAGGCCCTGGGCCACGACTTCCTGGCCGATTCCGTCACCGGGGATCACTGCGAGGCGAATGCTGCGAGACATGCGAGGACCCTACTCGTCGTCCCAACGGTTGACACGTGGCGTCCACCATGCGGACTCGACCTGCCAGACGGGTGGCGTTCACCCGCAGGACGACCGTCATGCAGGGCGCAGTTGGTCATGACTGGGAACTTTTCTGTCATGACCGCTCATTCCCGCCAGTCGGGCCCCCACTCCCCTGGTTCCGCCGACCTCCCGCGCGTCGGCATCCCCGATGAGCTCGCCGGCCGAATGTCGATGCCGGAGCAACACGCGTACCTGCGCGCGAAGCTGTCGCGCCGCGGCGCCCTGCGCACCAGCGTGGCCACCGCCGGCGCGGTGGCCGGCGCGGGCCTGCTCGCCGGCTCCGCCAGTGCCTCCCCCCACTCCGCCGGGCCCGCGACGGGGCAGGTGAGCGGCGCGTTCGTGGCCCCGTTCGGGCGCCACCTCGCGTTCGGTGCCGACCCGCGGACGCAGATGCGGATCTCCTGGCAGGTCCCGTTCGCCGTGCGGCGGCCGTACGTGCGGATCGGGCTCAAGCCCTGGCAGTTGAGCCGGAAGATCGAGGCGGAGGTGCGCGACCTGCACACGCCCGCGCTGTCCAGCAAGCTGCCCGCGGTGGAGCAGTACTACCTGCACGCCGCGCTGGACGGGCTGCGCCCCGGCACCACGTACTACTACGGCGTGGGGCACGACGGTTTCGACCCGACCGAACCCAGCAGGCTCTCCACGATCGGCAGCTTCCGCACCGCCCCCGCCCGGTCCGAGGAGTTCGTCTTCACCGCCTTCGGCGACCAGGGCGTGAGCTACCACGCGCTCGCCAACGACCAGGTGATCCTCGGTCAGAACCCGTCCTTCCACCTGCACGCGGGCGACATCTGCTACGCGGACTCCTCGGGGCGCGGCGCGGCCACGGACGTGTACGACACGCGGGTGTGGGACCAGTTCCTGGCGCAGACCGAGTCCGTCGCCGCCCGGGTGCCGTGGATGGTCACCACCGGCAACCACGACATGGAGGCGTGGTACAGCCCCAACGGCTACGGCGGCCAGCGCGCCCGTTGGACGCTGCCGGAGAACGGCCCCGACCCCCGCGAGTCGCCCGGCGTCTACTCCTTCACCTACGGCAACGTCGGCGTGGTCGCACTGGACGCCAACGACGTCTCGTACGAGATCACCGCCAACCTCGGGTACTCCGGCGGTCGGCAGACGGCCTGGCTCGACCGGCGGCTCGGGGAGTTGCGGCGCACCCGCGGGATCGACTTCGTCGTGGTCTTCTTCCACCACTGCGCCTACTCGACCACCAGCGCCCACGCCTCGGACGGCGGCGTGCGCGACGCCTGGGTGCCGCTCTTCGACAAGCACCAGGTGGACCTGGTCATCAACGGCCACAACCACGTGTACGAGCGCACCGACGCGCTGCGCGGCGGCGCGGTGGCCAAGGCGGTGCCGATCGGCGAGACCGTGGACCCGGCGCGCGACGGCATCGTGTACGTGACGGCCGGCGGCGCGGGCAAGGCGCTGTACAGCTTCCCGGTGCCGGACAGCTTCGAGGGGCACGTCAAGGACCTGGACAGCGTGCACACCTACCACTGGGTCAAGGGCGCCCAGAAGAGCGAGGAGGAGGTGGAGTGGTCCCGGGTGCGGTACACGGGCTTCTCCTTCCTCGCGGTCGCCGCCCGGGGCGGCGCACACCCCCGGCTGCGGGTGACCACCCTCGCGGAGACCGGCGAACGCGTCGACCACTTCGACATCGTCCGCCGGCGCCGCCCCGGCCATCACTGACGGAGGCCGCGTACGGGGCGCGGGGCGCCGCGGAGGCCGCGTACGGGGCGCGGGGCGGCGCGGAGTACGGGGCGGGGCACGGGGCGGCGCGGGCCCCGTGCCCCGTCCGCGTGCTCCGTACCTGCGCCCCGTACGGCTCCGTGCTGTACGGCTCCGTGCCGTACGGCTCCGCTCCGCTCCGTGCCCCTGTACGGGCTCTCTGCCCGGCGCCCCGTGTCTGTGCTCCGTACGGCTCTACTCCGTGCATGTGGCGCTGTTCCTTGAGGGGCTGCCCCGCGCGCCCGTGCCTCGTGCAGTTCCGCGCTCCGTACGCTCCGTGTCCCCGCAACGGGGACCGCGCCCCGCCTGTCGGGTACGCGCCCGCAGCACGGCGCCGGCACCGTGCTGCTCCGCGCGCCCCCGCAGACGCGGTCCCGTGGACGGGGCGGGGTGGCGGGACGAGGAGTGGGGCGGGAGGACCGGGCGCGGGTCCGGTCAGTGACCGGTGGCGCCGCCGTTGTCGCGGCGGTCCAGGGCGCGCTGGAGTGCGGCTGCGGCGTTCTTGCGGTCGGTGTCGTCGTCGCGGCGGGTAGCGTGCCGGATCTTGCGAACGGTGTCGGCCATGATGCACGTCTCCAATGCCAATGCCAGTACCCGAGGGGAATGGAATCGCCGGAAGGGGCGGGAGCGTGGATACGGCAGGGGTCACCTGCGTCGCGTAGCCGGCTCATCCGCCGTCGCTGATGGAGCGAGACGTTCGGCTTCCACAAACGTAAGCCAGCGGAGCCGTGCTGTCTGCACCATTACTCGGACTTCCTACTATCTGAGACGGCGCCGCTACTGAAACTCCGCTGGCACATGCCATGGGCGTCCCGCAGACCGGACCGCTGCGGGCACCGTGCACGGTGCGGCGACAGCCGGTGTACTCAGCCGCGCGGCCTTCGCGGGTGCCTTCCGGATCGGCGGTCGGACGGGGCGTCCGGCACGCCCCACGACGGGGTACACGGACGTGCCCGCCTGTTGCTCCGATGTGGTAGGCCGCACGGGGCACGGGGCACGGGGCACGGGGCACGGGGCACGGGGCACGGGGCACGGGGCACCCCGCAGCCGACGGAGCACGGAGCGCGGAGCACCACGCAGCCGACGGAGCACGGAGCGCGGCGCCCAGCAGGGGCGTGGTGGGCGACGGGGCCGCCCTGACATACCTCCGCCCCCGGCCGGTTGGGGGACCGGACGGGGGCGGAAGCTGACGGTGCGCGCGGCATCGCGGGCACCGGGCCGGCCCGGTGGGTGGGCCGGCCGGTGTGCGGGGCTGGATCAGCCCATGTGCGGGTAGCGGTAGTCGGTCGGCGGGACCAGGGTCTCCTTGATGGAGCGGGTGGAGGTCCAGCGCATCAGGTTCTGCTTGGCACCGGCCTTGTCGTTGGTGCCCGAGGCGCGCCCGCCACCGAACGGCTGCTGGCCGACGACGGCGCCGGTCGGCTTGTCGTTGATGTAGAAGTTGCCCGCGGCGAAGCGCAGCGCCTCGCAGGTGGCGGCGGCAGCGGCGCGGTCCTGCGCGATGACGCAGCCGGTCAGGCCGTAGGCCGAGGCGGACTCCATCTGGGTCAGCATCTTGTCGTACTTCTCGTCGTCGTAGACGAAGACGCCCAGGATCGGGCCGAAGTACTCGTCCTTGAAGATCTCGTTCTCGGGGTCGGTCGAGACGAGGACGGTCGGGCGGACGAAGTAGCCCACGCTGTCGTCGTAGGTGCCACCGGCGACGACCTCGATGGTCGGGTCGGCCTTGGCGCGGTCGATGGCCGCCTTGTTCTTGGCGAAGGACCGCTCGTCGATGACGGCGGACATGAAGTTCGTCAGGTCGGTGACGTCACCCATGGTCAGGGCGTTCACCTCGGCCGCGAACTCCTCCTTCAGGCCGTTCTCCCACAGCGACCGCGGCACGTACGCGCGCGAGGCCGCGGAGCACTTCTGGCCCTGGAACTCGAAGGCGCCGCGGGTCATCGCCGTCTTGAGCACCGCCGGGTCGGCGGACGGGTGGGCGACGATGAAGTCCTTGCCGCCCGTCTCGCCGACCAGCCGCGGGTAGGTCTTGTACTTCTCGATGTTGGTGCCGACCGTCTTCCACAGGTACTGGAAGGTCTTGGTGGAACCGGTGAAGTGGATGCCCGCCAGGTCGGGGTGGTTCAGGGCCACCTCGGAGACGGCGATGCCGTCGCCGGTCACCAGGTTGATGACGCCCTTCGGCAGCCCGGCCTCCTCCAGGAGCTGCATCAGCAGCACGGCGGCGTGGGTCTGGGTCGGGGACGGCTTCCACACGACCGTGTTGCCCATCAGCGCCGGGGCGGTCGGCAGGTTGCCCGCGATGGCGGTGAAGTTGAACGGGGTGATCGCGTAGACGAAGCCCTCAAGCGGCCGGTGGTCGCTGCGGTTCCACACGCCCGGGGCGTTGGCCATCGGCTGCTCGGCGATGATCTGGCGCGCGAAGTGCACGTTGAAGCGCCAGAAGTCGACGAGCTCACAGGGGGTGTCGATCTCGGCCTGCTGCGCGGTCTTGGACTGGCCCAGCATGGTGGAGGCGGCCAGCGTCTCGCGCCACGGGCCGGAGAGCAGCTCGGCGGCCTTCAGGATGATCGCGGCGCGGTCGTCGAAGGAGAGCGCGCGCCAGGCCGGAGCGGCGGCCAGCGCGGCGTCCACGGCGTCCTGCGCGTCCTGGGCGGTCGCGTTGCCGTAGGTGCCGAGCTTGGCGGCGTGGTTGTGCGGCTGCACGACGTCGAAGCGCTCGCCGCCACCCAGCCGCTTCTCGCCACCGATGGTCATCGGCAGGTCGATGGGGTTCTCGGCAAGCTCCTTGAGCTTGATCTCAAGGCGAGCACGCTCGGGAGTGCCGGGTGCGTACGTGTGCACCGGCTCGTTCACCGGCGCGGGGACCTGGGTCACAGCGTCCATGGCCGTGTCTCCTTCGATCGTCGGGTCTGCGTACGAAAACGTTCTGCGTACGGAACGTAAGGGCGGCGGCACGGGGCCACCAGGGCGCGGGGCGCGCGGGCTCCGCTCCGGCCCCGTCCCGCGGGGTCGGCCGGCGCCGTGTGCACCGGGGCCGCCGCGGCGGTCTGCCGGGCGGACCGGCGCGGGCCGGACGGGGAGCCACCGGCCACGCCGGGTGCCCCTGCCAGTCTTACTCTTCTCGGCCGCCAGCCACGGGCGACGGGGCGGCCGAGCAGGGCCTACGGGGCCGGGCCGCGGCGCCCCACGGAGCGGCCGGAGCCGCCGTGGGGCCCAGGGCCCGGCGCGGGCGATCAGCCCCGGCTCACCAGCGAGCGCAGGAAGAACACCAGGTTGGCGGGGCGCTCCGCGAGACGGCGCATGAAGTAGCCGTACCAGTCGGTGCCGTACGGGACGTAGATGCGCATCTGGTGGCCCTCGGCGCGCAGCCGCTCCTGCTCGGCGACCCGGATGCCGAACAGCATCTGGAACTCGTACTCGTCCAGCTTACGGCCGTTGCGGCGGCCGAGTTCCTGCGCGATGGCGATCAGGCGCGGGTCGTGGGAGCCGATCATCGGGTACCCGTCGCCCGCCATGAGGATCTTCAGGCAGCGCACGTACGCCTTGTCGACCTCGCGCTTGTCCTGGAAGGCGACGTCCGCCGGCTCCTTGTACGCGCCCTTGACCAGGCGGACCCGCGAGCCCTCGGTGGCCAGCGCGTGGCAGTCCTCCTCGGTGCGGAACAGGTAGGACTGCACGACCGCACCGGTCTGCGGGAAGCGCTCGCGGAGCTCGCGGAGGATGGCCAGCGTGGAGTCGGTGGTGGTGTGGTCCTCCATGTCGAGGGCCACGTTCATGCCGGCCTCGGCCGCGGCCTCCACGACGGGGGTGACGTTCGCCAGCGCGAGGTCGTGCCCGCCGGGCAGCGCCTGGCCGAACGCGGAGAGCTTGACCGACATCTCCGTACGGGCGCCGAGGCCCAGCGGGGCGAGCGACTCGGCCAGGGCCAGGTAGGCGTCGCGGTTGCGGCGCGCCTCGGCGGGGTCGGTGATGTCCTCGCCGAGGAAGTCCATCGTCACGTCGAGGCCGCGCTCGGTCAGGCCCTGGATGACCGACATGGTCGGGTCCAGGAGCTCACCCGCGACGAAACGGTCCACCATGGGGCGGGTGACCGGCGCGGCCGAGACGATACGGCGGATGGCGTCGCTGCGGGACGCAGCGAGCAGCACGGGACCCAGCACGGGGCACCTCCACGTTGCGGTTGTTCTTGTCAAGGCTGATCGCACCGGGCGGCCGGTGGCCACGACGGCAAGGTGAGCCACTGTGAAACCTAAGGAGCAGATCCGGTGCACGACCATCGACACCTGTCACGCATCGGTGGCTGAGATCTCAGACAGATGTATGACAATGGTGTAGGTGATGCACTTCGTTGTCCGCCGGGCGTACGCCGGGGCGAAACAGGGGGCGCTGGTCGTGATCCGGCCAGTGCTCTCGCAGCGGCGCTCCCGGGGTCGTGCGCGCACCGCCTGTTCCTCGCGCCGGCCGGCTGTCCGGCCGGGTGCCCGTGCCGCGTGGCGGGTCGCCCGTCCGGCCGTACGGGGCGTACGCCGCCTGCGGGGTGCCCCGTACCGCCGGCACACGGCGCGACGGAGCACGGAGCCGCGGGGCACGGAGGGGCCCCGTGCGGGACGGGTCCGCACCGCAGGGGCGACACTCCGCGGAGTGCGGCGCAGCCATCGGGACGGAGCAGGCACGGACGTCGGCACGGGGTCGTGCGCGGCTCCGGGGTGCGCCGTTGCCCGGTCCGTGCTCGCCGGCCCACGCGCGTGTGCGCGCGGGAAGCTCCCGGACCGGGGCGGCTGCCGGTGGAGACGGGAGAAGGGCGCACGGAGCCGCGAAGCAGCGAGCACGAGGCGGTGCACGGCCAGCACCAGGCAGTAGTCGGTAGGTAGCAAGCAAGAGGTGGAGCGGGGCGGAGGAGGAGAGAGTGAGGGCCCGGGCCGGGGCCGCCCGATCCCCCTCCCCCACACGCCCCCGCACCGCCCGGACGCCGTCCCGTACGGGGCCCGCCGGGCAGCGGGGAGTCCGGGGGTCCGGACGGCACACGACACATCGAAGGGGGCCACGCGACGGATGCGCGGCGACTACCAACAACTCGTGGACGAGATCTCGGCGATCCTCGGCGCCCCCGCGACCCTGGAGGACCGGGACTTCGGGCTGATCGCCTTCGGCGTGCACGACAGCGACGACGACCTGGCGATGGACCCGGTGCGCACCCGGTCGATCCTCCAGCGCCGTTCGACGGCCGCGGTACGGGCGTGGTTCGAAGGCTTCGGCATCGCGCGCGCGCAGGCGCCGTTGCGCATTCCGCCGGACCCGGCGGCCGGGGTGTTCATGGGGCGCATCTGCCTGCCCGTGCGGCACCGGGGCGTCGTGCACGGCTATGTGTGGCTCCTGGACGACGGCCACCTCTCCGACCTCGAACTGGGTCACCCCGGCGCCCCGGCTGACCCGCGGCTCACCCAGGCCATGGAGACGACGGCCCGCATCGGCGCCCTGCTGGCCGCGGAGGCGCGCAGCGGGGCGGAGCTCGGGGAGCTGCTGCGGGCCCTCCTGGTGGGGCCTTCCGGCGGCCGGGACGAGGCGGAGGCGGGGCTACGGGCCGCGCTCCGTTCGGCCGCGCGCGGCCCGCTGGCGATCGTCGCGGTGACCCCGTGGGACGCCGAGAACCCCGCCGAGGCCGGCCCACTGCCCAACCTGCCGGGGCTGGCCGCCGTCTGTGCCATCGCCGATCAGGCGCGCCCCGGGGCGTCGGGCGGACAAGGCGGCGCGGCCGGCGGGCCGAACCCGGGCACGAGCCTCGCGGCCCTGGTACGGCTGCGCTCCGCGGCGTCCGTCGACCCGGCCCTGGCAGCAGCGGAGCAACTCCTGCGCTCCCCGCGCGCGACGGCCACCGGAAACGGGGCGCGCAACGACGCACCGGGCACGACGGGGCACGGAGCCCGGAGCACGGGCACGGGGCACGGGGCGGGAGCGCCGACGGAGGCCCGGCACGGAGCACGGGGCGCAGCCCACGGAGCGCGGGGCGCCGACGTCGGCGGAGGCCCGGCACGGGGCACGGGGCACGGGGCCGGCCCCACGGCCCCGTCAGGTGACGACGCCGCAGGCGGTACGGGGCGCCCTGAGCGCGGCACGGAGGGCGCCGCACGAGGCGCGGAACACGGAGCACGGAGCGGTAGACCGGAGGCGCGGGGCACGGGGCACGGGGCACGGGGCGGGGACGCCGACGGAGCCCTGGCACGGAGCACGGGGCACGGGGGCGGGAGCGCGGCGGCCGGTGTGAGTGACGTACGGCGCGAACTCTCCGACCTGCCGGCCGCCTGGCGGGAGGCGCTGGCCGCGGCGCGGGCGGCGCGCGCCGACGAACGGCTCGGGCCCGTCGCCAACTGGGCCGACGTCGGCCCGTACCGCCTCCTCACCGGACTGCCGTGCACGGCCCCCGACCCCGCCGTGCGTCCGCTGCTCGAACACGTCCACGCCGAACTCGCGCGTACCGCTGAGGAGTTCCTCGACCGGGCCGGCCAGGCCGGCCGTACCGCCCAGGCGCTCGGCATCCACCGGCAGACGCTGTACTACCGGCTGTCGCGCGTGGAGCAGCTCACCGGCCTCGACCTGGGCGCAGGCGAGGACCGGCTGCTGCTCCACATGGCGCTGAAGAAGGCGCGGCTGACGCGCGGTTAGCGCCTGCCGGTGAGACTGCCGTACGACGGGCCCCGTACGCCCCTTCCTCCTCTCAGGCGGAGGGCCAGGTGTTGGGAAGGGCGCCCGAACGGACGGACAGGCCGGCGGACAGACGCTGGGCGGACCGGTGGGACGGAGCACGGGGCACGGGGAGGGACGGAGCACGGGGCACAGGCGGGCGGGTGCGGGCGACGCCCCGTAGCGCGTACAACCGCCCGCACGACACCTCAAGACGGGGCCGGCACCCCGACAACGGAGCCCGCGCAACAGAGCCCGCGCAACGGAGCCAACACAGCGGGGCCACAACCGACGAAGCCAGCCCGCCGGGGAAGGCGCTACCCCCGCTGTGGCTGCCGGTCGGCCCCCGCGGGGAGTGGCCGGCGCATGGCGTGGATCAGCCAGCCGCGGCCCGTACCCGGCAGCAGCGGGTCGAACGCCCGGGGCGTGGGGCGGCCGTAGTCCGCCGCGACCAGACCGATGTCCCGCAGCTCCGGGGCCCATCCGTGCTGGCGGAACCAGGTGTCCAGGTCGGTGCGCGGGCCGCCGTGCCACAGGTCGGTGAACTCGGTGGAGATCGCGGTACGGGCGGCGCGTAGCCGTTCGCCGTCCTCGCCGTGGTCGAGTTCGAGCGTGCTGCCGGGAGCCGAGAGCTCCCCGATCGCGTCGAGCAGCCCATCGGCCGCGACCGACGGCAGCCCGTACAGCAGGCCCTCGGCCAGCCACGCGGTGCGCGCCGTGGGGTCGAACCCGGCCGCACGGAGCGTGGCGCCCCAGTCCTCCCTGAGGTCGGCGGCGACGTCCACGAGCGTGCACCGCGGGCTCGCTCCGGTGGCGTGCAACGCCTGCGTCCGGAACTCCAGCACCGGCGCGAAGTCCACCTGGAATACCCGGGTGCCCGTCGGCCAGTCGAGCCGGTAGGCCCGGGCGTCCATCCCACAGGCGAGCAGCACGACCTGGCTGCGGCCCGCCCGCACGGCCGTCAGCAGCGCGGCGTCCAGTGCCGCGGTGCGCACCGCCACCTGTTCGGCCATCAGCTCGCGGAAGTCGTCGCTCGCCGTCGCCGTGGGCGTCTCGGTCCAGAAGGTGCCCGCGCCTCCGGCGGAGTCCAGGAACACGCGCGCGTACGGATCGTCGAACAGCCGGTCGGTACGGCGCTGCTCCAGCTCGCGCAGGAACGCGACCCACAGTGAGGTCTCCGCGAGCCCCCTGAGCGCTCCGTGGCGCGCGTCCCGTGGTGTGGGCGCTACCTGTGTCATGACGTTCTCCTCTCTCACCACTGCTCTCTGGCCGATGTCTGTTTCCGTGCGTCTTCGGGAAGTGCCAGCGCGTCCCCCTGGTGCTTTGGGGCAGGCTCGTGGCCCGCTTCTCCTGCGGATTCGGTTTCGGTTTCGGTCGGCTCCGTGCGGGCGTCGGGCCATGGCCCCGGCCGCTCCGCGCGGGCCCGCGGCCGTCCCTGGCCGCGGCTGGGACACGACCGTCCCGACCCCGGCCGGCGGGCCCCGTGTGCCGCCCGCCGCAGGGCATTGCCGCGCCGGCGTTAGCCCAGGTGTGTGGCCATCGGTTCGGCACTCGCCGCCGTGTCGCGGGTGGGGCGCGGGGTGTTCATCAGGGCCGCCACCAGCGCGGCGGCCACGGTCAGGATCACGGCGGCCACCACGAAGGCGTCCGAGAATCCCTCCGTCAGGGCCCGTTGGGCGACCTCGGGGGTCGGCGGGTGGTGGGCGGCCAGGTAGTCCGCGGTGGCGCTGGTGGCGATCGTGTTGAGCAGTGCGGTGCCGATCGAGCCGCCGACCTGCTGCGCCGTGGTGACCGAAGCGGAGGCGATGCCGGTGTCCTCGGCGCGCACGCCGTGCGTGGCGTAGTTCATCGCCGGCGCCATCACCAGGCCGAGCCCCATGCCGACCAGGATCTCCGCGGGCAGCACCCGGGCCGCGTACGAGCTGTCCGGTGTCAGCGGGATCAGCCAGGCCACGCTCGCGGCGGAGAGCAGCAGCCCGGGGGCGATCAGTGCGCGCGGCGGCACCTTCGGGATGAGGCGCGCCGCGATGCCGCCCGCCGCGAACAGGACGCCCGCCGTCATCGGCAGGAAGGCCACGCCGGTGACGACGGCCGAATAGCCCTTGACGGTCTGGAGGTAGTACGTGAGGAACAGGAACATCGCGAACATGCCGACCATCGACAGGCCCACCGCCAGGTAGGCGCCGCCCCGGGTGCGGTCGGCGATGACGCGTAGCGGCAGCAGGGGCGTGGCGGCCCGCCGCTCCACCAGTGCGAACGCCACCAGCAGCAGCACACCGGCTGCCAGCAGACCGAGCACCCGGCCCGAGTCCCAGCCGGCGGACTCCGCCTCGCTGCACCCGTACACGACGCCCACCAGGCCGGCGACGGCGAGCAGGACGCCGGGAACGTCGAACCTGGCGCGGCTCCGGCCGCTGTGGGCGTCGGTGGGCAGCGCGTACCAGCCGCAGACCGCCACCACGGCGATCGGCACGTTGACGTACAAGCACCAGCGCCAGTTGAGGCATTCGGTGAGGAAGCCGCCGAGCACCAGGCCGATGGCGCTGCCGCCGGCCGCGATGGCGCCGAAGATCGCGAACGCCTTCGCCCGTTCCTTCGCTCCTGTGAACATCACCGCGAGCAGTGACAGCGCCGACGGGGCCAGCAGTGCGGCGAAGGCGCCTTGCAGGGCTCGGGCCCCGAGCAGGACGCCGAAGTGGCCCGCCGCGCCGCCGAGCGCGGAGGCCCCGGCGAAGCCGACGAGGCCGATGGCGAAGGCGCGGCGGCGCCCCGTGTAGTCGGCGATGCGACCGCCGAACAGCAGGAGGCTGCCGAACGCGAGCGTGTAGGCGGTGATGACCCACTGCCGGTCCCCGTCGGAGATGCCGAGGTCGCGCTGGGCGGAGGGCAGGGCGATGTTCACGATCGTGATGTCGAGCACGATCATCAGTTGGGCCAGGCCGACGAAGAGCAGGGCGATCCACCGTCGGGGGTGCGCCTCGGCGGGGTGGGCCGCGGGGTCGGACCGGGCTATCGGTACGGGGGCGGATGCGGAGGTCGACCCGGCCGGGTCGCCGGGTCCGTGGTCGCTGGCGGGCATCTGCTTGCCTCTCTGTGCTGCCCGAGCCGCGCCGGGCTTCGTGGGTGGGGCCATGAGCCAGGTCGCAGCTCGGGCCGTGGGTCAGGCCGTGGGTGGCGCCGGCGGCGGGGTCGTCAGTGCGGCCGTCGGTCGTGTCGGAACGGGTTCGGTTGGCGGGCGGGCGCCGATCACCCGGGCCCTGATGCGCTTGAACCAGTCGAGGCCCACGGCGGGGCCCGGCAGCGGCGCGCGCCGCCCCTCGCGCCCCGGAGCGCGCAGGCCGTCGATGTAGATCTCCAGTTGGCGGTGGGCCAGTTCGCCGTCCTCGGCGAACTGGCCACCTGGCAGCGGTCGGGAGACCCGCATGAGCATCAGGGCGATGTCTCCGAAGAGCACGTCGGGGCGGAGCGTCCCGGCGGCGTGGGCGCGGGCGATCAACTCCTGGACGGGGTCGGCGGCGTCCTGTCGTGCTCCGCCGACGACCTCGTCGAGCGCGATCTGTCCGATGAGCCCGGGGATGACGGAGCCGAGCCGAAGGTCGAGCGCGGCGTGGAGGAACGTACGGAGCGCCTCGAAGGGCTCCGCGGGATCGCGCTGCGCCGCCGACGCGGCCTCGCGGAGCGCCGCGAACACGTCGACGGCCACCGCCCGCAGCAGGTCGGCGCGGTCGGGAAAGCGCCGGTAGAGGGTGGCCGCGCCGACGCCGGCCCGCCGGGCGATCTCGTCCAGCGGGGCGCCCGGGCCGTACTCGGCGAAGACCTCGCGGGCCGCGCGCAGGATCTGTTCCCGGTTGCGCCACGCATCGGCCCGCATGCGCGGCGGCTGGGCGTCGCCGGCGGTGGTGGGCGCTGCGGTCACGGCTCCTCCTTCGCGGGCCGGAAGTCGACCCGGGCGGGAGCGCGGCGGGCGCCCGGCACGGCCGAGCGACGGCCACCACACCCCCGTAGCTGGATGGTTTTTCTCCGCTTAGACCAGCGTAGGCCCTCCGCCGAAATAATTCATCACCCGTTGAGTAAGTGGGCGGAAAAGAACCGGGTCCCACCGCCCCAGCGGTGCGGACCCGGTCACTGACGTCACTGACGGCCCACGTCTCGGCCCCGTGCCTCGGCCCCGTACTGGCCCCGAATGGCCCTCTCCCCCGCGCTCCCCGGCCCGATGGCGCGGGCCTGTGCCCTCCCCGTACGACACCCCCGGCGCCGCGCCCCGTACCTGCCCCGTTCGCCGTCCACCGCCCACGGCCCGTGCCCGCCGAGGCCCGGGCACGGGGGGGCAGTACGGACCGGGTACGGGGCGCCACAGCCGGCCGACACGGGGCGCCGTGGCGCGGACGCGGGGCGCCGCGGCACGTACCGAGGGAGCCGGGGCACCGGCCGTACGAGGCAGCGGTGGGCGGGCCCGGCGCATGGCCGGAACTGGTGCCTGGCGGGGCCGGAGCGGGCCCGGGCCCCGTCTGACGGACGCCCGTGCGTGGGTCTGACCGATGCCCGACCGGAGCCGGAGCGGGCCCCACCGGTGTCCCCGCCGGGCACCGTTCGCAGAGCTTGCTGCGCACGAGAGGCGTACGCGCAGGACGCCGACGCACGGAGTGCGCACGCGAGAGGCGCGTACGCGACGACGCGGAGCGCCCCGGGCGGGTGCGGGGCCGGGGCGCGGGCCGTCGGTCTCGCCCGCCCGTGCCGCCCCGTGGGTGCGGTGCCGGGCGGGCGTCTGGCTCAGTCCGTGAGGTTCACCGCACGGGCGGAGGTCGCACCGATCTCCACCGCGATCTCGGTCATCACGGCCGCCGGAACCGAGTCGTCCACGGTCAGCGCGACGAGCGCTTCGCCGCCCGCCGTCGAGCGCGACACCTGCATGCCGGCGATGTTGATGCCGGCCTCGCCCAGCACCCGGCCGACGGTGCCGACCACGCCGGGCCGGTCCCCGTACCGCAGGAACGCCATGTGGTCGGCGAGCGCCAGATCCACGTCGTGGTCGCCGACCGCGACGATCTTCTGCTGGTGCTTCGGGCCGGCCAGCGTGCCCGAGATGGAGACCTCCTGACCGTCGGCGAGGGTGCCGCGCACCGTCACCACGTTCCGGTGCTCGGGCGACTCGGAGCTGGTCGTCAGCCGCACCTCGACGCCACGCTCCTGCGCGAACAGCGGCGCGTTCACGTACGACACGGTCTCGGCCACCACGTCCTCGAACACGCCCTTGAGCGCGGAGAGTTCGAGCACCTTCACGTCGTGCTGGGTGATCTCGCCGTAGACCTCCACGTCGAGGCGGACCGCGACCTCGCCGGCCAGCGCCGTGAAGATCCGGCCGAGCTTCTCGGCCAGCGGCAGCCCGGGGCGCACGTCCTCGGCGATGACGCCGCCCTGCACGTTGACGGCGTCCGGCACCAGTTCGCCGGCGAGCGCGAGCCGCACCGACTTGGCGACGGCGATGCCCGCCTTCTCCTGCGCCTCGCCCGTCGAGGCCCCCAGGTGCGGGGTGGCGACGACCTGGTCGAACGCGAACAGCGGCGAGTCGGTGCACGGCTCCGTGGCGTACACGTCCAGGCCAGCGCCCGCGACCCGGCCCTCCTTGAGCGCCGCGGCGAGCGCCTCCTCGTCGACGATCCCGCCCCGGGCCGCGTTGACGATCCGCACCTCGGGCTTGACCTTGTGCAGCGCGTCGTCGCCGATCAGCCCCAGCGTCTCGGGCGTCTTGGGCAGGTGCACCGTGATGAAGTCGGAGACCGCGAGCAGTTCGTCCAGCGTCAGCAGCTTGACGCCCATCTGCGCCGCCCGGGCCGGCTGCACGTACGGGTCGTACGCGACGATCTTCATGCCGAAGGCGGACATCCGCTGGGCGACCAGCACCCCGATGCGGCCGAGGCCGACCACGCCCAGCGTCTTCTCGCTCAGCTCGACGCCGGTGTACTTGCTCCGCTTCCACTCGCCGTTCTTCAGCGCCGTGTTGGCCTGCGGGATGTTGCGCGCGGTGGCGACGATGAGGCCGCAGGCGAGTTCGGCGGCGGTCACGATGTTGGAGGTCGGCGCGTTCACGACCATCACGCCCGCCTTGGTGGCGGCGGCGACGTCAACGTTGTCCAGGCCCACGCCGGCGCGGGCGACGACCTTCAGCTTGCGCGCCGCGCCGATCGCCTCGGCGTCCACCTTGGTGGCGCTGCGCACGAGGATGGCGTCCACGTCGGCGATGGCGGGCAGCAGCTCGGCCCGGTCCGCACCGTTGCAGTGCCGGATCTCGAAGTCGGGGCCGAGGGCGTCGACGGTGGCCGGCGAGAGTTCTTCAGCGATGAGTACGACAGGTTTGCTGGACGTAGCAGTGCTCACGTGGTCCTCAGTCCTCACTAGTCCTTTGCGGACGGCCGTCCCGACGGCCGCAGGCGGTGAAGGGGTCAGCCGCGTGGAAGACGCACGACGCTGTGAGCCTGACGCGCTTGTGCAAGCAGTGTAGTGGCGTACGAGCCGGAGTCTTGCGCTGTCACGCAACATCACCCGGTTGTGGCCGGCACGCCCCGCAACGGTCGCCGCGCAGCCGCCACGGAAGGCGTGTTACAGCAGGTCAGAACGGTTTCGATGGATGCTGCTCGGGGTCTTGTGGGCCGCGGCTCGGCCCGGGTCCGCAGGGCCCCGGCGGCTGCCGCGGGCGGCCATCGGCGGCCGTCGGGCGTCCGCTTCCCGCGACGCGTGGACGCGACGCGTGGGCGCGACGCCACCGCGCCCCGTACGAGTCGCAGCCGCGGGCCGGGGCCGTACGGCTCCGGCCGGATGACGCACGGCACCGCACTGGGGGCGCGCGGCCGACCGAACGCGCCCGCGAGTGATCGGATGCACCCACGGGTGCCCGGAGCAGCCGGACGGGGCGCCCGGGGCGGTCCGACGGAGCGGTGCCCGGGCGGCCCCGCGGGATGGCTCCCGGGGCGGGCAGGCTCCACCGGCCGGCCGGTGCCGACCGCGCCCGCCCGCCCCGGGCCCGTCCGTGCCTACTCGTTGTCGTCGACCCAGCTCATGAGCTTGCGCAGGTCGCGGCCCGTGGTCTCCAGGAGGTGGTCCTGGTCGGCCTTCTTGTACTCGTTGTACTTCGGCAGACCCGCGTGGTACTCGGCCATCCAGTTCTTGGCGAAGGTGCCGTCCTGGATCTCCCCGAGCACCTTCTTCATCTCCGCCTTGGTGGCGTCGTTGACGATGCGCGGGCCCGTGACGTAGTCGCCCCACTCGGCGGTCTCGGAGACCGACCAGCGCATCTTCTCCAGGCCGCCCTCGTACATCAGGTCCACGATGAGCTTGAGCTCGTGCAGGCACTCGAAGTAGGCGATCTCCGGCTGGTAGCCGGCCTCCACCAGGGTCTCGAAGCCCGCCTTGACCAGCGCGGCGGTACCGCCGCACAGCACGGCCTGCTCGCCGAAGAGGTCGGTCTCGGTCTCCTCGGTGAAGGTCGTCTTGATGACGCCGGCCCGGGTGCCGCCGATGGCCTTCGCGTACGAGAGGGCCAGGGCGAAGCCGCCGCCCGTGGCGTCCTGCTCGACGGCCGCGATGCACGGCACGCCGCGCCCCTCCTCGTACTGGCGGCGGACCAGGTGGCCCGGGCCCTTCGGGGCGACCATGGCCACGTCCACACCGGCCGGCGGCTTGATGAAGCCGTACCGGATGTTCAGGCCGTGCCCGAAGAAGAGCGCGTCGCCCTGCTTGAGGTTGTCCTTGACGGACTCCTCGTAGACCTTGGCCTGGATCGGGTCCGGGACCAGCATCATGATCACGTCGGCCTCGGCGGCGGCCTCGGCCGGGGTGGTCACGCGCAGCCCCTGCTCCTCGGCCTTGACCTTGGACGCCGAACCCTCGTGCAGGCCGACGCGGACGTCCACGCCCGAGTCGCGCAGCGACAGCGCGTGGGCGTGGCCCTGGCTGCCGTAGCCGAGAACCGCGACCTTGCGGCCCTGGATGATGGACAGGTCGGCGTCGTCGTCGTAGAACAGCTCGGCCACTTCGGGTATCTCCTAGCGTTTCGGGTGGTGCGGCCCACCGTATGACGGCTGGGCGGGGGAAGGATTTCAGGTCTCGCCATCCGGTCCCGCGCCGCGGCCGGAACCCGCCGGGTGGGGCGGGTGCGATCGGCCGGACAGGGCCGCCCGCGGGGCGCGTACGGATGGCATACGGCGCGGCGCGTGCGGCGCGGTGACGCGCGATGGCTGCGCCGTGGTGCGGGGGTTGCAGTGCCGTGGTACGCGGGTGGGCGGCGGCACTGCGGTGCCCGGGGGTACGGGCGGACGTCAACTACTCGGCTGTGTGGCCGTTCGGCTGTACGGCGTACGGCCACTCGGCCATTGCTCGGCCGTGCGGCTACGCGGAGCGGTCGAGGGCGCGCAGGCTCCGGTCGGTGATGGAACGCGCGCCCCGTCCGATGGCAATGGTGCCGGACTGCACCAACTCCTTGATGCCGAACGGCTCCAACATCTTCAGCATGGCCTCCAACTTGTCACTGCGCCCGGTGGCCTCGATGGTGACGGCCTCCGGGGAGACGTCCACCGTCTTCGCGCGGAAGAGCTGGACGATCTCCACCACCTGGGAGCGGGTCTCGTTGTCGGCCCGGACCTTCACCAGGACGAGTTCGCGGTGGATGGCCGAACTGTCCTCCAGCTCAACGATCTTCAGCACGTTGACGAGCTTGTTGAGCTGCTTGGTGACCTGTTCGAGCGGCAGTTCCTCGACGTTGACCACGATGGTGATGCGGGAGATGTCGGGGTGCTCGGTGACGCCCACCGCGAGGGAGTCGATGTTGAAGCCGCGGCGGGAGAACAGGGCGGCGATCCGAGCGAGGATGCCGGGGGTGTTTTCCACCAGAACGGAGAGCGTGTGCTTGGACATGGGGGCTCGGTTCTCTCTTCTCGGCGTGTGCTCGGGGCGTGGGGCCGGTCTCAGTCGTCTTCGCTGTCGCCGAAGTCGGGGCGGACCCCGCGGGCGGCCATGACCTCGTCGTTGGAGGTGCCGGCGGCGACCATCGGCCACACCATGGCGTCCTGGTGGACGATGAAGTCCACCACCACGGGCCGGTCGTTGATGGAATTGGCCTTCTCGATGACGGCGTCGAGTTGCGCCGGGTCCTCGCACCGCAAACCGACGCAGCCCATTGCCTCGGCCAGTTTCACGAAGTCCGGGACCCGGGTGCCGGCCGGCCTTTCCACATCCGCCGACGAGCCATCGGCGCTGGAATGCAGCGTGGTGTGTGAATAGCGCTGGTTGTAGAAGAGCGTCTGCCATTGGCGGACCATGCCGAGGGCACCGTTGTTGATGATGGCGACCTTGATGGGAATGTCGTTCAGCGCGCAGGTGACCAGTTCCTGGTTGGTCATCTGGAAACAACCGTCACCGTCGATGGCCCACACCGTACGCTCCGGGCGTCCGGCCTTCGCACCCATCGCCGCCGGCACCGCATAACCCATCGTGCCGGCCCCACCAGAATTCAACCAGGTCGCCGGCTCCTCGAAGTTCAGGAAATGCGACGCCCACATCTGATGCTGCCCCACACCCGCCGCAAACACCGTGCCTTCCGGCGCCAACTGACCCACCCGCTCAATCACCTGCTGCGGCGACAGACTGCCATCCGCCGGCAGGTCATAACCGAGCGGATACGTCGAACGCCACCGCTCCAGATCAGCCCACCACGCGCTCAGGTCATTCGCCTGACCCTCAGCGTGCTCGGCCTGCACCGCAGCCACCAAATCCGCGATGACCTCCCGCGCATCCCCCACGATCGGCACATCGGCCAACCGGTTCTTTCCGATCTCCGCCGGATCGATATCCGCATGCACCACCTTCGCCAACGGCGCGAAGGAATCCAACCGGCCCGTCACCCGATCATCGAACCGCGCCCCGAGCGCCACGATCAGATCGGCCTTCTGCAACGCCGTCACCGCCGCCACCGTGCCGTGCATCCCCGGCATCCCCAGATGCTGCCGATGCCCGTCGGGAAACGCACCCAACGCCATCAACGTCGTGGTCACCGGCGCCCCCGTCAACTCCGCCAGCACCCGCAACTCCGCACTGGCCCGCGCCTTGAGCACCCCACCACCCACGTACAGCACCGGACGCCGCGCCTGCGTGATCAACCGCGCCGCCTCCCGGATCTGCTTGGCGTGCGGCTTGGTCACCGGGCGGTATCCCGGCAGCTCCGTCTGCGGCGGCCAGGAGAAGCGGGTACGGGCCTGGAGTGCGTCCTTGGCGATGTCCACCAGGACCGGCCCCGGCCGGCCGGTGGAGGCCACGTGAAATGCCTCCGCGATCGTCCGCGGAATGTCGTCCGCGTTCGTCACGAGCCAATTGTGCTTGGTGATCGGCATGGTGATGCCACAGATGTCCGCCTCCTGAAAGGCGTCCGTACCGATGGCCTGTGATGCGACCTGTCCCGTGATGGCGACCAGCGGCACCGAGTCCATGTGCGCGTCGGCGATGGGGGTGACCAAATTGGTTGCGCCGGGACCGGAAGTGGCGATGCACACGCCGACCTTTCCGGTCGCCTGCGCATAACCCGTCGCGGCGTGCCCCGCGCCCTGTTCGTGACGCACCAGCACATGGCGCACCCGCGAGGAATCCATCATGGGGTCGTAGGCGGGCAGGATCGCCCCGCCCGGAATTCCGAAGACGGTGTCGGCGCCGACCTCCTCAAGCGAACGAATGAGGGATTGCGCGCCCGTGACGTTCTCGGTGGTGACGGGTCGCTGCCCGCCATTTCGGGCCCGCGGCTGGGGATGGGGGGCCCCGGTGGCCTGCTCGGTCATCGGCATTCTCTTCTCGAAGATGAGGTGGTGCGGGGGTGGGGAGTGCGTCAGTGCAACAAAAAACCCCTCGTGCCGTGAGGCAATCGAGGGGAGCGCGTCGGGAGGAGGTCCGCAGGGCCTTTTTCTGGCCCTGCTCAGCCGACGCGCTGTCCAAGTACGAGAATTCGGGTGCGCATGGCTTGACCCTCCCCCCGTCGCCTAGCAAGTGTCAAGTGGGTGGGACGGGCGTCTCATTATTTGAACGCAATGGCGTATGTGCCAGTGGCTCGTGCCGCCGCGTCCCGTGCGATCCGCTGTGCCGTACGGGCACCGCTCCGCCGGCGAAGGCGGGGGGTTCGGTGCGCTGCTCGGGGGCCTGCAGATCGGCCAGGACCTCGGTACGCGCCGTGAGACGGGGCTCCGGGCGCGGCAGCGGGTAGTCACCCACGGCCAGCGCGCGGCGCAGCCGCTGCTCGTCCAGCGGGCCGCAGAAGACGGTGCCCTGGCCGTGGGTGCAGCCCATGGCGCGCAGTGCGGCCAACTGCTCGGGCAGGTCCACGCCCTCGGCCATGGCCTGGGTGCCCAGATCGTGGGCGATGCGCAGCAGGCCGGCGGTGATCTTGTAGAGCCTGGCCGACTCCAGTACCCCTTCGACCAGGGCCCGATCGAGTTTGACCAGGTCGATGGGGAGTTTGCGCAGGGCGTTGATCGCCGCGTACCCGCTGCCGAACCCGTCCAGGGCGATGCGCACGCCCAGCCGGCGCAGCGCCATGAGGCGGTGTTCCAGGTCGCCCAGCGAGGCCCGGGGCTCGCTTTCGGACAATTCAATGATCAAGCTGCCGGACGGCAGCCCGTGCTCGACGAGCAGTCCCTCAATGGCCTTGGGCGGGATCGCCTTGTCCGCCAGTTGGCTCGCCGGCAGCCGTACGGACACCGCGACGCCGTGCCCGGCGCGGCGGCGGCGTGCGGCCTGCCGGATGGCTTCCTCTAGCGTCCAGCGGCTCAGCTCCACGCTGGGCGCCGTGTCCTCGCTGCCGCCCCGCCCTCCGCCCCGGCCGGTTCCGGTGACCCGGAGGAACTCCGCCGGGGTGAACAGGATGCCCTGTGCGGAGCGCCAGCGCGGTTGTGCGGAGACCGAGCTGATCCGACCGCTGTGCAGGTCCACGACGGGCTGGTGCAACAGCACGAACTCGCCATCCTTGAGCGCGGCGCGCAGCCGGGTCGCCAGCTCCGCGCGGCGGGTGACGTCGGCCTGCATCTGCGGGGCATAGAGCTCGACCCGGTTCTTGCCACCGGACTTCGCGCGGTACATCGCGAGGTCGGCGTTGCGCATCAGGTCGCCGGGGTTGATGCCGGGCTCGGCGAAGGCGACGCCGATGCTCGCGGCCACCCGCACCTCGGTGCCCTGGACCCGGTAGGGCCGGGAGAGGGCGATGCGCAGTCGCTCGGCGATGTCGTGCACCCGGTACTCGTGGGCGGCGCGGTCGGGGCCGCCGTCACCCATGATCAGGGCGGCGAACTCGTCCCCGCCGAGGCGGGCGGCGATGTCCCCGGAGCGCACCGACTCCTGGAGCCTGCGCGCGGCCTGCACGAGCAGTTCGTCGCCCGCCTGGTGGCCGACGGTGTCGTTGACCGCCTTGAAGCCGTCGAGGTCGATGTAGAGCACGGCGGTGCCGGGGTCGGTGCGCCGCCGGCCGCCGAGCGCCTGGCGTACCCGGTGGGTGAACAGGGCGCGGTTGGGCAGGTCGGTGAGCGGGTCGTGCTCGGCGTTGTGCTGGAGCTGGGCCTGGAGCCTGACGCGCTCGGTGACGTCGCGGCTGTTGAGGATCAGCCCGCCGTGGTGCCGGTTGACGGTGGATTCGACGTTCAGCCACTCGCCGCTGCCCGAGCGGAACCGGCACTCGATGCGGGTGGTGGGTTCCTGGCTCGGGTGGGCGGCGAGGAACCGGCGCACCTCGTGGACGACCGGGCCCAGGTCCTCGGGGTGGATGAGGGAGGCGAGCTCGGAGCCGGTCAGTTCCTCGGGGTCGCGGCCGTAGACGCCGACGGCCGCCGGGCTGACGTAGCGCAGTATCCCGGTGGGAGCGGCGATCATGATGACGTCGCTCGACCCCTGCACCAGGGAGCGGAAGTGGTTCTCCTTCTGGGCGAGTTCCTGGGTGAGCGCGATGTTGTCCATCAGCATGATGGCCTGCCGCACCACCAGCGCGAGGACGACGGTGCATCCGGTGAAGAGCACGACGCGGTCCACGGCGCGGCCGTTGAAGACGTTGTAGATGATGCCGAGGACGCACACGGTGGCGGCCAGGTAGGGCGTCAGGGCGGTCAGCGAGTTGGCGATGGGCCGGCCGGCCGGGTGCGGGCGGCGCGGGCGGTCCCACTCCTGGCCGGCGCGGCTGGAGACCCAGGGCGCGTAGGCCAGCAGCAGCGAGCCGGCGAACCAGCCGGCGTCCAGCGGTTGGCCGGAGTTGTACTGCTGGCGCAGCAGCGGCGAGGTGAACAGTGCGTCGCAGAGCACGGTCAGCGCGAGCGCGCCGATCGCGGTGTTGACCGCGGACCGGTTGGCCGACGAGCGCCGGAAGTGGACCGCTAGGACGACGCTGACCAGCGCGATGTCCAGCAGTGGATAGGCCAGCGAGAGTGCCGTACGGGCGACGCTCTCGCCGTCGAAGCGGGCGGTGTGGGCGAGCGCCAGGCTCCAGGAGAGGGTCAGCAGCGAGCCGGCGATCAGCCAGGAGTCCAGGCTCAGGCAGAGCCAACCGGCCCGGTTGACCGGGCGCTTGGCCAGCACCAGCAGCCCCACGATGGCGGGTGGCGCGAAGAGCAGGAAGCAGAAGTCGGCGAGCGACACGGAGGGCACCGGCTGCGCCAGCACCACCTCGTACCAGCCCCAGACGCCGTTGCCGAGGCCGGCCATCAGCGAGGAAGCGGCGAACATGAACCAGGCCGGGCGCGAGGGCCCCGAGCGCGTGCGCGCGTAGACGAAGCAGGAGATGGCGGCGGCGAGGGCCGCCGCGCAGAGTCCGAAGTCCCCCATGATCGTGGAGAGTTCGCGCGATCCCCAGCCGAGCACCGACCCGACGGCATAGCCGCCGCACAGCAGGGTCAGCAGGAGTTGGTGCATCATTCCGGCGCCACCGTCCGTCGCCCTGGGACGCGCGAGCACCCCTGCCCAGGCGCTCACGGTGCCACCGCCGTCAGCTCGCGATCGGCCGCGCTGCGGTTCGCGAGGCGGTGTAGTGGTCGACGCGTGAGCCGCGTCGGGTCGTTCATCCATTGGCCGTACATCGCCCGTCGCCCCCCTCGGTTCCGGTCCGTCACCCACGCCGTGTGGTGCGTGGCGTGGGTCCCCGTTCCGGACGATACACCAGGTTGGTCACTCAGGGACATAGCCCATCTACGCAGCGTAATCGACGGGGGCAATGTCGACACTTTGCGCAATCACTCGATTTCGCAGTGTGCCGGAAGTGTGGATTCCGGGTGATGCTCCGATGCGTTTCAGCCAGCCGTCACGACCACGTTGCGCAGGGGATCGCCCGCCACGAAGCGGTGGAGTTGATCGCGGAGCAGGCGTTCGGCGCGCGGCCTGAAGGCAGAGGACGGACCACCCACGTGCGGGGTGATGAGGACTCCTGGAGCGTGCCACAACGGGTGCCCGGGCGGCAGTGGTTCCGGGTCGGTGACATCGAGCGCGGCACGCAACCGGCCCGTCTCCACCTCCGCGAGCAGCGCCTTGGTGTCGACGATCGCGCCGCGGGCGACGTTCACCAGCAGCGCTCCATCCTTCATCCGCGCCAGGAAATCGCCGCTGACCAGGGAGCGGGTGGCCGACGTCAGCGGCAGGGCCAGGATCACCACGTCCGCCTGCGGCAGCAGTTCGGGTAGCGCGGTGAGTGGATGCACGGGGCCGCGCTCAGACTCGCGGGCGGAGCGCGCGACGCGCGCCACCCGCGCACACTCAAAGGGTGTGAGCCGGGCCTCGATCGCGGCCCCGATGGCGCCGTACCCGACAATCAGCACAGAACGGTCAGCAAGCGCTGGCTTGAATTCGGTGCTCCACTGCCCGGCGTCCTGCTGACGGACGAAGCCCGGGACGTCACGCAGCGCAGCGAGGGTGAGGGTCAGTGCGAGCTCGGCCGTACTGGCGTCGTGGACGCCCCGTGCGTTGCACAACTGGGCGCCCGGCGGCAGCGTGGGCACCGCGGGCTCGATGTGATCGACCCCGGCCGTGAGCGTCTGGACGACCCGTACGTGGCGCATCTGCGCGAGCGGGCGTACGACGGGCTCGGCGCCCTTCATGTAGGGGACCCCGTAGAACACGCAGCGCGCGGGGTCGGTCGGATAGTCCTGCCCGGTGTCCCAGAACGCGTACTCCAGGTCGGCCGGCAGGCCGTCGATCTCCTCGGGTGGCAGGGGCAGCCACACGACGGGGCGGGCGGGGGCACTGTCGTCAATCGGCATGACAGGAGGCTATGCGAAGGCCGCCCGGCAGCAGACGTTACGTTGGGGACCGGGAATGGGAGGGGTACGGGCAGGTGGAGCGCAGAACAATCGGTGTGGGGGCCCGGTCGGTGGGTGCGATCGGGCTCGGCTGCATGCCCATGAACTGGGCGTACACCAGCTCCCAACAGGGCGGCGAGGGCTCCTTGCGCACCGTGCACGCGGCGCTCGACCAGGGCGTCAACCTGCTGGACACCGCCGACATGTACGGGCCGTTCACCAACGAGCTGCTCATCGGCCGGGTGCTCAGGGAGCGGCGGGCGGACGCCTTCGTCTCCACCAAGTGCGGGCTGCTCGTGGGGGAACAGCACATCGTGGCCAACGGCCGCCCCGGCTACGTGAAGCGGGCCTGCGACGCCTCGCTGCGCAGGCTCCAGACGGACCGGATCGACCTCTACCAGTTGCACCGCGCCGACCCCGAGGTGCCCATCGAGGAGACGTGGGGCGCGATGGCCGAGCTGGTCGCCGCGGGCAAGGTGCGGTCGCTGGGGCTGTGCGCGGTGGGGGCGCGCGGGGAGCTGCGCCGGGCGGCGGCGCGTACGAGCGTCACGACGCCGGCCCGGCTGCACGACGCGACCATCCGCCAGTTGGAACGGATCCAGCAGGTCTTCCCCGTGAGCTGCGTGGAGGCGGAGCTGTCGGTGTGGTCTCCGGAGGCGCTGGACTCCCTCGTGCCGTGGTGCGCCTCACGGGGCATCGGGTTCCTCGCGGCCATGCCCCTGGGGAACGGTTTCCTCACCGGCACGCTGACGCCGGGTCAGGGCTTCGAGCCGGACGACGCGCGCGCCCGACACCCGCGGTTCACGGCCGAGATGATGGCCGCCAACCAGCCCATCGTCGCTGGTCTGCGCCGGGTAGCGGCGCGGCACGGGGCGACGCCCGCACAGGTGGCGCTGGCCTGGCTGCTGACCCGGGGGCCGCACGTGGTGCCGATCCCCGGCGCCAAGAAGGAACGTTGGGTCACCGAGAACGTGGCGGCCGAGCGGCTCCGACTGACCGGTGCGGACCTCGCGGAGATCGCCGCGCTGCCGCCGGCGCTCGGCTCGTGGGACTGATCGCTCGCAGAACCGGGGCGGACGCGCTCCGTCACGATGCCGGCGCGGCGCGGCACGATGGATGGAACAAGGCGCACAATTCGCCTGTCCGTGGATAAAACTCCGCGCGAATTGGCGCGAAAAATATCGCAGTTATCACTGTGCGTAGAGAACTTTGAGCGTGATTCCGGTCGTACGTCACGGTGCGTGCGCGATTCTGGTCGCCGGAAGCGGTCTGGAAGGGCCCGGTACGGCGGCTGTGGCGCCCGCACGGAGCGGACGGAGCGGACGGAGCGGAGCGGTCAGGGGCGCGGGCGGACCGCGGCTCCGTGGACGTACGGTCCGTGGGCGTACGGGGCGGGGACGGGGGACGAGGTGGCGGGGACCTGAGCTCGACGGGGGCAGGGCCGGGGACGGAGCCGAGCGGGGACGAGAGCCGCGGCGGGGTGGGATGAGCCGGGCCGCGGCGGGGTGGCGGTGGCCTCAGCACGGTCGGGGCGGGGCCGAGCCGGACCAAGGACGGGGCGGGGCCCGGAGCGGGAGCAGGAACGGGGGCAAGGCGCCGACGGGGCGGGGGCCAGCGGCGAGCTGGGGCGGGGCGGTCGGTGTGCTGGTGGTGGCCGCGGGAGCACGGTGTATAAGGAACGAGGGCTGCGCCCGGCATGTCGTCCCACACGTCTCGCCCCGGTCACTCGTGGCCAGTTGCTCGTGCTCAGTGGAAGGAATCGCCATCGTGCGACGTACCGGTGTCACCGCCGCATTCGCCGCGGCCTCGCTGCTGTTCGTATCCGGTTGCTCGAACGACGGTGGCCGCTCGCCCTTCGCGCCGACGCCGAGCGCGCCGGCCGCGTCCTCGTCGTCCTCGTCCACCGGTGGCACCGGGCCGTCCGGGAAGCCCTCCCCCGTGCTGCCGCCCAAGCGGGGCACCGCGAAGGTGGTGGCGACGGTGGCGCAGAAGTTGGAGACGCCGTGGGGGCTGGCCGAGTTGCCGGGCGGCGATCTGTTGGTCGCCTCGCGCGATGGCGGCAAGGTGTTCCGGATCGGGGCCGAGGACGGCAAGCGGACCGAACTGGGCTCGGTGCCCGGCACTTCGCCCGGTGGCGAGGGCGGCCTGCTCGGGCTCGCCCTGTCGCCGACCTTCGGCGCGGACCGCATGCTGTACGCGTACTTCACCACCGAGTCGGACAACCGCATCGCCCGCATGATCTACGACGAGAAGCGGCCCGCCGGGCAGCAGTTGGGCGCCCCCGACACCGTCTTCAAGGGCATCCCCAAGGCCAGCATCCACAACGGCGGCCGGATCGCGTTCGGGCCGGACAAGATGTTGTACGTGGGCACGGGCGAGGGCGGGGACCGCGGGCTGGCGCAGGACGAGGAGTCGTTCGGCGGCAAGATCCTGCGGATGACGCCCGACGGGGAACCGGCCGAGGACAACCCGTCGCCCGACTCCGTCATCTACTCCTCTGGCCACCGCAATGTGCAGGGCCTGGCCTGGGACAAGGCGAAGCGGCTGTGGGCCACCGAGTTCGGCCAGGACACCTGGGACGAGCTCAACCAGATCAAGCCCGGCGGCAACTACGGCTGGCCCGAGGTCGAGGGACGGGGCAAGGGCGACGAGTCCGCGGCGCAGGGCTTCACCGACCCGGTGGAGCAGTGGAAGACCGACGAGGCGTCGCCCAGCGGCATCGCGATCGTCAAGGGCTCGGTGTGGATGGCCGGCCTCGGTGGCAAGCGGCTGTGGCGCATCCCGCTGAGCGGCACCCGGCCGCTGGCTGCCCCGCAGGAGTTCTTCGTCGGCACGTACGGCCGGCTCCGCACCGTAGCGGCGTCCGACGACGGCACGCTGCTGGTGACCACGAGCAACACGGACGGACGGGGCGACGCGAAGGGGCAGGACGACCGCATCCTTAGGCTGAAGGTGAGCTGACGCGCCGGCAGCCCCCGCCCCGGTGGTCCGCCGCCGCCCCTGCCGCGCCGCCAGATCCGTGCGCCCTTAGGTGATGAACTCGTACGTGGCGAACCCGGCTTGCACCCGTTTGAGCCCGGTCGGGTGGGGCCGTGCGGGCGGGCGCGGGGCGTAGCTGGGGCGTGGGGTCAGGCGGGGGTGATCAGGCGCAGCCGGTGGGCCATGGCTGCGGCCTCGCCGCGGCCTGAGACCTCCAGTTTGGCGAGGATGTTGGAGACGTGGACGCTCGCCGTCTTCGGCGAGATGAAGAGTTCCTCGGCTATCTGCCGGTTGCTGCGGCCGACGGCGACCAACCGGAGCACGTCGCGCTCGCGCGGGGTCAGCCGGAACGCGTCGGCCGGGTCCTGCACGGGCGGCGCGGTCCCGGCCAGGTCCGCGGCCCCGGTGGTGGGCGGGCGGCCCGCCCCGGCGTCCTGGGCCCGGCCGTCGCCGGCACCGGGCCGGTGGGCGGCGGGCCCGGGGGCGGGCAGCAGGTCCCGGGTGGCGCTCTCGGCCGGGGCGGGGGCCTGGTCGCCCCGGCCCGCAGGGGTGTGGCCCGCGCCGATCTCGCGCAGCGCCGGGGCGCTCGCCACCCCCGGCCCGGGGCGGCCCGCGCCCCGCACCGGGAGGGTGAGCCGGGCGCGGGCGGCGAGCAGGGTGATGGCTTCGCACAGCGGGTGCGCCGCCAACCGCTCGGCCGTCGCGTACGCGCGCGCGAGGAGCGACGCCGCGTGCTCGCGCGCCGTGCCGACCTCGGCGGGCTCCACGGGTGCGGCGTACGCGGCGGCGTCCGGGCGCGCGCCGTGCCCACCGTGGTACGTGCCGGGCCAGTGCGGTCCGGACGGGTGCGGCCCGGATGGGAGCGCGGTCGCTGCCGCACGGTGCTCGTCACCGTCGGGGACGTCGCCCGCGTGCGCGCTGAGGGCGCATCCCACGGGCACCTCGTCACCTGCCGCATCGGGCCCTGACGGACGGGCCCCCCGCACGCCGGATGGCCACGCGCCGGCGTCGGGCCCCTCACCCGCCGCGGCGGGCCCCGTAGCGGCGCCTACGCGCGCGTCGGCCGACCGGTCGCCGGCGGGGCGGCCGGCGACCGGTGGGTCACCCGCGGTCAGACGGGCCTCCGCCCATCGGTAGCGGGCCTGGGCCAGTTGGTACGGGCGATCGAGCGGCGCGAAGGCGGCGGCCACCTCACTCCAGTGCGCGGGCGTGTCGCGCCCCTGGGCGCGCAGCAGTTCGGCGGCGACCATCAGGGCGAACGCCTGCCACACCGGCACCGGCTGCGCCAACCGCTTGGCGGCCAGGTAGATGCAGTGCAGCACCTCTTCGCGGCCCGGTTCGGCCAGGGGCAGACCGCGGGCGTCGGCCTCCACGGTGGCGGCGGCGAGCAGCAGTGGCCAGGCGTACCGCTGGGTGCCGATCGGAATGCCCGCGTCCAGCGTTTCGACGAGGATGGCGCGGGCGCGCGCGATGTCGCCGTCGTGGGCGGCGAGGGTGAGGGCGTGCCGGGCGATCGTGATCGTGTACTGCGGCTGCGGGTCGTGGCTGCCGTAGTACGCGCGGGCCGCGGCGTGTTGGACGTGGGCGGTCGCCCAGTCGCCGCGGTCGAGCGCGAGCTGCGCCCGCCGGTTGGCCGCCGCACCGCGCGGCTTGGCGCCCTGGGCGTACCGCTCGGCCTCCTGGGCCGCCTCCAGCGCCTCGTCCCAGCGGCCCAGCGAGATCAGCGACTCGGCCATGTTCCCGTACGTCCACGCCTTGGTGTCCACGAGCCCGAAGGTCTCCGCCGCGCGCACCCCCGTGCGGGCCGCGTCGACGGCCTCGGCGGAGCGGCCGATGCTCTCCAGGGCGGATGCCAGGTTGATGTAACAGCGGGAGATCACGCTGATGTGCCCGCCGTCGACGGCCCGGGCGGCGGCGTCGGCCATCTCGGTCAGGCCGCCCTCCACATCGCCGGAATTGATCATGAGCCCGCCGAGCGTCACGCGCGCGTGGAGCTCCAGATCCGCCGCGTCGACCAGTCTGGCCAACTCGACGGCGCGCTCGGCGGTGGCGTAGTTGTCGGGCCCCGGTTCGTGCACCGCGAGCCAGCCGGCCGCGGCGGCGAGCACCTCCGCGTGCACCACCGACGGGGGCAGGCCGCGGACCAGCTCCTGGGCCCGGCTCAGCTCCGCCCAGCCGTTCCCGCGGGTCAGTCCCTCGATGCTCTTCGACGCCTGGGTCCAGAACCAGGCGGCCCGCAGCGGGTCCCGCGCCTCGTCGATGGTGCGCAGCGCGCGCTTGGCGAGGGCCAGCGCGCGCTCCCGCTGCCCGGAGAGGTAGGCGGCCGTGACAACTTCGGCGAGCAGGTCGAGGTGGCGGAGCTGATCGTCCTCGCAGGGGCTGCACACCGGGTAGGCGCACGACTCGGCCAACGGCCACTGCGCGGCCCTGACCTCGGCCGGTGTGTCCTCCCACAGCTCCATGGCGCGCTCCAGAAGCCGCAACTGCTCCGCGTAGGCGTGCCGGCGGCGGGCCGCGACGGAGGCGGCGAGCACGGCGGGCAGCGCCTTGGCCGGCTCGTGGGCGTGGTACCAGTAACTGGCCAGCCGGGCCCCGTACTCGTCGCTCCGTACGAGGGTCGGATCGGCCTCAAGGGCCGTGGCGTACTGCTGGTTGAGGCGGGTGCGCTCGCCGGGCAGCAGGTCGTCGGCGACGGCCTCGCGCACGAGGGCGTGCCGGAAGCGGTAGCCGCTGTCGTCCCCCGTCGGCAGCAGGATGTTCGCCCCGACGGCGGTGCGCAGCGCCTCGATGAGTTCGTCCTCGCCGAGCCTGGCGACGGCCGCGAGCAGCCCGTGCTCGACCTGCGAGCCGCCCTCCGCCACCGTCCGCACCACCCGCTGGGTAGTGTCGGGCAGTGCCTCGACCCGCACCAGGAGCAGGTCGCGCAGCGTTTCGCTGAGGCCCGACTGGCAGCCGTCGTGGATGCTGCGCGCGATCTCCTCGACGAAGAAGGCATTGCCGTCGGTGCGCTCGAAGACCCGGTCCACCAGCAGCCGGTCCGGCTCGGCACCGTAGATGCCGGCGATCTGCGCCCGGACCTCGGCCCGGCTGAACCGGCCCAGCTCGATGCGGCGCACCGTGCGCATCCGGTCGACCTCGGCGACGAACGGGCGCAGCGGGTGGCGGCGGTGGATGTCGTCCGAGCGGTAGGTGGCGACGATGACCAACTGGGCGCGCTGCACCGACCGGAAGAGGTAACCGAGGAGCTCGCGGGTGGACCGGTCGGCCCAGTGCAGGTCCTCGATGACGATCACCAGCGTGCGGTCGGTGGCCAGGCGCTCCAGGAGCCGCGCCGTCAGCTCGAACAGCCGCGCCCTGCCGTCCTCGTCTCGCGCCTCGGGCGCGGTCTCCCCCAGCTCGGGCAGGAGCCGGGCCAACTCGCCCTCCTGGCCCGCGGCGGCCTGGTCGAGCTCGTCCCCGAGCTGCCGGCGCAGGGCGCGCAGCACGGTGGAGACCGGGGCGAACGGCAGTCCGTCCACCCCGATCTCGACGCAGCCGCCCAGCGCGGTGACCGCCCCCGCGGCCCGTGCCACGGTCGCGAACTCCTCCACCAGGCGTGTCTTGCCCACACCGGCCTCGCCGCCCATGAGCAGCGCCTGCGGCTGCCCGTGCGCGGCCCGAGCGAGCGCGTCGGTGAGCGCGCCCAACTCCTCGGTACGGCCGATGAAAACCGAACTGACGGACGTGGTGTACACAGGGCCGAGCATGGCACAGAGGTCTGACATCACGGCGAGAACACCTCCGACGGACCGCCGAACACGTCGTACGCACGGTCGGGTACGGGCTGGGGACGCCGGAGCGAGCCCGGCCGGTACGCATTGCCTGCACGCCCTGCCCACCGGCCGCAGGGGGCCGGGCCCGTGTCCCGTACGGCACGTGGGGTCCCCGTCGTACGGGACACGGGCCGGTGTTGGGGCCAGGGGCTACGGGGCCCTGGCCATCACGGGTCAGGGTGTGGAGGTGCAGCCCGTACGCCCGGGGCAGACGTCCTGCGCGCAGGACGGTGGGGCGACGCCCCGGTACGGGGACGGGTCGAGCAACCTCGCGCGCGGAGCGCGGCCGGCCTCGCCCACCCGACGAGCAACCTCGCGCGCGAGGCACGTCCGACTCCCCGCACGGGGCACGGGGCACGGGGCACGGGGCACGGGGCACGGGGCACGGGGCACGGGGCGAACGCGCTGCGGTGCGTACGGGGCACGGGGCTGGTGGTCCGTCATGGTGGGTGGCCGGGGCCGGGGATGAGCCGGGGCGGGGCCCATGCGGGGTGCGGCCCGTGCGTGCGGTAGGTCGTCTCGGCGCGGAGAGGGACACCAGGCACCGGGGCGATGAGGAGGGGTGCCCCGTACGGAGCCGTGGGGTGTGTCGGCTCCGTACGGGGCGACGGGGCGAGCGTCGGGTCAAGGGCCCCGTCAGACGGTGGCACGGCGGGGCGACGCCGCGCCGCGGCCGAGGGGCGGATTCACCCGCCCCTCCCCCTCGTACTCCCCAGAGCGGCGGGGGATGAAGCGGCTTCGGCCGGCCTCGCGTGCCCGGCGGGCGGCGGTGGCCTCGGAGACCAGGTCGTGCTGGCGGAGTTGGTGCAGCTCGTAGTGGAACATCAGGTTCTCCTCGGGTGGTGACGAACGGCTGCGGGGCCCGTCTGCCTCGGCTGCGGTTCGTTCGGCGTGCTTCCACCCTGCTGGCTCAGGAGGTACCACCGCATGGGGAGAGTGCCTGATTTCGCGGCCTCAGAGTGCCTTAGACGCCGCCCACCGGCCGGTGCGGACCGGCCTGAGTGACGGTTGGAGAGCCTTAGGTACGGGGCCTAGGTGGGATGGGCAGCGGGGTACGGGGCCGTGCCGGGCCCCGTTCGGTCCTCGGGATCACCGACTGCCTAAGGCACCTAAGCCATCGCCCGTCCGTGGGCCTCCGGGCGGCAGGTGTGCTCTGGTCAGAGATACGGAGCCAGCGGTGGGCGCTCGGCGCGGGTGCGCCACGGAGCGCACGGCAGGGCGCAGCGATGGAGCGCGCAACGCAGCCGCATCGCACCCGGCCAGGACCTCCGCGCGGCCGGTGTGCTCCGGCTGCGGGCACGGCCAGCGGCGGGCGGGCCCCGCGCGGGTGCGCCACGGAGCGCACGGCGCGGCGCGGCGGCAGAACGCGCAACGCCGCCACGCCCGCGCCGGTCCCGTACCCGTGCTGCCGTACCCGGGCTCCGCGCCCCAGCCCCAGCCCCAGCCGGCGGGCCGCGGCGCGGAGCCGCAACACGGGGTCGCCGCCGGCTCCGTACGAAGCCGCGGCACGGGGCCGCCACCATCGCGGCGCAGGCCGCGGGGACCGGGCCGCGCGGAGCGGGGTCGGGCGGCGGCCACCGCGCGGGATCAGGCCGAGGGGCGTTGCTCCGTGTCGCGTTGTGGTGGGAGGAGGGCGGCGTTGGTGGGGTGCGCCGTCTGGGGCAGTACGGGGGCCGCCTCGCGCGCGCGGACGCGCGAGGGTGAGGACGGGGCGGAAGCAGATGGGGCGGAGACGGCTGGTGCGGGCTGTGCCCCGGCGCGGCCGGGGTCGTCCGATGGGCCCGGGTGAGCGGCGCCCGCCAGGACGAGGTCGCGGGGTGCCGGCTGCGGCGCCGGGTGGGGCGTGGCGAGGTCGCGCTCGGGCGGCTCGATGCTGAGCCGGGGCAGCCGGCGGTCGAGCCAGCCGGGCAGCCACCAGTTGGCGCCGCCCAACAGGTGCATCAGGGCGGGGACTAGGAGCGTACGGAGCACGAAGGCGTCCAGCGCCACCGCGACGGCCAGGCCGATGCCGAACATGGCGATGATGCGGTCACCGCTCAGGACGAAGGCGGCGAAGACCGCGATCATGATCACCGCAGCGGAGTTGATGACCTGGCTGGTTTCGGCCAAGCCGACCCGTACGGCGCGGCAGTTGTCGCCGGTTTCCAGCCACTCCTCGTACATCCGACTGACCAGGAACACCTGGTAGTCCATCGACAGGCCGAACAGCACCGAGATCATGATCACCGGCAGGAAGGGTTCGATCGGGCCGGCGCTGCCCAGGTCGAGCAGTTCGCTGCCCCAGCCCCACTGGAAGACGGCGACGACGACGCCGAAGGAGGAGGCCACGGCGGCGATGTTCATGACCGCGGCCTTGAGCGGGATGCCGACGCTGCGGAAGGCCAGGAGCAGCAGGAGGCAACCGAGGCCGATGACGACCCCGACGAACAGCGGCAGCTTGCCGACGATCACCTCGGCGAAGTCGTCGTAACCGGCGGTGATGCCGCCCACGTACACGTCGAGCGAGGTGCCCCGTTCGGCCGCCGGAATGATCTCGTTGCGCAGCCGGTCGACCAGTTCGCTGGTCTGCCGGGACTGCGGGGCGGTCTCGGGGATGACGGTGATCACGCCGGTGTCCGTGCTGTGCGCCTGCGCCGTGTCGCCGGCCGGGCCCTGTACGGAGGCGACGCCGTCGGTGTGGCGGAGGGTGTCCTCCAGGCGGTTGAGCGCCACCCGGTCGGCGGCGCCGTCGAGGTGGGCGACGAGGGTGAGGGGCCCGTTGGCGCCGGGCCCGAAGCCGCTGCCGGCGCCCTCTACCCCGGCCGCTCCTCCGCCCCGTCCTTCGGCCCCGTGCGGGCCCTCGCCGGCGAGCAGGTCGTATGCCTTGCGGGTGGTGCTGCTCAGTGGGTTGTTGCCCTGGTCGGACGTGCCGAGGTGGAGCGAGAGGGTGGGCAGGGCCAGGACGAGCATGACGGCCGCTGCCAGCCCGCCGAGGAGCCGCGGATGGCGCTCGACGAAGCCGGACCAGCGGACGGCGAGCCCGGTGGGCCGTTCGGGCTGTGGTCGGCCGGCGGCGAGCCGGCGCCGTTCGCGGCGGCCCAGCGCCCGGTGGCCGATCACGCCGAGGAGGGCCGGGAGCAGGGTGACCGAGGCCGCGACGGTCAGCACCACGGTCAGCGAGGCGGCGATGGCGACGCCGTTCAGGAAGCTCAGCCGCAGGATCAGCATGCCGAGGAGGGCGACACAGACGGTGCCGCCGGCGAAGACGACGGCGCGCCCCGTGGTGGCCACCGCGCGTTCGGCCGCCTCGGGCACGGACAGCCCGGCCCGTAGCCCCTTGCGGTGCCGAGTGACGATGAACAGGGCGTAGTCGATGCCGACGCCCAGACCGATCAGCATGCCGAGCATCGGGGCGAAGTCGGCGACGGTCATGACGTGGCCGAGCAGGGTGATGCCGAGCGTGGCGGTGCCCACCGCGACCACGGCCGTGACGATGGGCAGCAGGCTGGCCGCGAACGAGCCGAAGGCGACGAAGAGCACCACTGCGGCCACGGCGATGCCGATCAGTTCGCTCAGGTGGGTGGCGGGCTTCTCGGTGAGCGCGATGGCGCTGCCGCCGGCCTCGACCTGGAGCCCGTCGCCGGCGGCGGACCTGGCCGCGTCGACGACGGCGCGCGGCTGGCTCGCCGGCAGGTCGTCGGCGGGGCGCTCGAAGGTGACGGTGGCGTACGCGGTGTGCCCGTCGGGGCTGATCTGGCGGGCCCCGTCGGGGCCCTGGTACGGACTGCCGACCGCGGCGACCCCCGGCAGCTCGGCGATCCGGTCCAGCGCCGCGGTCATGCGGGCTTCGACGGTGGCCGCGTGGACGGGTTCGCGGCCCGGCCCCGTGTGCCACACGATGCGGTCGCTGTCACCGGCCTGGCCGGGGAACGCCTCGGCGGTCAGCGCGGCGGCCTTCGCCGACTCCGTACCGGGCACGTCGTAGTCGTTGGAGTACGCGCTGCCGGCCACGGCCGCAGCCGCTGCGGTGCCGGCGAGCACGGCCAGCCAGAGCGCGATGACGACGAGACGGCGGTTGAGGCACCACCGGGCGAGTGCGGCCATGGAGTGCTGATCGCTTCCGGTTTTGGGCACCGCTCTTCGCCTGGGGGACGGAGTTGCCGAGCGTGCGCGAAGGTACGGACGGGAACGCGTGGGACCCGCCGCCTGCCGACGAAGGAGCGGCGGGTCCCGTGCAGCACTGTGACACCCGATGGAGATCCTTTGACCGGTTTGTGGGTTACCCCACAAGTGTTCCCGTCTTTCCGGTTCACCTGGCTCTGGTGGGGCCGCTGGCGTTGTGAGCCCGGCTGCGGCCGACCCGGGCCCAGGGGGTGTGGCCCGGGCCCGGGCGATGGCTGCGGCTGCGGCTGCGGCTGCGGCTGCGGCTGCGGCCGTAACGGTGAAGCGGCAGCGGCAGTGTGGGACTCAGCCCGTGACGGACTCCGCCCCGTTCTCGATGTGGCCCATCAGCCGGCGCCGGAAGGAGGCGTCCTGGGCGACGGTGAGCTCCAGGTCGTACCAGCCGTGCGCGCGGGCGGCCGGGAACGGCACGGTGCGGGTGCGGCCCGGTGCGACGGTGACGGTACGCGCGCCCGCGCCCGCGTAGGCCAGCGGCTTGAGCGTGAACGTCAGCGCCGTCCTGCCGGTGTTCTCCAGCGTGAGGTGGAGCTCGCGCCGCCGGGCGTCGGTGCGGCTGCGGACGGCGGTGCCCGCGGCGGCGCCCCGGGCGGTGCCGGCGAACTCGCGGCGGAAGCCGTTCGGGCCGGTGAGCGTGAACCGGTACGCACCGTTCTTGACCGGCACCTCCCAGGACTCGTCCCGCCCGGGCCGGCCGGAGCCGTGTCCGGCGGCCTCCTGCGCCCCGTTCTCCGCCCCGTCGGCCCGGTGCTCCGTCGCTCCGCCCGGCTCCGTCGCCTCGGCCCCGTAGGGCCGCCGGCCGGCGCCGGGCAGGTCGCGGTGTTGCGGCGTCGCGTACTCGTCGGCGTACGGGTACAGCGCCAGGTGTGCGCTGGCGCGGCCGGCGTTGCGCAGCGCCAGCTTGAACACGCCGGCTTGCGCGTCCAGGCGGCCGTCCGCGTCGGGCGCGTACGGCAGCGGGCGGGCCGGCCGCGCGCCCCGTTCGGGCCGCGGCAGTCGCTGGTCGGCCGGCGGCGCGGGGCGCCAGCGCCCTTCGAACGGCGGGATCGGCCCCGGCTGCTCGACGGCCGGCAGTCCGCGCCGCCGGGTGAAGTCGAAGGCGGAGGTCAGGTCACCACAGACGGTGCGCCGCCAGGCCCCGATGTTGGGCTCGTGCACGCCGAGCCAGCGCTCCATGAACCGGACGATGGAGGTGTGGTCGAACACCTCCGAGCAGGCGTAGCCGCCCACCGTCCACGGCGAGATCACCAGCATCGGCACCCGGATGCCGAGCCCCGTCGGCTTCCCCTGCCAGAACTCGCCCTCCGTCCCGGCCGGCGGCACCGGCGGCGGCACGTGGTCGTAGAAGCCGTCGTTCTCGTCGTACGTGAGGAAGAGCGCGGTGTGCCGCCACACCTCGGGGTTGTTGCCGAGGGCGTCGAGGATCTTGTAGACGAGCGTGGCGCTGGCGATCGGCGACGAGGCACCGGGGTGCTCGGAGTCGGCGGCCGACGGCACGATGTAGGAGACCTTCGGCAGCTTGCCGGCGGCCACGTCCGCGGCGAAGGCGGTGGCCGTGCTCCCCGGCTCGCCGCGCCGCAGCGCCCGCTCGAACAGGCTGCGCTCCGCGGCGCTCAGGCTCCGCAGGCCCTCGTCGAGCAGGCCCGTCAGGCGCTGCCGGCCGGCGGCGTCGGCGGCGCCGAGCTTCTCGTAGTAGGCGGTCATGTTCTGCACGCCGTCGACCTTGGCCAGCGCCTTGCGCCCGACCGCCTTGAAGCTCGCGTAGAACTCCAGGTTGTTGTCGGTGAAGTTGTCCCATTCCTGGTAGACGCGCCAGGAATGGCCGGCCTCTTCAAGCCGCTCGGCGTAGGTGGGCCAGGCGTAACCGGGGTGGGTGTCCTCGTCGTAGGCATCGTTGCCCACGGCGCGGGCGCCCCCGGGCTCGAAGCCGGTCCAGCCGCTGACCAGGTGGTTGCGGTTGGGGCTGGTGGAGGAGTGGATGGAGGAGTGGTACGCGTCGCAGACCGTGAAGGTGTCGGCCAGCTCGTAGTGCAGCGGAATGTCCGACCTGTCGTAGTACGCCATGGTCGCGGCGGTCTTCGCGGTGACCCAGCCGTCCATCCAGCCGCCGCGCCACGCCTTCGCGCCGCCCTGCCAACTGTGGTCGAGGTCGCCGATGTACTGGAGTTCCTTCTGCTGCGCCGCGGCGGCTGCCCGGACGCCGAACGGCAGCACGGTGCCCGCCCCGAGCGCCCCCGGCTGCTCGAAGACGCTGTTACCGCCGGGCAGTTCGATGGCGTTCCGGTCGCCGAAGCCGCGCACGCCGCGCAGCATGCCGAAGTAGTGGTCGAACGAACGGTTCTCCTGCATGAGCACCACGACGTGCCGGACGTCCCGCAGCCCGCCGCCGTGGTGCCGCTCCGCCCCGTACTCGGCCGCCTGGTTGGCCACCGCCTGTTGGAGCGAGGGCGGCAGCAGCGACCCCGCCGCCGCGAGCCCCGCGCCACCCGCGCCCAGTGCCAGCGCCCGCCTACGCGAAATCTCGGATGCCACGCTCTTCCTCCCGATCGATGGCCAACGCTCTACCCGCCGCTCTACCCCCGCCCTGGGCGGCCGGGTGGTCGGGACCGTACGGCAGCCGCGTGGCAGCCGGTGGGGAGCGACATGTCGCCCGGGTGAACGAGGCGGGGCGGGGCCGGCTCCCTGGGGGCCCGGCGTGGGGCCGGCTCCGCCGGGGCCCAGGGGGGCGGAGTGGGCCGAGGGCGGGGCGGGGGCTTGCGCTCCGTGCCCGTACCGCGGGGCGGGGCATGTGTTGGCGCCCTACTCCGTGCCACCGGGCGAAGGTGGAGCCTGCCCCGTTCTCCACACCCCGCGCGCGAGGCTCAGCCATTCCGCGCCTCACGCTTCGCGCCCCGTGCCGTCGAGCGAGGGCGAGCTCCGCTCCGTTCCCTCTCCCCCCACGAGGCTCCGCGCTCTGCCCCCAGCCCCGCGGGCCCGCGGCTCCGTGCTCCGTGCTCCGTGCTCCGTGCTCCGTGCTCCGTGCTCCGTGCTCCGGCGGGAGGATGGCTCGGCCCGTCGCCGAGCCGTACGGCTCCCTGCCCTCGCGCCCGCGTCACCCCCCGCCCCTGAGCCCGTACGCCCCGCGCCCCGCGCCCGCGCCCGCGCCAAGGTGACGTGAACCGCAGGCCGTCGGCGGCCCCATCGGTTGACCTTCACATCGGTGTCAACCCCTACCGTCGCGGCGTACTCGTTCGTGATGGGAAGGGAGATGCGTCGTGGCTGGTGCAGTTGTGGTGGGGGCGGGGCCGGGGATCGGACAGGCGGTGGCGCGGCGCTTCGCGCGGGCGGGGATGCCGGTGGCGCTGATCGCGCGCTCGCAGGCGTCGCTGTCCGGGGTGGCGGAGGCAGTGCGGTCCGCCGGTACGGCGCCGGACGACGGTGCCGATGCCGGTGGCAGTGCCGGCGACAGCACCGAGGTGGCCTCGTTCCCGGCCGACGTGACCGATGAGGACGGCCTCAGGGCGGCGTTGGACGCGGCGGCCGACCGGTTCGGGGTGCCGGACGTCGCCGTCTACAACGCCGCCGTCGTCCGGCCGGACCGCATCGGCGGCCTCAGCGCCCGCGGCCACCTCGACGCCTGGGCGGTCAACGTGGTGGGCGCGCACACCACCGCAGCCCGGGTCCTCCCGGCCATGGCGGAACGCGGCACCGGCACGTTCCTCATCACCAGCGGGATGCCGCATCCCAAGCCGGACTACGTCAGCCTCTCCCTCGGCAAGTCCGGCGTCCGGACGCTGGTCTCCCTGCTCGACCAGGAGTACGGGCCGACCGGCGTCCACGTGGCGGCCGTCACCGTGGACGGCCCCGTCGCCCCCGGCACGGAGTTCGACCCGGACGACATCGCCGAACAGTACTGGCGGCTGCACCGTCAGCCCCGGCACGCCTGGGAGCACGACGTGCTCTTCGGCGGACAGCGCAACGGCTGAGCCCCACCAACCGGCTCCGTACCGCCCCGTCCTCGCCCGCCCCGTACTGCGCCACGCCCACGCCGACGCCCGCGCGCAGCGGCCGGCCTCGCCCGCCCGGGCTCCCGTACGCGCGCAGCCGCCCCGGCCGGGCCCCACGGTGGCGGGACGGGGCCCGACGTACGGCGACCGACCACCGGCCCAGCCGCCCCGGGCCGCCGAGCCAGCCGACCGGCAACCCCCGCCCCAGGGGGACCGCAGCCGGTCGCGGCAGATGGGCGAGCGGCGCCGCCACCCAAGGCACACCAGGGCAGTTGCCCATCGGGCAACCACAGAGTTCCCCTGCGGCGCGCAAGCGCCCGCCCCACGCCCCGGAGCGCAGGGCGGCGGGCGGGGCGGCGCAGGGCGCCCGGCCGACTCCCCCATACGCGCCCCTTCCCTCTTTTCCCTCCCCCTTCCCCCTTTTTCTCTTTTTCCCATTTCCCACACTCCTCTACTTCCGCCCCCTCCCCTATCCCGTGAGCCCCCCCTAACTCCCATACAAGAACGAGAAAACGTTGTCGCTGGCGTTCCGAAAACATCCGAAAGAGGCTCCACTACTCCCGATTCCCCCGAACCCGGCTCGCGCGCTTCGGGCATTGTCAGTCGCGGATGGTAGAAAGAAATCCCGCAATTGCACTGCCAGTTGACCGAGAAATAACGGACACCCTTTCCGATTCGCTTCTTTTCCTGGGGTTTTCAGGCCGCCCCTGGTCATGCGGGGGGAATGCGTACGGCACACCGTGTCCGACCTAGGGGAACACCCATGACCCAGCCGCCCCCTCCGCCGGGCCCGCCGCCACAGCCGCCGGCCGGCTACGGGTACCCGCCACCGCCCGGGCCGCCGCACCCCGACGCCCCGTACGCAGCCCCGCCCGGCGCAGCCACGCCCCCGGGTGCAGCCCCGTACTCCGGCCCGGCCGCCCCGCCCCCGGGCGCAGCCCCGTACCCGAGCGCGGCTCCGTATCCCGGCGCCACTCCGGCCCCGGCGGGCGCCCCCGGCGACCCCCTCGGCAGCGGCGAAGGCCGGACAGGTCGCGGCGGGCGGCGGCGCAGGAACCGTACGGCCTCCCTCGTCATCGGGGCCCTGGCCGCGATCGCACTCGTGGCCGGTGGCATATGGTTCGCCGCCAGTGGTGACACCTCTTCCGGTGCCGACGGGGAGAAGACCCCGCAGGCCCGTATTCTCAGCGAGATTCCGACACCGAAGGTGGGGAAAGACCCGGTAAGGGTGGAGGGCCTGTGGACGACCGACCGGCACTTCGTGAAGGCCGGCGTCAAAAAGGTCACCGGATATCCACTGGCGGGCGGCGCCGCGCAATGGGAAATATCATTGGGCGGCGAAATATGTTGGACCACGCCGCACGTCACGCCCGATGGGCTGACCCCGGTGCTGTTCCACGGCGGCGATCGGGACAATCCGGTCTGCACGCAGATCGGGCTGCTCGACCTGCGGCAGGGCACCCTGCGTTGGCAGCACGAGGTCACCGGCGAGTACGGGCACCGGGTGATGTTCGACGAGGTGACCGTGGGCGGCGGCACCGTCGCGGCGGGCGGCTCCGACGGCGGGGCCGCCTGGTCGCTCGACGGGGCAGCGCTGTGGAAGCCGGAGGAGGACGCGGAGTGCCGCGACGTGGGGTACGGCGGCGGGGCGGGACTGGTCGCGGTGCGCCACTGCGGCGACATCTCCACGCCCACCGTCGACGTTCAGACGCTCGACCCGAAGACCCGGCAGGTCCGCTCCACGTACCAGGTGGCCAAGGGCATCGAGTACCTGCACGTGCTCTCCACCGCTCCGCTCGTCCTCGGCATCGAGGACGAGCGAAAGCAGTCCACCGGCGTCACCGACCTGCTGGCCATCGACGACGGCGCCGCCCGCGCCACCGTGCGCAGCACGATCGGGGTGGGCGGCGACCGGTACGAGGTGGACTGCCAGCCGTCGGTCGTGGAGAGCTGTACGGGGCTGGCCGTGAGCAAGGGCGCGGACGCGGCCTTCCTCGCCACGGAGCAGGACGTGGACGCCGCCACCAGGAACGAGGTCGTCGCCCTCGCCCTCGGTACCGGCAAGGAGGCCGGGCGCACGCCCGGCTCCCCCGACGCGAACCTGCGCGTCCTGGGGCTGGACGCGGACGGTTCCGTCCTCGCCTACCAGGAGACGACGCTGGGCGGTGACGGCGGCGCCGTCTGGCGGATCGACCCGCGCAGCCACCGCAAGACCCCGCTGTTGCGCAACGGTCCCGAAGGACGGGACACCGAGGCGTCGTTCGAGGCCGGCGGCCAGGTCCACTACGCGCGCGGGCGGCTGTACCTGGGCCAGGAGCTCATCAGCGACCCGGACGAGCCGACGGAGCGCAACGGCCCGCTCGCGATCGTCATCGGCGTGCCGTAGCGGGCCCCGTCGGGCCGCCCGCGTCGGTGCGCCACGGGGCCACGCCCGGCGCGCCGTACGCACCCGCGCGCGAAGCGGCCCGGCCGGTGGCCACCCCGGAGCCCACCACCACGCGTACGCCCTCGCGCGCGAAGCCGCCCCTATCGCTCCCGCGCGCGGTGCCGCCCCGTACCGCACGGCCCCGTACGCCCTCGCGCGCGAAGCGACCCGTACGCACAGCCCCGTACGCACGGCCCGTGAACCACGAGTGGCCCCGTCCACCAGGACGGGGCCACTCGTACACAGGCATCCGGGACGCCACCCGCAGGCAGCGGCGGTTGCTACTCCGTCACGCCGAGCCGCTCCAGGATCAGTTCGCGCACCCGGGCCGCGTCCGCCTGGCCGCGGGTGGCCTTCATGACGGCGCCCACCAGCGCGCCCGCCGCGGCGACCTTGCCACCGCGGATCTTGTCGGCGATGGCCGCGTTGGCGGCGATGGCCTCGTCCACGGCGGTGCCGAGCGCGCCCTCGTCGGAGACGACCTTCAGGCCGCGCTTGTCGACGACCGCGTCCGGGTCGCCCTCGCCCGCGAGCACGCCCTCGATGACCTGGCGGGCCAGCTTGTCGTTGAGCGCGCCCTCGGCGACCAGCGCCGCGACCCGGGCCACCTGGGCCGGGGTGATCGGCAGCGCGGCCGGGTCGATGCCGTCCTCGTTGGCACGCCGGGCCAGCTCGCCCATCCACCACTTGCGGGCCGACGCCGCGTCGGCACCCGCCTCGATGGTGGCGGTGATCAGGTCGATGACGCCCGCGTTGAGGACCGACTGCATCTCGTGCTCGGAGATGCCCCACTCCTCGCGCAGCCGGTTGCGGCGCACCCGCGGCAGCTCGGGCAGGCCGGCGCGCAGCTCCTCGACCCACTCGCGGGCCGGCGCCACCGGCACCAGGTCGGGCTCGGGGAAGTACCGGTAGTCCTCGGCCTCCTCCTTGATCCGGCCGGCCGTGGTGGACCCGTCCTCCTCGTGGAAGTGGCGGGTCTCCTGCACGATCGTGCCGCCGCCGGAGAGCACCGCGGCGTGCCGCTGGATCTCGAAGCGGGCGGCGCGCTCGACGGAGCGCAGCGAGTTGACGTTCTTGGTCTCCGAGCGGGTGCCGAACTTCTCGACGCCCTTGGGGCGCAGCGAGAGGTTGACGTCACACCGCATCTGGCCCATTTCCATCCGGGCCTCGGAGACGCCGAGCGCCTTGATCAGCTCGCGCAGCTCGGCGACGTACGCCTTGGCGACCTCGGGCGCGCGCTCGCCCGCTCCGACGATCGGCTTGGTGACGATCTCGATGAGCGGGATGCCGGCCCGGTTGTAGTCGAGCAGCGAGTGCGAGGCGCCGTGGATGCGGCCGGTGGCGCCGCCCACGTGGGTGGACTTGCCGGTGTCCTCCTCCATGTGGGCGCGCTCGATCTCGACCCGGAAGACCTCCCCGTCCTCCAGTTGGACGTCCAGGTAGCCGTTGAAGGCGATCGGCTCGTCGTACTGCGAGGTCTGGAAGTTCTTCGGCATGTCCGGATAGAAGTAGTTCTTCCGGGCAAAGCGGCACCATTCGGCGATCTCGCAGTGCAGGGCGAGGCCGATCTTGATGGCGGACTCGACGCCGACGGCGTTGACCACCGGCAGCGAGCCGGGCAGGCCGAGACAGGTGGGGCAGGTCTGCGCGTTCGGCTCGGCACCCAGGGTGGTGGAGCACCCGCAGAACATCTTGGTCTTGGTGCCGAGTTCCACGTGCACCTCAAGCCCCATGACGGGGTCGTAGGTGGCCAGCGCGTCCTCGTACGACACCAGTTCAGTGACGGTCACGGAAAACTAACCTCTCAGCCCAGCAGGACGTCGTCGTCGCCGAGCCGCTTGAGCTCACGGAAGAGCAGGGCGACACCGGTGGCGATGGCCGCGGCGGAGACCACGGCGTCCACGAGTTGCAGCGTGTCGTTGTCGACGCGGGCCTTCTTGCCCTGCTTGATGACGCTCACCGCGCCGAACAGCGTCGTACCGATGGAAAGGTAGAGGCCGGGCTTGGACTTCTTGAACCCCTTGGCCTTCTCCAGCTTGCCACTCACAGGCTGCTCCTCTTCGCTTCCCCGCCCGCAGGGTGCAGCGGGGCGGATGTCGTAGTCGGGCGCGGCCCGGCGGGCGTGCGCGCGACACTCACGGGGTTGGCGCTCACAACGACGGCGCCTCCTCCAGCAGACGGTGGCCCCAGCGCTCGACGAACGCCGCCTCGACGGCCGCGCCGACCCGGTAGAGCCGGTCGTCGGCCATGGCGGGCGCGATGATCTGGAGCCCGACCGGCAGCCCGTCCTCCGGCGCGAGGCCGCAGGGCAGCGACATGGCGGCGTTCCCCGCCAGGTTGGCCGGGATGGTGCACAGGTCGGCCAGGTACATCGCCATCGGGTCGTCCGCGCGCTCCCCGATCGGGAAGGCGGTGGTCGGCGTGGTCGGCGAGACCAGCACGTCGACGGTGGCGAAGGCGCGCTCGAAGTCGCGCGTGATGAGCGTACGGACCTTCTGCGCGGAGCCGTAGTACGCGTCGTAGTAGCCCGATGAGAGGGCGTAGGTGCCGAGCATGATGCGGCGCTTGACCTCGTCGCCGAAGCCGGCCTCGCGGGTCAGCGCGGTGACGTCCTCGGCCGAGCGGGTCCCGTCGTCACCGACGCGCAGGCCGTAGCGCATGGCATCGAAGCGGGCCAGGTTGGAGGAGCACTCGGAGGGCGCGATCAGGTAGTACGCGGCCAGCGCCCGGTCGAAGGACGGGCAGGAGACCTCGACGACCTCGGCACCGAGTTCGCGCAGCAGCTCCACGGACTCGTTGAAGCGCTGCATCACGCCGGCCTGGTAGCCCTCGCCGCCGAACTCCTTCACCACGCCCACGCGCAGCCCGCGCACGTCCGCCTCGCGGGCAGCCGCCACCACGGACGGCACCGGGGCGTCGATGGAGGTGGAGTCCAGCGGGTCGTGGCCGGCGATGACCTCGTGCAGCAGGGCGGCGTCCAGCACCGTACGGGCGCACGGGCCGCCCTGGTCGAGCGAGGAGGAGAAGGCCACCATGCCGTAGCGCGAGACGGCGCCGTAGGTCGGCTTGACGCCGACGGTGCCGGTGACGGCCGCGGGCTGCCGGATCGAACCACCGGTGTCGGTGCCGATCGCGAGCGGCGCCTGGTACGAGGCGAGCGCGGCGGACGAGCCGCCACCGGAGCCGCCGGGGATGCGGGTCAGGTCCCACGGGTTGCCGGTCGGCCCGTACGCGCTGTTCTCGGTGGACGAGCCCATGGCGAACTCGTCCATGTTGGTCTTGCCGAGGATGACCACGTCGGCGGCCTTCAGCCGCTGCGTGAGCGTGGCGTCGTACGGCGGGATCCAGCCCTCAAGGATCTTGGAACCGACGGTGGTCGGCACGCCCTTGGTGGTGAAGATGTCCTTCAGCGCCAGCGGCACGCCGGCGAGCGGGCCCAACTCCTCGCCCCGGGCACGCTTCTCGTCCACGGCGCGGGCCTGGGCGAGCGCGCCCTCGCGGTCCACGTGCAGGAAGGCGTGCACCTTCTCGTCGACCGCGGCGATCCGGGCCAGGTGGGCCTCGGTGACCTGCACCGCGGTCACCTCGCCCGCGGCGATCTTGGCGGCGGTCTCGGCCGCCGTGAGCTTGATCAATTCGGTGGTACCCGGCACGGCGGTCACTCCTCCCCCAGGATCTGCGGAACCTTGAAACGCTGCTGCTCCTGCGCCGGGGCGCCGGACAGCGCCTCCTGCGGGGTCAGCGACGGGCGGACCTCGTCCGGCCGCATGACGTTGGTCAGCGGCAGCGGGTGGGAGGTCGGGGGGACGTCCTCGGAGGCGACATCGGAAACGCGGGCGACCGCGCCGATGATCACGTCGAGCTGTTCGGCGAAGTGGTCGAGCTCTTCGTCCTTCAGCTCAAGACGCGACAGCCGAGCGAGGTGGGCGACCTCCTCGCGCGTGATGCCAGGCATGCAGCGATCCTCTGGGTTCTTGGCTTGGGTTCTGGGCTTCGGTTCTTGGCTTGGCTGGGTTCGTGGGTCTGCGGCGTCCGGGTTCCGACTCGGGTCCGGGCCGGCATCGCGGGCCGGAACCAGCGGTACGGGGCCGAGAGCGCCCCGCACGCCGAGCCGTGACGCCCGCCCAATCCTATGCGCCACGCCCCGCCCCCGACGAAGCGCTTCCCGCCGCCCCACCCGCGCGGCCCCCCTCACGACCGCGTCAGCCCCGGAACGGGCGACTGCGCGAGCGGTGGGCGTGGGCACGCGTACGGGGGCCGTACGGGGCGGGGCCGGGCCTTGCGGCTGCCCCCGGAGACGGGTGGGGACCGGGCACGACGGAGTGGGGTAGCTCTGCCTCGTACGGGGCACGGGACCTGCGCGCGCGGGCGCGCGCGACGACCAGGCAACGGTGGGCGGGGCGATCACCCCAGGGGCGGGATTGCGGACCGTATGGGGCGCGGGGCGCCTCGCCGCACGGAGCACGGGGCTGCGCGTATGGGGCGCGGAGCACGGGCGGCTCGCAGTCGGCCGTACGGGTCCCACGGGGCACGGAGCCACGGGGCACGGGGCACGGGGCACGGGGCACGGAAGCCTCGCACCGTACGGAGCACGGAAGCCTCGCACCGTACGGAGCACGGAAGCCTCGCACCGTACGGGGCGCAGAGGAGCACGGCACACGCCGCCCCGGCCGTGCATCAGCCCGTCGCCGTGCGGGCACCCTGCTCCGGGCCGGGTCCGGCGTCGAAACGGTGGCGCGCCGTTTCGATCTCGTCCAGGTAGTGGCGGGTCCAGGCGCACATGCCGTTGACCGTCGCCCGCAGCGCCTGGCCTGGCGCGGTGAGCCGGTACTCCACCCGGGGCGGCACCGACGGGTACACCGTCCGGTGCACCACGCCGTCGCGTTCCAGGTGGCGCAGGGTCTGGGTGAGCATCTTGTGGCTGATGCCGTCCACCTCGGCGTGCACCTCGGTGAAGCGCAGCGTCCGCTCGCCCAGCGCGTTGATGACCAGTAGCGCCCACTTGTTGGCCACCGCGCCCAAGATCTCGCGCGCCAGCGAGCCGGCCCGGTGCGGATCGCCGCGCCCCGGATCGCCGCACCCCGGATCGCCGTGCCCCGGATCGCCCTGCGGACGGTCGGCGCACCTCGGCTCCACGCGCGCGAGGTCGGCGCGGAGGGGGCCGCCGTGCCGGGAGTCGACGGGGGTGCGGTCGGCTTCGGTGGCATCGGGGTGGGCGGGGGCGGTGCGCGGCTGGGCGTGGGTGAAGTCGGCGCACGGATGGGCGTGACTGTGGGCGGGGGCGGTGCTGCCGACGCCGCGGTCCGGGCCGCGGGCGTACTCGGTTCCCAAGGCGTGCCCCTCTCACCAAAAAGTGCGTTCTTCCACGTCAGAACATACGTCCCTAGCGTTTCAACCGACCGCACGTGATCGTGAACGGTCGCCGTCGCCCACCTGCCGTGGGCGCGGTCGACCAGGACGGGGAGACCCATGAGCATCCTCAAGACGTACGCCCGGCTGTGGACGGACGACCTCGACCGCGCGCTGCCGCTGTTGCGCGAGTTGACCGGCGCCGAACCCGATCTGCGGCTCGGCTTCGAGGCCGTCGAACTGGCTGCCATAGGCGACTTCCTCGTCATCGCCGGGCCGGCCGACGAGCGTGCGAAGTACGCGCACGCCTCGGCCACCGTGGTCGTCGCGGACCTCGACGCGTGCCGGGCGACCCTCGCCGCCGCCGGTGCCACGCTCACCACGCCCGTCACCCCCAGCCCCACCGGACGCTTCCTCTACGCCCGCCACGCCGACGGAGCCGAGATCGAGTACGTGGAGTGGGTCCCGGAACTGGTCGAGCGCCTCATCCCGCGCTAGCGACGCCTCCGCCCCGCCGGCCGGGGCGCCCCTGCCCGTCCCTGCACGCGCCGCTGGGCGGCAGGCGGGGGCGGGGCCCGTGAGCAGACCCGTGGCCGGCCCTGCGTGGGACCGTTGCGGGTGCCGGCCGCTGGGGTCGGTGGACCTGCCCGGCCACCGACCCCAGGCAAAACGTTGCGGCAACAACCGATGTGACGGCTATGTCACCGGCTGGTCCGCTTCCTTGCCCACCGTCGCGGCGGGAGCCTTCTCCTCGGCCGGCGCCGGCACGACAGGTTCCGCCGTCGGCGCCGGCCGCACCTGGGCCCGCTCGGCCTCGCGCTGCCAGCCGCTCTTGCCCCGGAGCTTGAGCCAGGCCGTCGTCTCCTCGGGCGGCATCGCCGCGGCGACCAGCCACCCCTGCACCGCGTCGCAGCCCAGGTCGCGCAGCCGCTCCCAGGTCTCGTCGTCCTCCACACCCTCCGCGACGACCAGCAGCCCCAGCGAGTGGGCGAGGTCGAGGGTGCAGCGGACGATCTCCGCGTCCTCGTTGTCCACCACCAGACGGGCCACGAACGACCGGTCGATCTTCAACTCGCTCACCGGCAGCCGGCGCAGGTGGACCAGCGAGGAGTAGCCGGTGCCGAAGTCGTCCAGCGACATCTTGACCCCGTGCCCGGTCAGCCCGGCCATGGTGTCGGCGGCCCGCTGCGGGTCCTCCAACAGGACGTGCTCGGTTATCTCCAGTTGCAGCGCCCCCGGCGGCACGCCGTGCCTGGCCAGCCGGGCGGCGACCGCGCCGGCGAAGCCGGGGGTGTGCACGTCGCGCGGGGAGACGTTCACCGCGACCGGCACGTCGAGGCCCGCCGCCCGCCACTCGGCGACCTGGCCGAGCGCCGTCTCCAACACGTACTCCGTCAGCTTCGGCATCAGGCCCGAGCTCTCGGCCATCGCGATGAACTCGTCCGGTGGCACCTTCCCTCGGTCCGGGTGCACCCAGCGCACCAGCGCCTCAAGCCCGGCGACGTGCCCGTCGAAGCCGACCTTGGGCTGGTAGTGCAGCTCCACGTCGCCGGCGTCCAGGGCGCGGCGCAGGTCACCGAGGAGGCCGAGCCGGTCGGGCGTGTTGCCGTCGCGGCGCGCCTCGTACACCTCCGTGCCGCTGCGGTCCCGCTTGGCCTGGTACATCGCGACGTCCGCGCGGCGCAGCAGGCCCTCCGCGTCGATGGCGTGGTCGGGGAAGACGGCGACGCCGGCGCTGGCCTCCAGGACCAGGGTCAGCCCGTCCAGGTCGAGCGGTGAGCCGAGAGCGGCGATCAGCGAGCGGGCGGCGCGCTGGGCGCTGGTCAGGGAGTCGGCGGTGGGCAGCAGTACGGCGAACTCGTCGCCGCCGAGCCGCGCCACCTCCGCGCCGCGCGGCAGCGCGAGCCGCAGCCGCTCGGCGATCTGCAACAGCAGCCGGTCGCCGGCGAGGTGGCCCAGGGTGTCGTTGACGGAGCGGAACCGGTCGAGGTCGATGAGGACCAGGGCCGACCGGGTGCCGGCCCGCTCGGCCTCGTCCAGCGCCGACCAGGTGCGCTCCAGGAGCCATTGGCGGTTGGGCAGGCCGGTGAGCGGGTCGCGCAGTTGCTCCTCGGCGCGCACCCGGGCGATCCACAGCGTGGAGTCCAGCGCTATCAGCGGCACGGCGAACAGCGGCAGCAGCATGGGGGTGTGCACGCCGACGACGACGATGAGCGGCGCGATCCCCAGCAGCGCGATGCCGACCAGCGCCTGGCGGACGATGGCGGTCCGCACGACGGTGCGCAGGCCGCCGCCGCGCGGGGCCATCGTGTACCAGTGCAGGGCCCGGGTCACCAGCAGGTAGGCGAAGGCGACCAGGGCGATCTGCGGGATGACGTACAGGTTCCACGCGGCGGGGCGCCAGGGGTGCTCCACCGAGGGGATGGTGCCGAGCGCCGCCAGGGCAAGGCCGGCGGCGCCGATGCCGAGGATGTCCACGGCGCCGTGCAGCAGGGCCTGTCGCCAGCGGTGCCGCCGGGCCGCGCCGACCAGGACGACGACGGCCAGGCTGATGACGACCGCAGGCAGCCATCCGTACAGCAGCAGGGCGGCCAGGGTCAGGGCGGCACCGGACCCGGTGCCGCCCCACCAGCGGTCGCGCCCGAGCGCCACCAGGTGGCCGACGATCGCCCCGGTCAGCACGGCGAGCGACCAGCCGACGGTGCCGCTCGGGAAGAGCGCCGTATCGGTCCTCAGTACGCGGAAGACGCCGACCCCCAGCGCGATGGCGGCCAGTGCGACGACCGCTACCGGTAATCCGGGCAGAGCGATCCGGCACAGCCGCGACACTGGGGCGGCGCTGTCGGTCGGTTTCATACCCGTCCCTCTCACAGCCGGCGGTGCCCGCGCCACGGCAGGCGCACATCTCAACAGTAGGCCGCACCAGGCTACGAGGAGCAGCGATCGTCTGCGGTTGCCCGAATGCGCCCGCGCTCTCCGTAACCATCTGATATGCGCTATAAGAGTGATGCCCGCTGACTATCGCAAGACCACTCCTAGAACGCCTTTGAACTATTCCGTCTCTTCTGGTGGTGTGAGCGCAACCTCACGGGCGGCATCGGGTCCCTGACCGAGCAGCACGCCGAAGCCCTGATCGTCCAACACCGGCACCTTCAATTGCATGGCCTTGTCGTACTTGCTGCCGGGGTTGTCGCCGACGACGACGAAATGCGTCTTCTTGGAAACCGACCCGGTCACCTTTGCCCCCTGGTTCTGTAGGGCCGCTTTCGCGCCATCGCGGGTATACGACTGGAGCGTTCCCGTGACGACGACGGTGAGCCCGGCAAGTGGTCTGGGACCTTCATCCTCGCCGGCCTCCTCCTCGAAACGCACCCCCGCGGCCCGCCATTTCTCTACGATTTCCCGGTGCCACTCCTCGGCGAACCACTGCTTCACCGACGTGGCGATGATCCCACCGACGCCTTCGACCGCCGCCAGTTCCTCTTCGCTGGCCTCCGCGATGCGGTCCAGCGAACGGAATTCACGGGCCAGCGCCTCGGCCGCCACCGGTCCGACGTGCCGGATGGACAGTCCGGTGATGATGCGGGCCAACGGGCGTTCCCGGGCGGCCTGGATGTTCTCCAACATGGCGAGCGCGTTCTTCTTCGGCTCGCCCTTCTGGTTGGCGAAGAAGGTGACGATCTTTTCCTCGCCGGTTTCCGGGTCGCGCTTGGGCAGCCCGCTGTCCGGGTCGAGGACCGGGGAGCGAATGGGCAACAGGGCGTCGATGTCGAGGTTGAAGAGGTCTCCCTCGTTGCGCAGCGGGGGTTCTTCGGGCTCCAGCGGCTGGGTCAGTGCGGCGGCTGCCACATAGCCCAGGTGCTCGATGTCCAGGCTCTTGCGGCCGGCGAGATAGAAGATGCGTTCTCGGATCTGGGCCGGGCAGTACTGCGCGTTGGGGCAGCGCAGGTCGATGTCGCCTTCCTTCATCGGCTGGAGCGCGGTGCCGCAGTCGGGGCACTCGGCCGGCATGACGAACGCCCGCTCGCTGCCGTCCCGCAGGTCCACGACCGGGCCGAGGATCTCCGGAATGACGTCGCCGGCCTTGCGGAGCACCACGGTGTCGCCGATGAGCACGCCCTTGGCCTTGACCACGTCCTGGTTGTGCAGCGTGGCGAATTCCACTTCGGATCCGGCCACTGTGACCGGCTCGACCACCGCGTACGGCGTGACGCGCCCGGTGCGGCCGACGCCCACCCGGACGTCCACCAGCTTGGTGTTGACCTCTTCGGGCGGGTACTTCCAGGCGATCGCCCAGCGCGGCGCCCGCGAGGTGGAGCCGAGGCGGCCCTGGAGCGGGATCTCGTCGAGCTTGACGACGACGCCGTCGATCTCGTGCTCCACCGAGTGCCGCGCCTTGGGGTCGCCGTAGCGGGCGATGAAGGCCCGTACGTCGGCTGGCGTAGCGACCACCTCGTTGTGGTCGGAGGTCGGCAGGCCCCATCCGTGGAGCAGTGCGTACGCATGGGACTGACAGTCGATGTCGAACCCCTCGCGGGCGCCGATGCCGTGCACCACCATGTGCAGCGGTCGGCTGGCGGTGACCTTGGGGTCCTTCTGCCGCAGCGATCCGGCCGCCGCGTTCCGCGGGTTGGCGAACGGTGCCTTGCCCGCCTCCACCAGGCCGGCGTTGAGCTCCTCGAAGCGCTCCATCGGGATGAAGACCTCGCCGCGCACCTCGACCAGGGCGGGCACGTCATCGCCGTGCAGCCGGTCGGGGATCTCGGCGATGGTGCGCACGTTGGGCGTGATGTCCTCGCCGGTGCGTCCGTCGCCGCGGGTGGCGGCGCGGGTCAGCCGGCCCTGCTCGTAGGTGAGGTTGACCGCGAGGCCGTCGACCTTCAGCTCGCACAGGAAGTGGTACGGGGTGCCGTCGCCGACGTCCTTGGCGATGCGGTCGGTCCAGGTGGCCAGCTCCTCCTCGTCGAAGGCGTTGTCCAGGCTGAGCATCCGCTCCCGGTGCTCGACCTCGGTGAACTCCGTCTCGTACGCGCCGGCGACCTTCTGGGTCGGCGAGTCGGGCGTCCGCAGTTGCGGGTGCTCCTCCTCCAGCGCTTCCAGCGAACGCAGCAGCTTGTCGAACTCCGCGTCGCTGACGACGGGAGCGTCCTTCACGTAGTACCGGAAGCGGTGTTCCTCGATCTGCTCGGCCAGGAGTTGATGCCGCTCCCGGGCCTCGGATGGCACCTCGGAGCGCGCCTCGGCGGGCATCGCCGGGCGTCCGCCGTCCGCCGTGTCCTGCGCCGGGCTCTCGCCTCCGGCCACCGTTTCGCCAGCCACCGTCTCGACCTCCGTAACCTCATCCGTCCAACGCCCCGCGGATCACCGCACCGCGGGGCGGGCGCGCCCTCACTCAGGGTTGTCCACGAGTGATGTCGCCGCCCGGACGCAGTGGGCGAGCGCGGCCCGCGCATACCTCGGCGAGGCACCCGCGAGACCGCAGGACGGGGTGACCACCACGGACCCGGCAAGGGTCCCCGGCGCCAGCCCCAACCTGCGCCACAGCGTCCTGACACCCATGACGCTACCGGCAGGGTCTGACAATGCCCCCGATTGCGGGTCCGTGCCCGGCACGACGCCGGCGAACAGCGTCAGCCCGCCCTCGACCGCGACGCCGAGCGCCTCGTCCTCACGCTCCGTGAGGAGGGAGAAGTCGAAGGAGACGCCCGCGGCCCCGGCCCGGTGCAGCAGGGCGAACGGCACCTGCGGCGCGCAGCAGTGCACCACCACCGGCCCCTCGTTGACCGCGAACACCTCGCGCAGCGTTCCCTCCACCACGGCCCGGTCGATCGCGGGGTGGGTGCGGTAGCCGCTGGCCGAGCGGACCCGGCCGGTCAGTACGGCGCCGAGCGAGGGCTCGTCGAGTTGCAGCACCAACCGCGCGCCCGGCACCCTGCGGCGCACGTCTGCGAGGTGCCCGCGCAGCCCTTCGGCCAGCGAACCGGCCAGGTCACGGCAGGCTCCGGGGTCGCTGAGCATGGCCTCGCCGCCGCGCAGTTCCAGCGCGGCGGCCAGGGTCCAGGGCCCGACGGCCGACACCTTCAGCGTGCCGGTGTACCCCTGGGTGTACTCCTCCAGGGCGTCCAGGTCCTCACCGAGCCAGGACGTGGCCCGCCGGGTGTCCCGCCCCGGCCGGTCCCCGATCCGCCAGCCACTGGGCTCCACGCGCGCGTAGAGCTCGACGAGCATTCCGGCGGTGCGCCCGATCATGTCCGCACCGGGGCCCCGTGCGGGCAGTTCAGGCAGGTACGGCAACCGCTCCAGCGACCCGGTGACGGTCTTGGCCGCCTCCCGCGCGTCCCCGCCCGGCATCGAACCGATGCCGGTGGCGGCGCCCGCGCCCCAGCCCATCTCGTCGTTCTCGCTCACACTCACGCAGGAAGCGTACGAGGCGCGCCGCGCGGGGTCGCGCCGACCCACACCGCAACGGCCCCCAGCGCCCCGGGGCCGTCCGCCGGCTCCGTACCGCGGCACCACGCCCCGCGGGGCTCCAGACGGCGCGCGGACCGGACGCACCTACGCGCGGGGGCGCGGCCGTAGTGGGGTGCGGCGACGAGGGCGCGGGCGCTCCCGCAGCCGGCACTCCCCGCTCGCGATGCGCCCGCCTCGCCCCGTCGCGGCAGGCTCACCCGGGCGACGTATGCGTGCCGCGTGGCAGCGGAAGCAGCGGCCGTGCGCTCCGGGGCGCGGTGGGCTGTGGCGGGTGGCTCCGGTGGGGGCTGAGGTCGGGGCGGGCGCTCCTGATCGCGCTCGCTACGCTCCGGGGCGCACCCGGGCCTGCTCGCGCGCCTGCTGCTGCGGGGCGGCCGGTGGCCCGTCCCGGTCCGGCCCGGTGGCACCGTCCGGGTGCGGGCCGGTGGCGCCCTGCTGCTCCTCCGCCTCGCGCGCCGCGCCCCGTAGGCCGTACCAGGCGATGAGGGCCGCCACCAGGTACGCACCGGAGGCGAGGGCGAAGGACGCCGTGGCGCCGCCGTACCAACCGCCCGCGCCGGCGAGTACGGCGCCCATCACGGCGATGCCGACCAGGGTGCCGATCTGCCGGTTGGCGTTGAGCGTGGCGCTGGCGATGTGGGCGTGCTCGCGCCCGGCCGCGCCCATGAGCGCCCCCGTCATCGCGGGGGACGCCACGCCGAGGCCCGTGTTGGCCACCGAGAGCACCACGGCCAGCACCCAGTAGGGCATGCCGGGCGAGACAGTGAGGGCGAGGGCGAGCGTGCCGGCCGCGGTGAAGGCCAAGGAGCCGACCAGTGCCCTGCGGTCGCCGACCCGGTGCCCCAGCCTGGCGTACAGCAGGTTGCCCAACAGGAACACGAGTTGGGTCGGCAGCATTTGCAGCCCGGCGGTCATCGGGCTGGCGCCGCGGGCGTTCTGGAGGAACAGGCCGAGCATGAACATCCCGCCATAGCAGCCCATGTTGAACAGGAATCCGACGAGGTTGGCGGCCGAGAAGGCGGGTCGGGCGAACAGTTCGCCGGGCAGCACGCGGACGGCCGCGCGCTTCTCCCGCGCCAGGAACGCGGCGCTGGCCACCACGGCCACGCCGAAGCCGACGAGCACCGGGGCCGCGGTCCAGCCGGCCTCGGGGCCCTCGATCAGCCCGAAGGCGAGGGCGGCGAGCGCGAGGAGGCCGAGTGCGTGGCCGGACGCCCCGAGCGGCGCACGCCGGCCGGGCACCGGGGCCACCACGCGCCGGGCCAGCAGCAGCCCCACGACACCGATCGGAAGGTTGATCAGGAAGATACTGCGCCATCCGAACGCGCCGACCAGCACGCCGCCGATCGCGGGGCCGAGGCCGGCCGCCGTCGAGATGATCGCCGACCAGAGTCCGAGCACCCGGGCGCGCCGCGTCGGCTCCGGGAAGGCGTTGAGCAACAGCGTCAGCGAACTCGGCATGAACAGCGCGGCCCCGGCTCCCTGCGCCAGCCGTCCGGCGACGAGCACGGCGGCGTTCGGTGCCAGCGCACAGACCAGCGATGCGGCCGTGAACAGCGCCAGGCCCAGCAGGTAGACCCGCAGCGCCCCGTACCGCCCCGCGAGCGAACCAGCCAGCAGCAACAGCGCCGCGAAGACGAGCACGTACCCGTCGACGACCCAGGTGAGCCCGGCCAGGGACAGATCGAGGCCGCTCCGCAACTGCGGCCCCGCCACGTTCATGACGGTGACGTCCAGGGTCGCCATCACGAACCCCAGGGCGAGCGCGAACAGTTGCGCACCGCCGCGCCGCGGTGTGGTCTGCTTGATCATGCGTCGAAGTTATAGCTGTAACCAAGTAGCCAACAATAGTGACAGCTATAACTTTGCTCGTTCATGAACAGCGCCTCAGGACGGACGGGGAGGGCGAACCCGTCGGAACGACCGCAACGGAGCGACCGCGACGCGGCGCGGGGTGGATCGGGCGGCAGAGCAAGTGGGCGGTACGTACGGGCGACGGGGCGAGCGGGGAACGGAGCACGAGGATCCGCGGGCCTTGCCCTTGTTGCACGGAGCGCCGAGCCGGCAGCCGACCCGCCCCACGCGCCGACGGGGCCCTACGGGGCCACGCCCAACGACGCGCACGCACGGGCTCCGCTGCACGGAGGACGGAGCGCCGCGGGGCCGGGCACGGAGCACGGAGCACGGAGCACGGAGCACCAAAGGGTCGCAGCCGCTCCACGCAACGGCCACTCCGCGCCGCGGCACTGCCGTGTGGCGTCCCGTCGCGCGCGGTGGGTTACTCGGCGCGGTCCAACGCACGGAGCAGGTGGGTGCGCAGTTCCCGGCGCGCCTCGTGGGTCAGGTGGTCCAGGGGGCTGTCCTGGCCCATGCGCTCCAGGAGGTCGAGCCGCAACTCGCGCCCCGCGTCGGTCAGTACGAGTTGCTTGGCGCGCCGGTCGCGGGGATCGGGGCGGCGCAGCACGAGGCCCTGCTTCTCCATCTTGTCGATCACGTAGGTGACGTTGGGCGGCTCGCAGCACATCACGGCTGCCAACTCGCGCGCCGTCCGCGGTTCGCCGAGCTCCTCCAGCGCCTTCGCCTGGGTCGGGGTGAGGTCGAGTTCGGCGATCCGGCTCCGTCGGTGCGCGTCCATGCGCCGGGTGAGCTCCGTGACGAGGCCCCGGATCTCCCTGATGCCGCACCCCGCCTGGGCTGCGGGTGCACCCGGCCCTGTCTGCGCGCCCAGTACCGCTCTGCTGCTGCTCACCCGGCCAGCGTACGTCGCCGGCCCACCGTTCCCGGCGGCTTCCGGGCCGCTTCCCGCACCATGAGACGCGCGGCCTGCACGGAGCGGCGGCCGGGGCCGGGCGGGCTCCAGGTCCCAGCACGATCGCGCACCGGCACCGCGGCGAGCGCCCCGCGATCCGGTCGCCCCGGGTGCGCTGCCCGCGAGGCCGGGGCCCGCCTCAACGCGCCGGTCAGCGCGCCACGGAGCGTACGGCCCCGCGCCCCGCGCCCACCGCCCTCCGAGCCGCACCACTCTCCACCCGGCCCGGCCCCGACCAGACACATCGCACCCGCTACCGGGTGAGCCGTCCGCGGAACGACAGCCCGCTGGAATGGCCGCCTACGCGTGCGCGCGCACGCGTAGGCAGTACGTCGTACGGTCAGATGCCCCCCACCCCGCCAGCGCCGCAACCGCGGCCACTCCCCCGGCCACCGGGCGTCGGCTGCATCAGCCGCCCGCACCGGCCAGGCGCATCAGCCGACAGGACGTACCGAAAGGTCGGTGATCTCCGCGTCGCGGGGCAGGTCCAGGGCCGTGAGCACGGTGGTGGCCACGGACTCCGGGGTCATCCAGCGCTCGGGGTCGTACTCCTTGCCCTCCTGCTGGTGAACCTTGACCTGCATGGGCGTCGCGGTGCGGCCGGGGTAGACGGTGGTCACGCGCAGGCCGTTGCCGCTCTCCTCCCAGCGCAGGGCGTCGGCGAGCGCCTTGAGGCCGTGCTTGCTCGCGGCGTACGCGCCCCACTCGGCGTTGGTGCGCAGGCCCGCGCCCGAGTTGATGAACACGACGTGCCCCTTGGCCAGCCGGAGCTGCGGCAGCAGCAGGCGGGTGAGCTCGGCCGGGGAGACGAGGTTGGCGGCGAGCTGCTGGTTCCACGCCTTCGGCGTCAGCTCGCCGACCGTACCGAGCTCCACGATGCCGGCGACGTGCAGCAGCGAATCGAGCCGCTCGGGCACCTGCTGGTGGCCGAACGCCCAGGACAGCCGCTCCGGCTCGGCGAGGTCGCCGACGAGCGTCCTGGCCCCGGGGAACCGCTCCGCGAGCTGCTTCGCCCGGCCGGCGTCGCGCGCCAACAGCCACAGTTCGTCGCCGCGGGCACACAGCCGCTCCGCGACGACGGTCCCGATGCCGGAGCCTGCCCCAGTGATCAGATGCGTAGCCATGGGGCGATCCTAACGACGGCGGGCGGACCGCCGGGGCGCCAGGGGCCGGGCGGGCACGGGGCGGATACGGGGGCTGGAAGCACGGCGCCGGCGCGCGGGGCGCCTCACGCCACCAGGCCCGCCTGCTCCTCCAGATAGGCCAGCGCGCCCACCCCGTCCTCGGCGAAGAAGACCAGGTCGGTGAGCGGGATCGGCAGGAAGCCTTCCTTCTCCATCCGCTGGAACTGCTGCTTGAGTCCGTCGTAGAAGCCCGCCGCGTTGAGCAGGACGACCGGCTTGGTGTGCAGCCCGTGCTTCTTGAGCTCCAGGATCTCCGTCGCCTCGTCCAGCGTGCCGGTGCCGCCCACCATGATCACGATCGCGTCGGCGCGGGCAAGCAACTGCGCCTTGCGCTCGGCCAGGTCCTTGGTGATCAGCATCTCGTCGGCGTCCTGCCGCGCCTTGTCCCGGAGGAACTCCACGGAGACGCCGACCAGCCGCCCGCCGTGCTGCTGCACACCGTCTGCCATCACCTTCATCAGGCCGGCCTCCGACCCGCCCCACACCATGGTGTGCCCGCCCTTGCCGATGATCTCGGCGAACTCGCGGGCTGGTGCGACATAGCGTTCGTCGAGGTCGGCGGCGGAGCAGAAGACACAGATGTTCATACGCGTCACTGTACGAGAGGCCGACCCGACCGCCCCGTGGCCGCCCGGCCGGCGCCCGCGCGTCCCTCTGTTGCGTGCCCGGATCTACGCCTCGGCCAGTTGCGCGGCTCGGCCGGCCGCCGTCGGCTGCGCTCCGGGGCGTACGCACGAAACACGGCACGCACGAAACACGGGGCGCAGCCCGGGCCCCACAGTCGGGCTCTGGTCTCAGGCCGGCCCGGCCGTGGCCCGCTCCCGGCGCTCCGTGCGGGCGATGGTGGCCGAGCCCACCACGCGCGTGCCGTCGTACAGCACGATCGCCTGCCCCGGCGCCACGCCCCGTACCGGCTCCGTGAACCGCACCTCCAGCGCGTCGTCCACCAGTTCCGCCGCGACCGGCGTCTCGCTGCCGTGCGCGCGGAGCTGCGCCGTGTACGTGCCGGGGGCGGACGGCGGGGTGCCGCACCAGCGGGGCTTGATGGCGGTGAGCGCGACGATGTCGAGCGCGTCGGCAGGGCCCACCGTGACGGTGTTGTTCACCGGGGAGATGTCGAGCACGTAGCGCGGCTTGCCGTCGGCGGCGGGGACGCCGAGCCGCAGCCCCTTGCGCTGGCCGATGGTGAAGCCGTACGCGCCGTCGTGGCTGCCCAGCTTCGTGCCGTCCTCGTCGACGATGTCGCCCTGCGCCGTGCCCAGTCGCTTGGCCAGGAAGCCCTGGGTGTCGCCGTCGGCGATGAAGCAGATGTCGTGGCTGTCGGGCTTCTTGGCCACCGCGAGCCCGCGCCGCTCCGCCTCCGCGCGGATCTCGTCCTTGGTGGTGCGGGTGTCACCGAGCGGGAACATCGCGTGCGCGAGCTGCCGGTCGTCCAGGACCCCGAGCACGTAGCTCTGGTCCTTGGCGAGGTCGGTGGCGCGGTGCAGCTCCCGGCCGCCGTCCTCGCGGGTGACGACGGTGGCGTAGTGGCCCGTGCACACGGCGTCGAAGCCGAGCGCGAGCGCCTTGTCCAGCAGGGCGGCGAACTTGATCTTCTCGTTGCAGCGCAGGCAGGGGTTGGGCGTGCGGCCGGCCGCGTACTCGGCCACGAAGTCGTCGACCACGTCGGCACGGAACCGCTCCGCCAGGTCCCAGACGTAGAACGGGATGCCGATGACGTCGGCGGCGCGGCGCGCGTCCCGGGAGTCCTCGATGGTGCAACAGCCGCGCGCGCCGGTGCGGAACGACTGCGGGTTGGCGGAGAGCGCGAGGTGCACGCCGGTCACCTCGTGGCCGGCTTCGACGGCCCGCGCCGCGGCCACGGCGGAGTCGACGCCGCCGGACATGGCGGCGAGCACACGGAGGCGACGGCCGTCGCGCGGAGCGGAGGGATCGGGGGCGCCCGGGAAGTCAGTCATAGCCGTTCCAGGGTACGGGTGTGCGAGGTGGTACGTCGCGACGATTGCCACCACGCCGAAGCATCGCCCCCGCGCGGGCGGGGAAGCGGGCGGGGGGACGGGTGCAACGCCTCGCGCGACATCGCGTACGGAGCACCGCGCCCGCGCGCGGGCGGGAGACGGGCACGGGGCGGGGAGGGCGGCGCTCCGTACGGGGCGCGGGGTGCGGGACCTCGCCGCGGAGCGCCGGGCACGGAGCGCCGGCAGAAGATGCGGGGCGCTGAGCGCTCGTACGGGGCACGGGGCAGTGGCAGTGGGGGCGGGCGCTCCGTACGGGGCGCCACGGGTGAGGTCGGGCGCTGCGAACGGGGCGCCCGGCGGCGTACTCGCGGCGTCGCACCAGAACGGTTCCCCGGGCGGCCCGCCCCGCAGGGCCGTCGCCCCCGCCCCCGCGCGCGAGGCCGGACGGCGCGGTGCTGGCCTGTAGACCCGAGGGCCGGGCGGAAGCAGACGGGCCGAGCGGCGCCGTGGCCGGCGCTGCCCGCCCGGGCCGCTGGTTAGCTCAGGCCGGCGCTGCGGGCCCGGGCGACGGCGGGGCCGATGGCCGCGCCGACCGCCTCCACGTCCGCCTTGGTGGAGGTGTGGCCGAGTGAGAACCGGAGCGTGCCGCGGGCGAGTTCCGGGGACGAGCCGGTGGCGAGGACCACATGGCTGGGCTGGGCGACGCCCGCCGTGCAGGCGGAGCCCGTGGAGCACTCGATGCCCTGCGCGTCGAGCAACAGCAGCAGCGAGTCGCCCTCACAGCCGGGGAACGAGAAGTGCGCGTTGGCGGGCAGCCGGCCCGCCGGGTCCGGGTCGCCGCCGAGCACGGCGTCCGGGACTGCCTCGGTGACGGCCGCCACGAGCGCGTCCCGCAGCGCCCCGACCTCGCGGGCGAAGTCCTCGCGGCGAGCCGCAGCGAGTTCGCTGGCGACCGCGAACGACGCTATGGCCGGCACGTCCAGCGTGCCCGAGCGCACGTGCCGCTCCTGGCCCCCGCCGTGCAGCAGCGGCACCGGCGCGTACGCCCGGCCGAGCAGCAGCGCGCCGATCCCGTACGGGCCGCCGATCTTGTGCCCCGTGACCGTCATCGCAGCCAGCCCCGAGGCCGCGAAGTCCAGCTCGACCTGGCCGAACGCCTGCACCGCGTCGGCGTGCAGCGGTACGTCGAACTCGGCCGCGACCGCAGCCAGTTCCGCGACCGGCATGATCGTGCCGATCTCGTTGTTGGCCCACATCACGGTGGCCAGGGCCACGTCGGACGGATCGCGGGCGATGGCCTCGCGCAGCGCCTCCGGGCTCACCCGGCCGTGGGCGTCCACGGGGAGCCACTCCACGCGCGCGCCCTCGTGCGTGGCGAGCCAGTCCACCGCGTCGAGCACCGCGTGGTGCTCGACGGGGCTGGCGAGCAGCCGGGTACGGGCCGGGTCGGCGTCGCGGCGGGCCCAGTACAGGCCCTTGACGGCAAGGTTGTCGGACTCGGTCCCGCCCGCCGTGAAGACGACCTCGCTGGGGCGGGCACCCAGTGCCGCGGCGAGCGATTCACGGGACTCCTCCACGGTGCGGCGGGCGCGCCGACCCGCGGCGTGCAGGGAGGAGGCGTTGCCGGTGACGGCGAGCTGGTCAGTCATCGCCCGCACCGCCTCCGGAAGCATCGGGGTGGTGGCGGCGTGGTCGAGGTAGGCCATGATGCCGTCGATTCTACGAGCCGAGGCGGCACGCACGAGAGGCGCGTGGGGGCGCACGGTCACGAGGTGCGCCGGGGCGGTCCCGGGCACTGGGTGTCACAGCAGGTGGTGCGAGGTCCGCGGGCGAGCGCCGGTTGCGCCACGGGGCGCACGACGAGCGCGGGCCGTCGGGTGGCCGCACCGCCCACCCTGCGGCCAGCCGCCCCGCGCACCGCGCGGCACCCGCGCCGACCGCGGGTTCGGCCGAGGGCCGGCAACCGGTTCGCCACACGCGTCGGCGCGACCGTCCCGGCAACTCCTGCCTCGCCTGCCGCCACGGAGCGGAGCCGCTCCGCCCCGACACCGGCGCGGGGCGCGTCAGCCGCCCCCTGCGGCGCACCTTCGGCGGTGCGCGGCGCCGCAGTACACCTCGGCGCCATCCCGCCCCAGCAGCACCAGCACCAGCACGGACGACGCCACCAGCACCCCTGGGGCCACCGTCGACCCGCCACGAACCGATTCGCCTCGACGCCCCACGTCATGAGTGTCTAGCATTACGCTCATGACATGGGACCTGGTCCGAACGTTCCGTTCCTCGTCCGGCACCGTGCGGTGGGCTGAGTTCGGCGCGCCGGACGCGCCGCCCGTCGTCCTGCTGCACGGCACGCCGTTCTCGTCGTACGTGTGGCGCGGGGTGGCCCGTGCGCTGGCCGTCCGGCATCGCGTGCTGGTGTGGGACATGCCGGGCTACGGGGCGTCCGAGCAGTACGCGGGGCAGGACGTCTCGTTGGCCGCGCAGGCCGAGGTATTCACGGAGCTACTGGCGCACTGGGGGCTGCTGCGAACGGAAGGGGCCGACGACGCCCCGGAGGCGCGCAACGGGGGTGCGGCGCCCGGCCCGTACGTGATCGCGCACGACTTCGGCGGCTGCGTCGCGCTCCGCGCCCACCTGTTGCACGGAGCGGCCTACGGGGCGCTCGCGCTCGTCGACCCGGTGGCGCTCGCCCCGTGGGGCTCCGACACGTACCGGCTGCTGGGCGCGCACTCCGCGGTCTTCGAGCAACTGCCGCCCGCCCTGCACCGTGCGCTGGTGCGGGAGTACATCAGCTCGGCGAGCGCGCCCGGGCTGCGGCCGGCCGTCCTCGACCAGTTGGTCGCCCCGTGGTGCGGTACGGCGGGGCAGCCCGCCTTCTACCGACAGATCGCCCAGAACGACCAGCGCTTCACCGACGAGATCCAGGACCGGTACGGTGAGCTGCGGCTGCCGACACTGATCTGCTGGGGCACCGACGACGCGTGGATTCCGGTGGCCAAGGGGCACGAATTGGCAGCCCGCATCCCAGGCGCCCGCCTCCGGCTCGTCGAAGGCGCCGGACACCTGGTTCAGGAGGACGCACCCGCCGAACTGACCGGTGCCCTCACCGAGTTCCTGCACGAGGTGGCCCACGGCACGGGCGACGCCGACGGAAGGGCCCGGACCGCCGGCTGACGCGGCCGGCCCGGGCGCCCCGTGCGGCACGCCCCGCGCGCGAGGCTCCGTGCTCCGCCCACAGCCCGCTCCGTGCTCCGTGCTCCGTGCTCCGTGCTCCGTGCTCCGTGCCACGAGCGAACCACTCCGCCCCGTGCCCCGTGCCCCGTGCCCCGTGCCCCAGATCCTGCCGTTGCTGCCGTAGTTCCGCGGGCGCGCGCGTGCCGAACCCTTTCCAGCGGCGCACGGGGCGGCGCGGGGCGCAGCAGACGCGGCGAACCTCGCGGAGCCGCAGACTGCCCGGGGTCCCGGGTGGCGGGGCGTAGCGGGGACGGGCCACGGAGCGGCCCGTCCCCGCGTTCACGGCGCCGTGCGGCCGTGCGGGGTCAGTCCCCGGCCAGCGTCGTGCACAGGTCCTCGTACGGGCCGTACAGCGCCAGCAGTTGCTTCGACGTGCCGCCGGTGGCCTCGGCGGCCGGGTCGAGCTTGACCGACATGTAGCCACGGCTCACCAGCCACTTGCTCGCGGGCCGGTCGTGGTAGTGGAAGCCGGCCGCCCAGTTGTCGCCGCTCATCACGTACACGTCGGAGCTGGGGTACTCGGGGTAGGTGATCGTGGCGGTGCCCGACACCTCGCGCTCCACCGACTTGCCGGTGTCCAGGTTGATGGCGCGCAGCACCAGCGGCCCGTCCTCGATGGCGAAGACCGGCCGGCCCTCCTTGTCCGTCCAGGTCCGCAGCCGTAGCTCGCTCACGGGGAACTCGGCCCGTGCCCGGAACGGGCACACCTCACCGGCCCGGTACTCGAACGGCTGGGACGCCGGATGGGTGACGATCGGCCCTTCGAGCCCGGCGGGAACGCGGCCCCCCGGCGCCCCCTGGCCCGGGGTGGCGGCGCTCGTCGGGCCCGCCGCGCCCACCGTCAGCGCGGCGGCCAGTCCAATGGCCAAGGCGGTCGCAGCGGCCGTGCGCCCGCTCCGTCGACATCGCTTTCCCATGGTGTGCTCCTCCTTGCGGTCAGGTCGTACTGGTCCTTGCCGTCGAGCCGTTCCAGCGTGCACCGGGGCGCGCCCGAGCACGCCCCGCATGGCCCGAACCGGGCGCTCCCGCGCCGCCCGGCCGGAACGTGGAGGCGGGGTACGCGCGCGTGGGCGCGCTGGTCGTGAGGCACCTGGCCGGGGTGCGGTCACCGATCCCGGTCCTGCTCGCCGGCCGTGCCGTCGTCGGCCGCGCTCCGTTCCAGCAGTGCGGTGACCGTGTGCACCTGTGGGGAACCGATCGCCCGGTACCCGTCGCGCGCCTGCCACCAGCACTGGACGGCCCGCGCGCGCTGGCCCGCTTGGAAGAGCACTCGGCCGAGTACCACCAGCGCGTCCGCGCGCCGCCAGTCGCCGCCGTGCCGTTCGACGTCGCGTACGGCCCGCTCCGCGCAGGCGAGCGCGTCGTCCACCGCGCCGACCGCTAGGTGGGCCTCGGCCAGCCGGGCCCGACTGGCTGCGGCGGCCAGATGCAGGCCGACGTCTGCGAACCGGTCGCGGGCCTGCTCCAGAGGCTCCAGCGCCACCGCCGCCCCACCGGCCGCGGTCAGCGCGCAACCGAAGGCGTAGTCGGCGTGCGCGGCGGCGAGCCCAGGCCCCGGCGGCTGCGGCCCCGTCCGTACGGCCCGTTGTCGCCCGCCCCGTTCGGCCTCCCGTAGGGCGCGCCGGGCCGTACGCAACGCCGCTGTCGGCATCCCCAGCGCCAGCCACACCCGGGACCGGTCCGCGCACACCCGCGCGAGGCCGGACAGGTCGCCCAGCGCCTCGTACGCCGTCTCGGCCGCCAGGAGCAGCGGGAGGGCCGCCCGGGCGCGCCCGCCGCCGTAGACGGCGATGGCCTGCTCGTGGGCCGCGTGTGCGCGCACCAGCGGGTCGGGAGGGGCCCCGTCGCCGTCGGGCCGCAGGGCCAGGGCCGCCGTCTGCTCCGCGTCGGCGAACCGGTCCGCGCGGTTGTACGCGTACGCGAGCGCGGTCCTGGCCCGCCCGTGCGCCACGCCGTCGTGCGGCCCGTCCGCCGTCCGTACGAGGGCTTCTGCGGCCTCGATGAGGGGGCGGGCGTACGACGCGTCGTCGGCCAACGGCCGCGCGACGAGCAGCAGATCGGCCAGCCTGCGGTAGAGCGGGGCCGGCGGGTGCGGGAGCGCGGCCCCCGCGCGCACGGTGCACAGCAGTCGGGTCGCCTCCGTGCGCAGCCAGTCCGCGGCGGGGCCGGTGCGCCCGGTGGGGGTCCACGGCGCCGGTTCGACGTGGTCCGCGAGGTGGTGGGAGGTGGTGTCGCCCGGGTCGGTGGCGCGCACCGTGTCGGCGCCGGCGAGCAGGTACAGGTCGGTCAGCCGGGTCAGGGCCCACTCGCGTTCCAGGTTGCCCGGTCGTTGTGGGCCCCCGCGCGCGATGCTGAACGTTTGGGTCACCAGCATCTGTTGGGCGAAGAGCAGCGTCAGTTCGTTGAAGCGGTACCGGCCGCGCCCCACCCGGTGCAGCAGCGAGGCGGTGGCGAGGTCGTCGAGCAGCGGCTCCGTGTCGGCCGGTGGCAGGCCCACCAGGGCGCTCGCCGCGAACGTGCTGACGTCCGCGTGCCCGAGGGCCGACAGCAGGGACAGGGCCCGCTGTTCGTCGCTCCGCAGCCGCCGGTAGGTGTGCTCGATGCCGGCGGCGACGGAGAGCCCACCGACGCTCAGGCCGGCCAACCGGCGCTCGGGGGTGGCCAGCCGGTCCGCCAGGCGGGTCAGCGGCCAGGGGTAGCGCTGGAGTTGGCGGCGCACCAGTTCGCCGGCGATGTGCAGGGCCAGGGGCAGCCCGCCGCAGTACTGGAACACCCGGTGCGCCCCGTTGGCGTCCTGGTCGAGCCGGGCGGCGCCGACCCTGATGCGGAGCAGTTCGAGCCCCTCGGGCTCGGTGAGCTCGCGTAGTTCGACCCGGTGCACCACCTCGTCGCCGGCCAGCCGGCGGCGGCTGGTGACCAGGGCCGCACAGCCCGGGGCGGTCGGTAGCAAGGGGGCCAGTTGCGCCCCGTCGTGTGCCCCGTCGATGACCACGAGCACCCGCCGCCGCGCCAGCATCGCGTGGTAGCGCAGCCGGCGGGCCTCGGTGCCGTCCGGCAGTTCGGACGCGGGGCAGCCCAGGGCGCGCAGGAACGCCTCCAGCACGTGGCTGGTGGAGCGGCGTTCGGGCTCGCCGCCGCGGAGGTCGATGAAGAGCTGCCCGTCGGGGAAGGCGGCGGCGAGGCCGTGCGCGACCTCGCGGGCCAGCGCCGTCTTGCCCATGCCGCTCAGCCCGCTGATCACCGCGACCGGTGCGGTATGGGGCTGTGGCGCGGTCAGTGCCCGCCGTAGGCCGAGCAGTTCCTCGGTCCGGCCGACGAAGTACGCGAGTGGCACCGGGAGGTGGGCCGAGAGCCGCCGCGCCCCGGCCCCGTCCCCCGGGTCGGGCCACTCGGTCGCGGGCGGTCGCGACCCCTCGTCGCGCACGATGCGCTCGTACAGGTCCCGTAGCGGTGCGTTCGGCTCGACGCCCAGTTCTTCGGTGAGCAGGCGGCGGCAGTTGCGGTAGACGGCGAGGGCTTCGGCGGTGCGGCCGGTGCGGTACAGCACCGTCATCAGCAGCAGGTGCAGCGATTCCCGGAAGGGGTGTTGGGCGACCAGCCGGGTCAGCTCGGGCACGACGTCGGAGTCGTTGCCCAGGTCGAGTTCCAGGCCGAGCCTGCGTTCCAGGAGCCTCAGTCGCCACTCGGTGAGTTGCTGGCGCTGGCTCTCGGCGAACGGGCCGGGTACGCCGTACAGCGGCGTGGTGTCCCACAGGCTCAGCGCCTCGCCCAGCAGGGTGTGCGCCCGGCGCCGGTCCCCGCGGCGCAGTTCCCCGTCCGCCGCCTGCTCCAGCCACCGGCACTCTTCGAGGTCGGTACGGGCCCCGTCCAGGACGTAGCTGCCGGTGTCGGTGCTGCGCAGCGCCTCGGTGCCCAGGACGGCGCGCAGTCTGCGCAGGTAGGTGCGCAGGGTTGCCTGGGCTGCCGGTGGGCGGTCTGCGGGGCTGCCCCAGACGGCTTCGACGAGTGTGTCGGCGGTGACCGGCTGTCCTTGGTGGAGGAGCAGGAAGCAGAGCACCGCGCGCTGTTGCGGCGAACCGGTGGGCAGGCCCGTCGCTCCGCGGTAGGCGCGTACGGGGCCGAGCAGTTCGCAGCGGAGTTCGCCGGCCCGGACCGGCTGCGTGGTGGGGGGCTCGGGCGGGGACTGCGATGTGGCCGATGCCCCGCGTGCGTCGTCGGGTTCGGTCTCGCGCGCGCCGTCGAAGCGCTCCGGGGCGGTGGCGGGGGCGTGCGGGGCCGGGGCCTGCGCCGTCGCCGACGGACTCGCGGGCGGGGCGGCCGGTTCCGGTGGTGTCGAGCCCTCGGACCGCTCCCGGCGCGGTACGGCGGACTCCGGCGCGGTCGGGGGCCAGGGCGGGACGGGGCGGCCCGCGCGGGGGCGAGCGGGGGCGTCTGGCCGGGCGGTGGCGTCCGTGGCCGCGGGTCCCGCGGTCTGCCCGGGCCGGTCCGTGCTGGCCCCTTGCGGCTCCGTCCCCGGGCCGTTCGGCGACGGCGCAGGTGCTTCCCGGACGGTCGGCGACGGCGCCGGGGCGGGCAGGGCCACGATCGGATAGCCGAGGCGTTCGCACACCGGGGCCGCGAGCATGGCGAACGCCCGGGCGCTGTCTTTGAGTCGCAGTGGCCCGTCCGGGTCGGCCACCAGGGCCGGGAAGTCGGGCAGCCGGCCCAGGTAGGGCGCGAGGGCCCGGCCGACCGCCTCGACCACCTCGATGGAGCGCTCCACACCGAGGCCGCTGAAGAGGAGTTCGCGCACGCCGGGGGCGAAGTCGTAGATGGGCTGGGCGGGATCGGCGGGGGCCAGCCGGCGGCTGAGCGCGTGGATCTCGGGCATCCGGTCGGCGGCGGTGGTCGCCGGGGTGAGCTGGGTGAGCAACCCGCCGAGTTGGACCTCCGCCACCTGGGCCGCCGTCGCCTCGGGCAGCGCGGCCGAGCGGACCAGGTGCATCACCGGGGTGGTGAGCGGACGGATCGCGGACAGCCGCACCGCCAGCCGGTACGCCTCCGGCGAGAACGTGCTTCGGAAGCGCGCGATGCGCTCCTCCGGAGAAGGCTCCGAACCCGCAGCCGGGAGAGCGCCCGGCGGGCCGTAAGAGACGCCGTAAGAGCCTCCGTGCGAGCCGCCGTGGGAGTCGCCGGGCGGGGCGCCGGCCAGGTCGCCGAACGGTGCGGTGAGCGCCTCGTCGGCCGGCGCGCCGGTCCCGCCGGCGCGCTCCGGAGCGTACGGGTCGGCGGCCCCGCCGGCGACCGGGGCGGCGTCGCGGAGTGCGCCCGGGGCGCGCGCCGTGGCCGAGGGCGGGGCGGCACCGGCCGCTGCGTACGGGGCGGTGCCCGTGGGGTCGTACGGAGCGGCGGCGCCCGCGGGGGCCTCGGGGTGCGGGGCCCCGGACCACCGGAGCGGCACGGAGCACGGGCCCTTCGCCCGGCGGCCCGTGGACACCAGCACCGTCTCGATGTGGCGCGGGCTGCCGGGGCGGGTCTGGAGGGCGACCCACGGGGCGAGCGCGGCGGGGGTCAGCCTGAGCACCGGCAGCGCCGCCCGCCCCGCCGCGGTCGGGTCCACCGCGCCGGTCAGCGGGTCGGCCACGTCGAGCCGGTGCGCCGGGCTGAGCGGTCCCGGAGCGGTGAGCAGGCGCGGCTGGGCGTTCAGCCCGCTGCCCCGCCACAGCCGGCGGGGCAGGGCGTGCAGCACCGCCAGCGGGCCGCGACGGTGCTGGGCCAACAGCGCACCGAGCGTCCGCGGGTCCCGCCACGCCGGATGCACCGCGTCGGTGAGGACCAGGACGACCACGCCGGGCCCACCGGCGGCCGGCACCGCGCGCGGGCTGCGTGCCGCGAACCCGGCGGGGTCGAAGCGCTGTTGCCGTACGGAGCGGAAGGCACCACTGCGGCGCAGCACGGCCCGTACCTCGGAGGCGAGCGGATGCCACACCCGCATCGACGGCGTCTGGTCGACCAGCAGCACGGCGGTCAGCGCGCGCTCCGGGACCGCCGCGGTCACCAGGTCGAACAGCCCCGTCTCGGCCATCAGCCGCACCGTGGCCTCCACGTCGGCCGTGCTGTGCTGCGGGTCGTCGTGGTAGCGGGCCAACGGGCGCAGCGCCCTGGCCAGCCGCTGCGCGTCGGGGAGCACCCGCCCGCCGGGCACCCGGCCGGAGCGGGCCCCCCGCCCCGTCCGTCCGCCGCCCGCGCTGCCCAGCGGGAACAGCAGGGCCCGCCGGGCCGGTTCGACGCCTCCCGCGCCCTCGTGCGCGCGCGTGGTGGGTGGCCCGCCCTGGAACGGGTCGGGCCCCGGGGTCTGGAACGCGCTGGGCGGGCCGGTGCGGGCGGGGCCCGGGGCCGCGACTCCGGTGGGATCGACAGGTTCGGCGGTGGGCCGGGCCGCGTCTTCTGCCGCCGTCCCGGTGGGCCGGGGCGAGCGGTCCACGACCGGCCCGGTGAACGGCCCCGTCAGCAGGTCATCGGCGGGCGCGTTCGGGGGCGCGCCCGCCCCGGTCGACGTGCCGTCCGACGGGGCCCCGTCACGCCGTACGGCGGGCGCCCCGGCCGCTCCGGGCTGCGACGCGTCGGAGGGGCCGGAGGGTGCCCGTACGGCGCCGGGCTCGGCGTCGTCGGCCGCGGCCTGCAAGGCGGGGCCCACGCCCGAGGACAGCGGGCCTGATGTGGAGTCCGTCGGCCCGGCGGGGTCGGGCCCTAACGGCGATGCGGGGCGTGCCGGTGCGGCCGGTTCCCGGCCGGGCGCCGGCCCCGTGGCGGGCCCCGGCGCCGCCCCCGGCTCCACGCCCGGGGACGGCGCCCGGTCGGCGGCGGGCGGCGGGCCCGATCCGGGCCCCGTGTCCGGCCCGGGCAGCGCGCCCCGGCCCGCTGCGTGCTCGCCGCGGGCACCGTGCTCCGTACCCCGCGCCCCGTGCCCCGTGTCGCCCCGCTGCCCCAACCCGCTCTGTTGCTCCCGCCCCAACCCGCCCGCCCGCGCCTGCCCGGCCCCGCCCTGCGCTCCGTTCCGCGGCGCGTCCTGGTCAGCCCCTGCCATCAGCCCGGCGAGCCACAGCACGTCGAGCAGTTCGTCGGCGCCGGGGTCGTACCCGATGCCGACCAGCGCCTGCCGCAGCCGGTCGATCATGTCGGCAGCGTCTCGTCGAGTCGGTGCAGCACGGCGGCGAGCAACTGGTCCCGGCTCATGTCGGCGCCGGCGAGCCTGAGGTGGACGGCGGCCAGCAGTTGGTCGGTGGCGAGGGTTTCGGTGGCCGAGCGGCGCAGGAACGTCTCGATCAGGTCGTCGGCCTCGGCCAGCCCCGCCTCGCCCAGGCTGCCGCGGACGATGTCGCGCAGCCGGTCCGCGTCCGGGTCGGGCAGGTCGAGGCGGACACAGCGGCGCAGGAAGGCCGGTGAGAAGTCCCGTTCCCCGTTGCTGGTCATCACCACGATGGGGAAGTGCGTGCAGGAGACCACGCCGCGGCGCACCCTGGCGCGTTCCCGGCCGCCGCTGACCATGACGTCCACGTCCTGCTGCTGCTCGGGCAGCCGGGCCAGTTCGGGGATCTCGAACCTGCCCTCCTCCAGCACCACCAGCAGGTCGTTCGGCAGGTCGATGTCGGCCTTGTCGAGTTCGTCGATGAGTAGCACCCGTGGCCGGTGCGCGGCGGCCAGCGCCGTGCCCAGTGGGCCGAGGCGCAGGTACTGGCCGATGTCGGGCTCCACGGCCGGCGGCGCCACCGGTGGCCGCCGGGCCGCGTGCGGGCTTGGCTGCGCGCCGCCTTGGGCGCCCCGGAGCGCACGGGCCGAAGCGCCCTTGCCGCGCGGCCCGTTGCCACGCCGGGGACCGCGCCAGACGGCGGCGCTACGGGCCCGCTCGCGGCGCAGCGAGGCTTCCCGCAACCGACCCACCGCGTCGTACCGGTAGAGGGCGTCCGCCAGGGTGGCGCGGCTGTTGACGGACCAGCGCAGCACGGGGCCGAGGTGCAGTTCGCGCGCGATGGCGTGCGCGAGTTCGGACTTGCCGGTGCCGGGCCGCCCGGTGACCAGGAGCGGGCGGTGCAGGTGCAGGGCGGCGTTGACGACGGCGATCTCGTCGTGGCCCATCAGGTACGGCGGCGGCGACCCGGTGCGGCGGTTGGTGGAGAACCGGCGCCAAGGTGGCGGGGGCGGCAGCGTGGCGGGCCCGCGGAAGACCCACCAGGGGTCCGGCGCCGGGCCTTCGCCCACCCCCTCGTCCCGCCCCGCCCCGTCGCTCGGTCCGTCGGATGTCCCACCGGCTGCCCCGTCGCCCCGTCCCTCGCCCGCCCCGCCGGCCGCTCCGTCGACCGGTCCTGCGGTCGGTCCTGCGGTCGGTGCAGTGGCCGGCCCTCCGGCTGGTGGGGAAGTCGGTGCTCCGGGCGGTGCGGTGGCTCCACGGCCGGCCGTGGTGGACGCGGACGGGTCGGGGTGGCGGCTCCCGTCCGCCCCCGTCGCCGGGGTGGGGGCCGACGGACGACCGCCCGATTCCGCGGGGCCCTCGGGAGGGTTGCCCATTCCGGCTGTTGGGGCCATGGCGTGCTCTCCTTGGTCGTCGTACGGCAACGGGGCGGGGTGTCGAGCGCGTGCGGCGGTCGGCGGGACGGCGGCTGCCCCGCGGTACGGGCACGGCCGGCGGACACCGGCCGCCCCGGCGAGTGCCGACGGGGGCACCGCGGGCCGTAACGGGGCGGGACCCGGCGGGACGGCCCGGACCGGACCGGAGCCTGACGGCAGGGCCCGCAACGGAGCGGGGCGCGAAGGCGCGGGTGGCGAAGGGCGCGAAGGGCGGCAGCGCGGGGCGCGACGGGGCGGCGGGGCACCGTCGGCGGCGGGGTGGTCGCGGCCCTCATCGCGGCGGCTCCGCGAGGACCCAGGACTCCGGGGCGAGCGGGGGCGGCCGGTGGTCGGGCGGGTCGTGGAGCAGCGAGAGCTGACCGCCGCGGTGGGTCGTGCAGCCGGGTTCGGCCATCGCCTTGGCCCGCTCCAGGCGCACCGCCTCCGGCACCCCGTGCGGTTCGGTGCCGTGGAGCACGCCCGACAGGTCGGCGCCGACCTGCGCCCCGTGGTCGGCACGGTGCCAGAGCACCGTGTGCACACCGGCTTGGACGCACTGCCGCAGGAACTGGCCGTGCCGCCCCGGTTCGCAGCACAGCACGACGGTGCCGACGTCGGGCCGTACCTCCAGCTTGGCGCGGGCGACCTTGTGGTCGATGCACCCGTCGTCCAGGACCAGGTGTTCGGACGTGGTCAGGGCGGCGGTGCGCCGCTTCCACCCCGCGTAGCACTCCGGTGTCCTGGCCGTCGTGCGCACCACGAGGCGCCGGGTGAGGCCGGGCACGAAGCCGCCCCCGTCCTCCGCCTCGTCCGACTCCCAGGTGTCGACGGCCAGTCCGAGCCATTCGGGCGCCAGGAAGAACTCCACCAGCGCCGTCTCCGGGTCCTCGCGCACCTCGGTACGGAGCACCCGCTGGATGTCGTCCACCACGCGGGAACTGGCCGAGTCGCGGTCCTGGACGACGACCAACCGCGGCTGGGCGCCCGCGTCCCAGGCCCAGATCTGGTACGTGAAGAGCTGGCTCGCTCCGGTCGGCAACAGTTCGACCTGTACACGGGGTACGGGGCGGCGGTTCGAAGCACCGCCGCCGGCCGCTCCGTTGGTGGCTCTGTCGGCTGTTCCTGCGGCTGCACCTTCGGCGGCCCGGTTGACCGCCCTGTTGGCCGTTCCGTCAACTGCTCCGTCGGCTGCCCTATCAGCGGCACCGTTGGCTGCTCCGCGGGCTGCCCTGTCGACGGTTCCGTGGGCTGCTCGGTCAGTGGCTCCGTTGACCGCTGTGTTGCGTGGTCCGTCGGCTGGTCTGTCGGTCGGTCCGTCGGCCGTCCCTGGTGCGGCCCCGTCGGAGCCCCCGTGCTGTGCGCCGGTGCCAACGCCCGCCGCGGCCCCGTGCCCGGCCCCGCCGCCCGCTCCGTGCCCCGTCCCCCGGGGTACGCCGGCTGCCGTCCCGTACCCTCCACCGGGGCCGCTCGGCGCGGGCGGCAGCTCCGGCGGCGTCACGCCACCCTGCGCGGGGGCGGCCGGCGCGGGAACGGCCGCTACGGGAGCGGCCGGCAAGGCGGCACCCGCCCCGCCGCCAACCTCCGCCCCGACGCCAACACCTGCATCACCGCCCGAACCCGCCTCGCCACCGATCCCCGCCCCACCACCGACACCGGCGCCCGCCCAGCCCCCGGCAACAGGCGCGGACACGGCAGGCACCGGCTGCGCCACGGTGCGCCCGAAGCCCGGGGCGGCGACGGGGCCGTCGGCGACGTCCGCGTGGAACTGGCGTACGGCGGCCCACTCGACGCCCATCCGGCGCGCCACGCGCTTGATCCAGGCCCACAGGTCGTCGGCGAGGAAGTCCGGCGCCTGCCGCTCCGCGTAGGCGACCAGAGCGACCGCCCGCAGCAGCGGCGGTATCGGCTGCCGTTCGGTGGGCCCGTGGGTCTCCAGGACGTCGATGGCGTCGGCGAGTCCGGACAGGGCGTGGGGCTCCTCGTCGTACGGCAGGACGGTGGCGAGCAGGGCGTCCGGGGGCCAGGGCCCGCAGCGGGCGAGCAGTTCGGCCAGGTCGCGCCGTTGGTCGAGGGTCAGGCACTCGGACGGGCTGACGATGCGCGCGGCCCTGTGCAGCCGGACCAGCGCGGCCCTGGACGCCTCCGCACGCGCCTCGCCGTGCCCGGGGTGCCGGGCCAGGGTCGCGCGGACGGCCTCCAGGAGTTCGGGCACCCCGCGGCGGGTGGCCCCGGCGAGCCCCACCAGACGCGCGTGGTCGGCCCCGGCGCCGCGGGAGGGGAAGCCCAGACGGTCGGCCAGCCGCTGTTCGCAGTCGACCACCGCCGCCGGGCTCTCCAGCACCTCTTCCAGGGCGGCCAGCAGTTGCTGCACCCCGCGCCGCGCGGTGGGCACCCGGAAGGGCGGCACCCGCGGCAACTCCGCCTCGATCGCCGGCAGGCTGATGCCGTACAGCAGGGCGGCGGGCCGCTGCGGGGTGGCCCCGGCGCCCTGCTGGTTGGGGGCGGGCCGCTGGTCCTCGTGGACGGCGACGACGAGCCCCACCACCGCCTGCCGGGCCCGGTCCCACAGCGGGCCACCGCTGAACCCCTCGTTGACGCCGGCCCCGCCGACCACGTCCAGCGCGATCCACGGGGCGGCCAGTACGCGCGGGCGCGCACGCGTGGCGGTCAGCGGGTGTCCGCTGGCCCACAGGGCGATCACGTCCCGCTCGCAGTCGTGCAGTTGGAAGGCCGCCGCCCCGGTGTCCGGGGGCGCGCCGCCGGCGAGCCTGAGCACGGCGAGGTCCCCGTGGTAGGCGAGCCGGCCCGGTGGCACCGGAGCCATCCCGGTCGCCTCCGCCCGTGGCGGCCTCCACCACCCGGGCTCCACCCGCGCGCTGACCGGCGGCCCGTGGCCGAGCAGCGGGAACGTCAAGGTGAGCGTTGCCGTACGGGGCGGGCACGCCTGCTCGTACCGGCCCCGTCCCAGGGCGCTGTTGACCACGTGCGCGCAGGTCAGCACCAGGTCATCGGCGATGAGCACACCGGCCCCGACCGGGGTGGCGCCGGCGAGCACGCAGACGAACGCCCTACACAGCGCGGCGTCCTCCGCGCCGGCCCGCATCTCGTTCATGCTGCCTTACGCGGGGTTGGAGCCGAGGTTCCAGGTGGCGGAGACGGTGAAGGTGGCCTCGCCCTTGCCGGAGAAGACGCCGAGGCTGAGATCGGCGCCGAGGGTGACGCCGAACTCCACGGTCACCTCGTCCGGGCGGCGTGCCGAAGTGGCGAGCGAGTGGTGGATGCTCTCCAGCACCCCGCCCAGCGGGCGCAGCGCCTGCACCAGTGCCTCACCGCTGGTGGTCAGCGCCCGGGCGGCCCGGCTGTCGGCGCTGACCGGGCGGGCTCCGCCGAACCCGTCGGGCAGTTCGAGGTCGGGCTGCGCCGCCCCGTACCCGCCGTCGCCGCCGGCCGGCGGTCCGCCGGAGGGCCCGCCGTCCGCGCCGCCCTCCCCCGCTCCGCCGGGCCCTGCGGGCGGCGCTCCGGGGCCGGCCGGTGGTGCGGTACGGGCGTCGTCTGCCACCGGAGCGAGGTGCAGCCAGGCCACGGTGCCGTCGTCAAAAGTCAGCGCTAAGTCCCCCATGGCGATCAGTGTGGCACGCGGGGGCGGGGCACGGGGAGCACCGGGACGCCTCCGCGCCGCGCTCCGTCGCGCCCCCGTGCGTGCGTCGCTACCCCAGTGAGACCCGCGCCAACTGTCGTGCCTGGGCAACCAGTTGGTCCGCGCTGTCCCAGACCTGGGTGTCCTCCTCCAGGAAGCCGCCGGCCAGGTTGCGGGTGGTGATGGCGACCCGCAGCCGGCCGGGCGCCGGACGGCGGCGGACGTGCACGGTGAGTTCGACCGTGGGCACCCAACCGCTCAGCCCGAGGTCGAACGCCGTGGGCGGCAGCGCGTCGACCGCGAGCAGCAGCGACAGCGGATCGGGGTCCCGGCCGTCAGCGAGGCCGAACCAGGCGCGCATGTCACCGACCCCGCTCGGCTGCCCGATCGCCCACCCCGCGGTCGCCGGGTCCAGGCGCATGTCGAACCGGCCGACGATCTCGGTGCTGTTGCCCAACGGAGCCGCGCCGCTCGGGGCGTCGTCGGCGCCCAGGCAGTCCGCGTAGTCGGGCATGGCCGGTGGGGTGGCGGCGGTGCGGACGTCGTTGGGGAGCGCGCCGAGGTCCCCGTAGGTGGCCAGCACGCGGATGCGCTCCACCTCTGCGCCGTCCTCGTCGAACTGGACGAGGGACGCCTGTCCGGTGGAGAGGGTCCGACCGGTGCGCACCGTCTCGGTACGGATCACGGCGGGGCCCGGCTGCGACGCGGTCAGGTAGTGCGCCGTGATCGAGAACGGGTCGGGGTGGGCCAGGGTGTCCCCGAGCGCCCGGCCGAGCACGGCCAGCAGGTAGCCGCCGTTGAGCGCCTTGAGGATGGTCCACCGTGCCGACAGGTCGGCGTCGTACGTCGCTGCGGGCCCGGCGGGGGCAGCGCCGGCCGCGGCGCCTGGGCCCGCCGGGGCGCGACGGGTCACCGCCGTGTCCCGGTCGAACTCGCTGTTACCGATGGTTGCCTGTGCCATGCTCCGCACGGTACACGGATCAATTACTGGCGGGTAGGTTTCCGTCGGAGGGCTTCATCACGCCGTAATGCGGGCCGTGGGAGCGCCCACCCCATCGGTGCGCCTCCGCACACGCTCCGCGGCGCACCCGGCCCCACCCCCTCGGACGGGCCCAGCCCCGTGCCCCGTGCCCCGTGCCCCGTGCCCCGTGCCCCGTGCCCCGTGCGAGGATCGCCCCGTACTCCGCACCACGCGCGCGAGGCTCCGTGCTCCGTACCGCCGGGCGAGGGTGGGGCCTGATCCGCGCCCCGCACACGAGGCCCCGCCGCTCCGCGCCCCGCCGTGCCCCGTACTCCGCACCACGCGCGCGAGGCCGCGCCGCCCGCCCCGTGCTCCGTGCTCCGTGCTCCGTGCTCCGTGCTCCGTGCTCCGTGCTCCGTGCTCCGGCAGCAGCTTGCCCGCGTACCTCGCAGTTCCGGCCCCGGCCCGTAGACCGACGATCACCCGAGCCACACTCGCCCCCACCCCACGCCGCACCGCCCCCACACCGCCGCACCCACACCCACGCCCCACACGACACCCACCCGCCCCACCGCCGCACCCACACCCCACCGGCGCCACCCCCGCGCCGCGCCCGGACGGTGCACCCGGCCGCTGCCGCAACCCACCCCGCAACCCACCCCGCAGCCGCAACCCCGCAACCCCGCGCTCGGCGTCCCTACGCCCCGTCCGCGCCCTCCCTGGCCGCGCTGCGGCGGTTCCAGGCTCGGGGGGCGCGCCAGCCGAAGCGCATGGCGCACAGGCGGAGGGCGAAGGCCAGGAGGGCGGCGAGGGCGCTGGTGCCGCCGGTGAGGGCGTCGAAGTGCAGCAGCAGGGCCACCACCGACGAGCCCACCAGGGCCGGTACGGCGTAGATCTCGCGGTCCCAGCGCAGCAGTGACGGCACCTCGTTGGCCAGCACGTCGCGCAGTACGCCGCCGCCCGCAGCGGTGGCCACGCCCAGGGTGACGGATGCGGTCAGGCTGAGCCCGTACTCGTGCGCCTTGGTCGTACCGGCAACGCAGAACAGGCCGAGGCCGGCCGCGTCGAAGACCCCGACCGCGCCGTTGATCCGCTCCACCTCGGGATGGAGGAAGAAGACCAGCCCGGCGGCTATCAGCGGGGTCACGAAGTAGCCGAGGTCGGCGAAGGCGGCGGGCGGTACGGCGCCGATGATCAGGTCTCGGAACAGGCCGCCGCCGAGCGCGGTGACCTCGGCCAGTACCGCGATGCCGAAGACGTCGAAGTTCTTGCGCACGGCGAGCAGCGCGCCGGAGATCGCGAAGACGAAGATCCCGGCGAGGTCCATGGAGCGCAGCACGGATGGCGTGAACAGGTCGGTGAGCACCCGCTATTTTTACCCCGCGGTCCGGGTTGCCCCACTCCGGCCCGACTCGTGGGCCCGGCTTCGGGCGAATTCCCCCACCGCTTCCGCCGGCCCTCCCCGCACCACTCGCCCGCCGTACGGACCGTTTCCGGCCACACCCATTCCCGCGGGCTCCCCCACTCTCCCGCGCCCTCCGCAAGTTGAACCGGTACGCCCCACCCACACACCCTCAGCCGCCCACGCCCCACCCACACCCACACCCACACCCACAAACATCCCCCCACCAGCCACCCAACCCCAGACACACCCACCCCCGCGCGCCCACACCCCCGCACCCCCGCAACCACCCCACCTCACCTCACCCACCCACACCACGCACCCACCCCCAAGACGACCGATGCCCCGACCACTACGTGCAGCGGCCTCGCGACACCGCCGAGGGGCTCGTGTCACAGGGGTCGCGCACTGGTCGGGGCCATGGCCTGCGCGGCCATCGGTCAGCGGCGGGGCATCAGTCGGTGGCCTCGGACTCCTTGCTCACGGCGGCCTGGCCGGGCACCCGAGCGCTACCCGCACCCGAGCCCGCCCCGGCACCGGCGCCGGCGCCCGCGTCCACCTTCACATCGCCCCCCGCACCCGGCAGCTCCGCATCGCCCGGACGCAGGTCCTCGTGGTTCTCCGGGTGGTGGCAGGCGACCTGGTGGCCGGGCTGGAGCGCGTCCAGCTTGGGTTCCTCGATCGTGCACACCACCGTCGCCTTCCAGCACCGGGTGTGGAAGCGGCAGCCGGTCGGCGGGGCGATGGGCGAGGGCACGTCGCCGCGGAGCAGGATGCGGTCCCGCTTGCCGCGCCGCTTGGGGTCGGGCACCGGGACCGCGGAGAGCAGCGCCCGGGTGTACGGGTGCATCGGCCGCTCGTACAGCGACTTGCGGTCCGTCAGCTCGACGATCTTGCCCAGGTACATCACCGCGATCCGGTCCGACACGTGCCGGATCACCGACAGGTCGTGCGCGATGATCACGTAGGTGAGGCCCAGTTCCTCCTGGAGGTCGTCCAGCAGGTTGACCACCTGGGCCTGGATCGACACGTCCAGCGCGGAGACCGGCTCGTCCGCGACGACGAGCTTGGGGTTGAGCGCCAGGGCGCGGGCGATGCCGATGCGCTGGCGCTGCCCGCCGGAGAACTCGTGCGGGTAGCGGTTGTAGTGCTCCGGGTTGAGCCCCACCCGGGCCAGCAGCCGCTGGACCTCGGCCTTGACGCCGCCCTCCGGGGTGATGCGCTGGAGCTTGAACGGGGCGCTGACGATGGTGCCGACGGTGTGCCGGGGGTTCAGCGAGGAGTACGGGTCCTGGAAGATCATCTGGACGTCGCGGCGCATCGGCCGCATCGCCCCGACGCCCAGGTGCGTGATGTCCTTGCCCTGGAACTCCACCGAGCCGCCGCTCGGCTCCAGGAGGCGGGTGATCAGCCGCCCCATGGTGGACTTGCCGCAGCCCGACTCGCCGACCACGCCCAGCGTCTCGCCGGCCCGCACGTCAAAGGTCAGCCCGTCCACCGCCTGCACGGCGCCCACCTGCCGGCGGAGCAGCCCCTTGGTGATGGGGAAGTGCTTGACCAGGCCGTTCACCTTGAGCAGGGGCTCGCCGGGGGCGGTCCGCTGCTTCTGCAACGACGTCACGTTGTCCTTAGACACAGCTTGGTCCTTCACAGCTTGGGCGCAATCTCTTCGGTCCAGATCCGCGTCCGTTCCTCCTGCGGCATGTGGCAGGCGGAGAAGTGGCGGTTGCCGACCTGCTGGAGCTCGGGCCGCTGGGTGCGGGTGATGTTGTCCTTCGGCACGTCCGCGTACGGACAGCGCGGGTTGAAGGCGCACCCGCTCGGCACGTTGATGAGGCTGGGCGGCGAGCCCTGGACCGGGATGAGCCGGTCGGACTCCTCCCGGTCGATGCGCGGCATCGACCCCAACAGGCCCCAGGTGTACGGATGTTGGGGCTCGTAGAAGACCTGCTCGGCCGGGCCGCGCTCCACGCACCGGCCGCCGTACATGACCAGGATGTCGTCGGCGAGTTCGGCGACGACACCCAGGTCGTGGGTGATGACGATGACGGCGGAGCCGAACTCCTTCTGGAGGTCCCGGATCAGGTCCAGGATCTGCGCCTGCACGGTGACGTCCAGGGCGGTGGTCGGCTCGTCGGCGATGAGCAGTTCCGGGTTGTTCACCAGCGCCATGGCGATCATCGCGCGCTGCCGCATACCGCCGGAGAACTGGTGCGGGTAGTCGTCGACCCGGCGGTCGGGCTGCGGGATGCCGACCCGGTCGAGCATCTCGATCGCGCGCCGCCTGGCCTTCTTCTTGTCCACGTCGTGGTGGACCCGGTACGCCTCCATGATCTGCGCGCCGACCGTGAAGTACGGGTGCATCGCGGACAGCGGGTCCTGGAAGATCATCGCCATCTCACGGCCGCGCAGTCGGCGCACCGTGTCCGGGTTCGCGGCGAGCAGGTCCGTGCCGTCGAAGCGGATCTCGCCGGAGATCTGCGCCTTGCCGCGGCCGTACTGGCCGACGGTGTGCAGCCCCATGATGCCCAGCGAGGTGACCGACTTGCCGGAGCCCGACTCGCCGACGATGCCGAGCGTCTTGCCGCGCTCCAACTGGAAGGAGAGCCCGTCGACGGACTTGACCAGGCCGTCCTCGGTGGGGAAGTGGATCTTGAGGTCGCGTACGTCGAGGAAGACGCCGGAGTCGGCGGAGCGGGCGGCCACCGGTTCGCCCAGCGCGCCGGTCTTGCTGACGGGCCTGCTGGCCGGGCCGGCCGGTTCGCCGCTGGTCTTGCTGACCGCGCGCCCGGCCCCGGGGGTGGAATCCGTCGTCATGAGAGCCTCACTCGGGGGTCGATCACGGCGTACAGGAGGTCCACGATGAGGTTGGCGATGACGACCGCGCTGGCCGTGATCAGGGTGACCCCCAGGATGAGCGGCAGGTCGCGCTCGTCGATCGCCCGCACCGCCGCCTCGCCGAGACCCGGCAGGCTGAACGTGCTCTCGGTGAGGATCGCCCCACCGATCAGGGCGCCGAGGTCCATGCCGAGGATGGTGAGCACCGGCGTCATCGTGGAGCGCATCGCGTGCTTGCCGATGACGACCGGCTCCCGCAGCCCCTTGGCGCGGGCGGTACGGATGTAGTCCTCGCCGAGCACTTCGAGCATGGTGGCCCGGGTGAGCCGCGCGTACATGGCCGCGTACAGGAAGGCGAGCGTGACCCAGGGGAGGATCATGCCGCTGAACCACTCCATCGGGTCCACGCTGAACTCGGTGTACTCGTTGCTGACCCAGTCGAGCTGGTACGAGAAGAGCGCCATCGAGGCGACACCGGTGAAGTAGATGGGGAGCGAGACGCCCGCCAGGGCGACGGTCATGGCCGAACGGTCCCACAGGGTGCCGCGCTTGAGCGCCGACAGGATGCCGGTCACCACGCCGCCGATCACCCAGATCACGGCCGCGCCGGCGGCCAGGCCCAGGGTGACCGGGAGCCGGTCGGTGAGCACCGGCCAGATGGCCTGCTCGTTCTTGAAGGAGTAGCCGAAGCAGGGGGCCGAACAGTGCAGGGTGTCGGTACCGCTGGTGTAGTCCCGGCCCACGAACAGGCCGCGCAGGAAGTCCCAGAACTGCACGATGATCGGGTCGTCGAGCCCGAGCTTCTGCCGGATGGCCTCGATGGCCTGGGCGTCGGACTGCTTGCCGACGTACATCGTCGCCGGGTCGACGCCGGTCCACTTCGGAATGATGAAGAAGATGCCGAAGGTCACCAGGATGACGACCATCAGCGTCAGGACGACGGCGAACAGCCGCCGGATGAGGTATGCGAGCACTGCTCTCGGCCCGGCCGTGGCGGGGGAACCACCGGCTTGTGACCGGTGGTTCCCCCGCCGCGGTACGCGGCCCTCACCTGCCCTTCGTGCCTAGCGGCGGGTGCGCCGGGGGGCGGCTGGCCAAGCGCCAGACCTGCGGATACGGGTGGGGGTGATCATCACTTGACGACACCGAGCGCCTGGTAGTCGTAACGGCCGTTGTAGGCGTCGGACGTGTAGACGTTGGTGAGTCGGCTGCTGCGCCAGATGATGTTCTTCTCGAAGACGAACGGCAGGTAGACCGCGTGCTCGGAGACCAGCTTGTTCATCTCGGTGTAGATGCTGGCGGCCTTGTTCTCGTCCAGCTCGGCCTGGGCCTTCTCGAAGAGCTGGTCGATCTTCGGGTCGTTGAGCATGCTGTAGTTGTTGTTGCCGTTGTCCAGGATGTACTTGCTGTGCACCAGCGGCTGCGAGAAGCCCTGGCCGGTCGGGAAGTCCGGGCCCCAACCCATGATGATGATGCCGAAGTTGTGCTTCTTCACGTACTCCGGGTTGCCGATGATGCCGGAGGTCTGCGAGCCGTCGTACTGCTCGATCTCGGCCTGGATGTTGATCTTCTTCAGCGACGCCTGGAGCGACTCGGCGGTGGCGACCTCGACGGGCTTGTTGTTACGCACCGCGATGGTGGTCTTGAAGCCGTCGGGCTTGCCGCACTTCTTCAGCGCGTCCTTGGCCTTCGCCACGTCGGGCGCGCCGCCGTTGGCCACCGCGCCGTACGGGTCGTACTTCGGGTCGGAGCCCTTGACGATCGGCGGGAGCATGTTGGTGGCGATGTCGCCACCGGCCTGCGGGCCGCCGCGGGCGGTCTGGAGCGACTTCTTGTCGGCGCCGTAGATGACGGCCTTGCGGCACTCGATGTTGTTGAACGGCGCGACGTGCTGCGGGAAGACCGCGTACCGGATGAAGCCGGTGAGCGGGTTGTCCAGGTTGCCGCGGTGCTTGCGCAGCGCCTCCACGCGGCCGGCCTGGCCGATGCCGGTGGCGTTCAGGTCGACGTCGTAGTCGCCCTTGATCAGGCGCTTGTCCATCTCATCGGAGTTCTTGATGAGGGTCAGCGTGACCTTGTCCGGGAGCGCCTTGCGGACCGGGTCCGAGCTCTGCTTCCAGTTGGGGTTGCGGGTGAGCTCCATCGACTTGTTGGCCGTGTAGGAGACCCACTGGTACGGGCCGGAGGAGAACGGCTTCTGGCCGTAGCGCGAGCCGGTGTCCTTGTCCGCACGGGCCGGGGAGGCCGCGGGCATCGCCAGCATCTGCTCGAAGTCACCGTTGGGCTTGGGCAACTTGAAGATGATGGTGGTGTCGTTCGGCGTCTCGATGGCCTTCAGACCGAGCTTGTCCGGGTCCTTGTCCTTGTACGGGCCCTTGTACTCGCCCTTGGGGTCGAGGACCTCCTTGAGGTAGATCGGGCCGCCGGACAGCACGTCCTGGGCCCAGATCCGCTCGATGCCGTACTTGATGTCCTTGGACGTGATCGGCTTGCCGTCCTGCCAGGTCAGGCCGGGGCGCAGGGTGTACTCGTAACGCTTGCCGCCGTCGCTGATCTTGGCCCGGGAGGTGGCCATGTCGGGCACGAGCTCCTGGCTCTGCTCGCCCGGGGCCGACTTGTGGGTGATCAACTGACGCGTGTAGAAGCGCGCGTAGTCCCAGACGAAGCCGTAGTAGCCGCGCTGCGGGTCCCACGAGTCGGCGTCCTGCGTGCCGATGAACTTGAGCGTGCCGCCCTTCTTGTCGGACGGGTTGGCGATCTTGTTCTGGGCGGCGTTGAAGCCGGGCCCGTCGCCCTTCTTCTTGTCGTCACCGCCTCCGCAACCAGCGGTGGTCAGCAGAGCCGCGACGACGACGGCCGACCCTACGGCCAGTCTGCGCTTCGATGTGCGATGGGTTGTCACGATCTCGCAACCTCCGTGGTGGTGACGTTTCTTTGCCTAGCGTTGTTGCACTGCGAGTGGGGCGATGGGGTCAACGGTTCCCCTTGGGGTCGAGGGCGTCGCGGACGCCGTCACCGAAGAGGTTGAAGGCCAGCACGGTCACGAAGATGGCCAGGCCCGGGAAGATCATGAACATGGGTGCGATCTCGTAGGTGCGCACCGCCGTCGACAGCATCTGGCCCCAGGAGGCAGTGGGGGGCTTGACGCCCGCGCCCAGGAAGCTCAGGGCGGCCTCGGTGAGGATGTTGGTCGGGATCATCAGGGTCATGTAGACCGTGATCGGCGCGACCAGGTTGGGCAGCAGCTCCTTGAAGAGGATGTAGCGGCGGCCGGCACCCAGGCTCTGGGCGGCCTCCACGTACTCGCGTTCGCGCAGTGACAGCGTCTGGCCGCGCACGATGCGGCCCACGTACGGCCATCCGAAGAAGCCGATCACCACGACCAGCACGCCGATGCGCACGCCCGAACCGCTCAGTCCCCACAGTTCGCTGGGCACCACGGAGACCAGCGCCAGGATGAACAGCAACTGCGGGAAGGCCAACAGCAGGTCCATGGTGCGGCTGATGATCGCGTCCACGATGCCGCCGAAGTAGCCGGCGATGATGCCGAAGACGGTGCCGAGGAGGACGGCGACGACGGCCGAGAGGAACGCCACGATCAGCGAGATCCGGGTGCCGTAGACGACGCGGCTGAAGGTGTCGCGGCCGTTGCTGGGCTCGACGCCGAACAGGAAGTCCTTGCTGATCCCGCCCCAGTCGCCGACCGGTTGGCCGCCGAGCAGGGCGTCGACGGTGCCGGGGTCGTCGTGGAACTCGTTCGGCGGGTGACCGAGCAGCTTGACGATCAGCGGGGCGAAGATCGCGACCAGGACGAGGAACAGCACGACGCAGCCACCGGCCAGCGCGAGCTTGTCCCGCTTGAGCCGCGCCCAAGCGATGCGGGCGGGCGAGCGCCCGGAGATCTCCTTGGCCGGGGCGTCAGCCGCGACATCGACAGCCGCGGTCTTCTCCGCGCTCGTGTCGTGCAGTGGTGCCGTCATCGTGGTGGGGACCCCTCTCGGGCCGGCAGTGACCGGCCCACGACCGCCGCTGTAGCGGCTTGGTTCACATCAGTTGGTGCGGAGGTTGCTGGACTGCGGTGGTGCGACGTGCGGTTGAGCAGACGGTGGAGCCGGGTACTGCCGAGTTGGTGCACACACGGGCCGAGCTGGACGGGGGCGCTGCGCGAACGGTGGCGCGAGAGCCGGGTTGCGGACGCCCCTTCGCACGACGGCACGGGCCGCCGCGCGAGAACGCTGGCACGGGTTCGGTGCAGGAGTGCGGACGGACCGGTTATTTCACTCGCAGCGCGTCACCCGTTCGGATCGTGTGACGCGCCACACGACCCCTGGAGCGGGAGTCTTCAACGCTGCTGCGATCACCCGCCAGACCTCATCGGTAATGGATGCGCAACTGTGATGTGGCCAGGAAGGTTCCGTTATCCGAACAGTGTTGACGGATGAGCGGGGCGGCGCCGGCCGGGTGCACGCCCGCCATCAGCGCGTCTGACGGGCCGCCCGACCGTGCGGCACCCGGACGGAGAGCCTCCTTCGCGCCGCGCTGGACGGGGCCGGGCGCCGACGGCGCACACCCGGGCGGCGGCGACCCGGCCACCGAACCTTTCTGGGGTTGACACCGGGGCGCCACCGGCGCACACCCATTCCCGGCCACGACCCCGCGCCGCACGTGGCCCGTTGCGGCCCAACTCGCCCGGCACGGTGGTCACATCGCGGGTATCTGCGGATTTCTGGCTTCTGGTGAGCCTGGGGGGATTCACTCTCGTACGGGGCGGTACGGGATGGCACGGGGTCGTACGAGATGGTGTGCGGCGATACGGGAGAGCACCAGGCAGTACGAGGCGTTACGGGGCGGCGACAACCCTTGCCAGGCGGTACGGATCAGTAGAGATCGCTACGGTGCGGTACGCGGAAGTACGGGGTGGTAAAGGTCGATTTGAGGTCGCGTGGCACCCCGCGCGGCACCCGCGCCGCCCTCCACCCGCGGAGCAACCCGCCACCTGCGCAGCACTCGCCACCTGCGGGGCGTAGCTGCCAGCGGCTCAGTACGGCTGGGGCTGGGGCGGGTAGCCGTATCCGGCGGTGGGTGCGGGGGCCGGGCCGTAGAGGTCGCGGTCGAAGAAGGGGCGGCTGTTGGCCCGCAGCCACATCGCCACCGGGTCGTACGCGTCGGCCATCGCGACCGTGGAGACCGGCAGCCCGTCGGGCACCGCACCGATGGACTGACGCATCATCAACCGTACGGATTCCACGGCGGCTTGGCTCGTGTCGTACAGATCGAGACCGATCGCCAGGTACGGGCTGCCGAGCGCGGGCTGCACCCAGGCGCGACGCAGGGAGCGTACGGCGGGAGTGCGGTGGGCGTGTTGGCCGAGCAGCGCGTAGAACTGGTGCAGTTCGAGGGTGGGTTCGCTCAACCGGAGCGGACCTGCGGGCAGCCGGTCCAGGCCGGTGGCGATCCGCCGCAGGTCGAGCCAGGGGATGCCGACGCCGCCGCCGGGGGCGTGCGGGTTGAGCCACAGGCCCCAGCGGTCGGGGAAGAGCGCGGTCGCCACCTGTCGGCCGCCGACCACCTCGTGGGCGCGGCTCCAACCGCTGGCGGCGAGCTCCCGCGGGGAGGTCACGCAGGGGGCGTAGCCGTGGCCTTCGACGTCCATGTTTCCGTACTGGGCATCGGGCGAGCCCGGCCCGCCCTGCCACAGCAGCATCCAGAGCTGCCCGTCGACGAGGGCGTGCAGCAGGCGTTCGTACGCGTCGAAGCGGCCGGGCGCGACGTGCGCCAGCGCCTCCTCGACCCGCCCGGCGGGCTCACCCGCCCCGCCTCGCCCGCCGCCGAGATACGAGTCGCTGCGCACCCCCCTGTCCGCGCCCGCGCTCACCTGGTTACGCCCCTTCTGTCGGCCGCTGGGCGGGGCGCCATCGCACGCCCCGTCCGGTCATCCAACCAGCTTACGAGTCCCCGTCGACAGCTCCCCGGCGACGTCATACGTCCCGATCGAAGAACGGACGCACGCGCCCCAGGATCCAGTCCGCCACCGGGTCCTGGGCTATGTCCAGCAGCAACAACTGCACCGGCCAGGGGACCGGGACCGCGCCCAGCGCCCGGCCGAGCGCGTCCGCCACCTGCGCCTGGGCCTGCGGGTCGGGGCGGTCGAGCTGGACGCCGACGAAGAGCGCGGGCGGTTCGCCCTCGACGCTGGCCAGCGCCCGGCGCGCGGTGCGCACGCCCGGGGTCGCGGTGAACTCAAGGCCGGCGGCGGCCAGGAAGTCCACCGGCTCGTCCTGCCAGTCGGGCTCGTAGAGCAGCACCCGGCCGCCGGTCGCCGCGCCGTCCAGCGGGGTGCGGCCGGCGCGGCACAGCTCGGCGACGGCGGGCGGCGGCAGCGGGGCGCCGACCGCGCCGCCCGGGTTGATCGCGATGCCGACCTGGGGCGGCAGTCCGCGGGCGAACTCGACGGCCGGGGCGACGGTGAAGGACAGCCGGCCGCCGGTCACCTGCTGGAGCTGTGCCTCGGAGCTGAAGACCGGGACGTAGGCGGCGCCGTCCAACTCGATGGTGGCCAGGTCCAGGTGCGGGCTGGTCTGATCCCCGCCGCGGGGCAACGGCACCCATATCGGGCTGCGCCCGAGTACCTCGACGATGCGGGCGCCGGCCGCGGCCTGCTGCTGCCCCTCGGGCCCCAGCGCGAGCGAGGCGGCCAGCACCTCTTCGAGCTCGTTGCACGGGAAACCGCTGGCAGCCGGGGTGGTTTCGTGTCGCTCAGGGATGCTCATCTCGTCCAACCGCCGTCTCGTCCGACCTGCCTACGCACCTTAACGGCTCCGTACGACACCGCTGGTCCGCCCGCCGCCCGCACGGCGGGCGGCGCGCGGCGGGCAGTCTCCCGGGAGAGGACGCCGCAGGGTGCGGCCCCGTTGCTCGCCCGGCCACCGAGTGTGCGCGGGCGCGCTCCCACCCCTGCCACACGCCCGGGCGAGGCCCGATCTTCCGTACCGCCGTGCCGCCCGTGACTTCCCGGGCCGTGGCCTCGTCGCCCGGCTGCGCGGATCGCGGCCCCGCGGCCCGGCCGCCCCCGTCCGTGACGCCCGGCGCACGGCCCTGCCGTCCCGCCGCCCCGCTGCCGTGCCGTTCTGCCGTTGTGTCGTTATGCCGTTGTGTCGTTATGCAGCCCGCGCGCGGTAGCCCAGCGTCCCGGCGGCCCGCTGACCGGTGGCCCGCTGAGGCGCCGGCTCAGTCGCGGGTGACGCCGGAGCCCGTGTCGAGAGCCGCATCGCAGGTGAGGTCAGAGGCGGCGGCGCAGGCAGCGCCGCAGCCCGGGTCGGGGGTCGCCCCGCAGGCGGCGGCACAGCCGGCGCCGGACGTCGTGTCCGGGGGCGCGTCGAAGGTGATCGCGGCCAGGGCCCCGGCCGCCGCGCGGTCCAGGAGCACGGTCGAGGCACAGCCCGGCGGCGGGCTGCCGGCCAGGGCGCGGGTGCGCAGCCGGGCCGCCGCGGCCCGGTGCCTGCGGAAGGCGTACGCGGAGACCCTGCGGCCCCGGGCCGCCTGCCCGGCCAGTGCCAGGCCGGGGTCCACGTCCAGCAGCACCAGGTGCAGGGCTGCGCCGCGGCGGCGGGCGCCGCGGGCCAGCCAGTGGCGCACCCAGGGCAGGGTGCCGCAGTCGTGGACGACGACACTGGCCCCGGAGCGCACGGCGCGGCGCAGCCCCGCGTAGTGCGCCAGGCGCACCAGTGGTCGGTAGACGGGGTAGCCGACCCATGCGGGCATTAGCCGCTGCCAGCGGTCCCTGGTGTCCTGCGAGTCCACCCGCCGCACCGGGGCACTGGCAGCGCCCTGGCCTAACACCAGCCGGCTCATCAGGGTGCTCTTGCCGCTGCCGGGCAGCCCGGAGACGACCAGCAGGTCCCCGGTGGCGTACCGCAGCTCCCGCACCGGGACGGCTCCGTCCGGCCGCGCCGCGGGGGCGGGGGCCGCCGGGGCAGGGGTGGCCGGCGCGGCCGGGCGCGGGGCCGGGGCGGCGGATCGCACCGGGGTCGGCACTGCCGGGGCGGCCGGGACCGCGCCACCTTCGCGGGAACGCGGGACCGCACCGCCTTCATGGGAGCGCGACTCCACTCCGCTCTCATGCGAACGCGGGGCCACACCACCCTCGCGAGTGCGCGGGACCGCGCCACCCTCTCGGGAACGCGGGACCGCACCGCCTTCACGGAAGTGCGTAACAGCGGCCGGGCGCGGGGCCGGAGCGCCGGGCTCCGCGGGGGCGAGCCCCGCGGCGGCCAGCTCCGAGGCGGCGGGCCCCGGGCCCGCGGGCTCCACCCGTCGCCGCCCACCCCCACGCAGGTCAATGACGGTGGGCCCGCGCCCCATCGGCAGCGTCTCCCCGGGGTGCCGCTCGCGGGGCCGCACGGGTGGCGGCGCCAGCGAAGAGGAGGAAGCTGGAGGTGGTACCAGCGCGGGCACCTCGGGCCCCGCCTGCATGCCCTGACCCTGCAACGTGATCATCCTCCCCGAGCGCAACGGCGGCGGTCACCACGGTTCGTGTCCACCGAGTGTAAAGAAGAGGTAATGAACCCCACAGTGAATCGGATGCCGGACCGGGGGTCCATCGCACGGCCGTCCGTGTCATGATGTGCGCGCAACTGCATACCGGCCGCTCGAATCCATGCGGGAGAGTTCCCGGACCTGCGGTGATCCCCGTGATCGCCCGCCGCCCTGGACGCCGAAGGAGCAAGTCCTCCCTTGAATCTCTCAGGCCCCGATACCGCGTGGACGAGGCAGATCTGAAAAGCGAGCCGTTCCTACGGCTCCACCCAAGGTGCAAGCCGGGCCCCACGCCAGGGGTCATGGCGAACCTCTCAGGTTCCGATGACAGATGGGGAGGATGTCCTCGCCAGCCCTGCCCACCCTTGGGAGTCCGCAACCGATGAGCAGCCTGCCCGATTCTCCGCGCCGTACCGCCCTGGACGCGACCCACCGCGCGCTCGGCGCCACCATGACCGACTTCGCGGGCTGGGACATGCCGCTGCGCTACGGCAGTGAGCGCGAGGAGCACACCGCCGTCCGTACCCGCGCCGGCCTCTTCGACCTCTCCCACATGGGCGAGATCACCCTGACCGGCCCGCAGGCCGCCGAGGCGCTGGACTTCGCGCTGGTCGGCAACCTGTCGTCGGTGGCCGTCGGCCGCGCCCGGTACACGATGATCTGCGACGCCGACGGCGGCATCCTGGACGACCTGATCGTCTACCGGCTCGCCGACCAGACGTACCTGGTGGTCGCCAACGCCTCCAACGCCCAGGTGGTGCTGGACGCGCTGACCGAGCGCGCCGCCGGCTTCGAGGTCTCCGTACGCGATGACCGCGACGCCTACGCGCTGCTCGCCGTGCAGGGCCCCGAGGCCCCGGGCATCCTGAAGTCGCTGACCGACGCCGACCTGGACGGGCTCAAGTACTACGCGGGCCTGCCGGGCACCGTCGCGGGCGTGCCCGCGCTGATCGCCCGTACCGGGTACACCGGCGAGGACGGCTTCGAGCTGTTCGTGGCCCCCGGCGACGCCGAGCCGCTGTGGCAGGCGCTGACCGCGGCCGGCGAGCAGGTCGGGCTGATCCCGTGCGGCCTGGCCTGCCGCGACACGCTGCGCCTTGAGGCGGGCATGCCGCTGTACGGGCACGAGCTGACGACGTCGACCACCCCGTTCGACGCGGGCCTGGGGCGCGTGGTGAAGTTCGAGAAGACGACGAACGAGGGCCGCTTCGTCGGCCGCGAGCCGCTGGCGGCGGCGGCCGAGCGGGCCGAGCAGGCCCCGCCGCGCAAGCTGGTCGGTCTGATCGCCACCGGCCGCCGGGTGCCGCGCGCCGGCTTCTCGGTGGTGGCCGCGGACGGCACGGTGATCGGCGAGGTCACCTCCGGCGCCCCCTCCCCCACCCTCGGCAAGCCGATCGCCATCGCCTACGTGGACGCGGCGCACGCCGCCCCCGGCACGGAGGGCGTGGCCGTCGACATCCGCGGCACGCACGAGCCGTACGAGGTCGTCGCGCTCCCCTTCTACAAGCGCCAGCGCTAGCCGCCCACGGGCGCCAGCACCAGCCGCGGGCCGGCGGCCCCGGCCGAACCGGAGCATCCCTTTCGCAACGGCGCGATGGGGTCCGGCGGCTTTGGGCCGTTCCACCCGTTTTCCCACCCCCTCGCACCACCACGCCATCGCGTACAGGAGAATCAGGTCATGAGCAACCCCCAGCAGCTTCGCTACAGCAAGGAGCACGAGTGGCTGTCGGCCGCCACGGACGGCGCGTCGACGGTCGGCATCACCGAGCACGCGGCAGGTGCGCTCGGCGATGTCGTCTACGTCCAGCTCCCCGAGGTGGGCTCGGAGGTCACCGCGGGCGAACCCTGCGGTGAGCTGGAGTCGACCAAGTCGGTCAGCGACCTGTACGCGCCGGTATCGGGCGAGATCACCGAGGTCAACCAGGACGTCGTGGACGACCCATCGCTGGTGAACACGGCCCCCTTCGAGGGTGGCTGGCTCTTCAAGGTCAAGGTGTCGAGCGAGCCGGACGACCTGCTGTCGGCCGACGAATACACCGCCTTCACCGGCAACTGAGCAACCTTCCACCGCCCTGACGACTCTGATCTGATCGGGATGCCGATGTCGCCTTTTAACAGTTCCCTCCACGAGTTCGACCCGGACGTCGCCGCCGCCGTCGACGCCGAGCTCCACCGCCAGCAGTCCACCCTGGAGATGATCGCGTCGGAGAACTTCGCTCCGGTCGCCGTCCTGGAGGCCCAGGGCTCGGTCCTCACCAACAAGTACGCCGAGGGCTACCCCGGCCGCCGCTACTACGGCGGCTGCGAGCACGTGGACGTCATCGAGCAGATCGCCATCGACCGCATCAAGGCGCTGTTCGGCGCCGAGGCGGCCAACGTGCAGCCGCACTCCGGTGCCCAGGCCAACGCGGCGGCGATGTTCGCGCTGCTCAAGCCGGGCGACACGATCATGGGTCTGAACCTGGCGCACGGCGGGCACCTGACCCACGGCATGAAGATCAACTTCTCCGGCAAGCTCTACAACGTGGTCGCGTACCACGTGGACGAGCAGACCGGGCAGGTCGACATGGACGAGGTCGAGCGGCTGGCCAAGGAGCACCGTCCGAAGCTGATCGTGGCGGGCTGGTCGGCCTACCCCCGCCAGCTCGACTTCGCCGCCTTCCGCAAGGTGGCCGACGAGGTCGGCGCGTACCTGATGGTCGACATGGCGCACTTCGCCGGCCTGGTGGCGGCGGGGCTGCACCCCTCGCCCGTGCCGCACGCGCACGTGGTGACCACCACCACGCACAAGACGCTCGGTGGCCCGCGCGGCGGTGTGATCCTCTCCACGGCCGAACTGGCCAAGAAGATCAACTCGGCGGTCTTCCCCGGCCAGCAGGGCGGCCCGCTGGAGCACGTCATCGCGGCGAAGGCGGTCGCCTTCAAGATGGCGGCCTCCCCGGAGTTCACCGAGCGCCAGCAGCGCACCCTTGAGGGTGCCCGCATCCTCGCCGAGCGGCTGTCGCAGTCGGACGTGGGCGAGGCGGGCGTGGCGGTGCTCTCCGGCGGCACCGACGTCCACCTGGTCCTGGTGGACCTGCGCAACTCGGACCTGGACGGCCAGCAGGCCGAGGACCGGCTGCACGAGGTCGGCATCACGGTCAACCGCAACGCCATCCCGAACGACCCGCGCCCCCCGATGATCACCTCGGGCCTGCGGATCGGCACCCCGGCGCTGGCCACCCGCGGTTTCCAGGCCGAGGACTTCCGCGAGGTCGCCGACATCATCGCGGAGGCCCTCAAGCCGTCCTACGACGCCGCTGCGCTGCGTGAGCGGGTCACCACGCTGGCCGCCAAGCACCCGCTGTACCCCTCGCTGTAACCTGCACGGCTTGGCGTCCTGCACGGGGCACCGCGCACACTGGTAGTGGGCCGGTGCCCCGTGCCACGTCCGGACGGGGCTCCCACCGGCCCGTGCCAGCGGCGGAGCCACCGTCGCCGGCAGCGGGCCCACCGGCCCCGCACGCCCCACACGCACCACGTACTCACCACGCTCCGTCATCCCCCGCACCCCTCACGAGCGGCCCCGCAGTGCCAGCGGGGCCCGCCCCTCCGCCGCCCACGGGGCGCAGCCGCCCATCCCACCGGGGCCGCCCCGGTCCGGCCGCCCGCGCGCCCCGGCCGCGAGGCATCTCACTCCCAAGCCCCATGCGCGCGGAACCCGCCCGTTCCCCGCGCCCCTCTCTCCCTCCGCACTCCCGAACCACCCACACCGAGCAGACAAAGGGGTCAGCCACCGTGGCCATCTCCGTATTCGATCTCTTCTCCATCGGCATCGGTCCCTCCAGCTCCCACACCGTCGGCCCGATGCGCGCGGCCCGGATGTTCGTACGCCGCCTGAAGAACGAGGGCCTCCTCGCCCACACCACCGCCATACGGGCCGAACTCTTCGGCTCGCTCGGCGCCACCGGCCACGGGCACGGCACGCCGAAGGCGGTCCTGCTCGGGCTTGAGGGGTACGCGCCGAAGACCGTGGACGTGGAGCGCGCCGACGACGAGGTCGCGCGCATCCGGCAGACCAAGCGGCTGCGGCTGCTGGGCGCGGAGATCGGCACCGACCACGAGATCGACTTCGACGAGCCGAACGAACTGATCCTGCACCGCCGCAGGTCACTGCCGTACCACGCGAACGGCATGACGCTCTTCGCGTACGACGCGGACGGCCTGCCGCTCCTGGAGAAGACGTACTACTCGGTGGGCGGCGGCTTCGTGGTGGACGAGGACGCGGTCGGCGAGGACCGGATCAAGCTGGACGACACGGTGCTCACCCACCCGTTCCGCACCGGCGACGAACTGCTGCGGCTCTCCCGCGAGACGGGCCTTTCCATCTCCGGCCTGATGCTGGAGAACGAGAAGGCGTGGCGCACCGAGGAGGAGATCAGGGCCGGGCTGCTGGAGATCTGGCGGGTCATGCAGGCGTGTGTCACGCGCGGCATGTCCCGTGAGGGCATCCTGCCCGGCGGCCTCAAGGTCCGCCGCCGCGCCGCGACGGCCGCCCGCGCACTGCGCGCCGAGGGCGACCCGGCGGCGCACGCGATGGAGTGGGTGACGCTGTATGCGATGGCGGTCAACGAGGAGAACGCGGCCGGCGGCCGGGTGGTGACCGCCCCCACCAACGGGGCGGCCGGCATCATCCCCGCCGTCCTCCACTACTACGTCAACTTCGTCGCGAAGAACTCGACCCAGAGCGAGCAGGAGGACGGCATCGTCCGCTTCCTGCTGGCGGCCGGCGCGATCGGCATGCTGTTCAAGGAGAACGCGTCCATCTCCGGCGCGGAGGTCGGCTGCCAGGGCGAGGTCGGCTCGGCCTGCTCGATGGCCGCCGGCGGCCTGGCCGAGGTCCTCGGCGGCTCCACGGAACAGGTGGAGAACGCGGCCGAGATCGGCATGGAACACAACCTGGGTCTGACCTGCGACCCGGTGGGCGGTCTGGTCCAGATCCCGTGCATCGAGCGCAACGGCATGGCCTCGGTGAAGGCCGTGACCGCGGCCCGGATGGCACTCCGCGGCGACGGCCGCCACCATGTCTCGCTCGACAAGGTCATCAAGACGATGAAGGAGACGGGGGCGGACATGAAGGTCAAGTACAAGGAGACGGCTCGGGGTGGGCTTGCGGTGAATGTGATCGAGTGCTGACGTACGAGGGGGACGCTGCCCCGCTCCGCACATACTGAGGTACGACGAGGCCCGGCCCCCGATGCAGGTTGGGGGCCGGGCCTCGGTGGTGTGCCGGGTCAGCCCGTGAAGGTGGCTGCGAACTGGGTGAAGGCGCGGAACTCAGCGGGGGTGAACGCCAGCGACGGGCCTTCAGGGTCCTTGGAATCCCGAACGTGGACTGTACGGGGGGGTCTGCGCGACCTGAGCACCACCCAGCGGATCAGATATCGAACTCGCCATTCTTGATGCCCGACACGAAGCCCGTGAACGAGCCAGCGGGAAAGAGCAGCACAGGTCCGTCAGGATTCTTGGAGTCCCGAACGTGGACCGCGCTGGCGGTCTCCGCGACCTCGACACACTGCCCCTGCTCCCCACCGCTGTAGGAAGACTTTCGCCAGGTCAGGCTGCCGACATTCGCTGCGTCGGTACGGATGTAGCCGGTCATTAAAAGTTCTCCTCAAGGTGGGTGTTGATGCGGTCCCGCGACTCATCCGCGGGAAGTGCGAGCTGGGCGATCTCCTCGAACACGACCGCGAGGTCACGAACTTCTGCCGGTTCGTCCAGGAAGCTGCCGCCGAGAGAACTGTCGATCGAGACGGTTCTGGGCCAGGGGTGATCGAAATTCAAGATGGTCATGGCTTGGTTCGCAGCCGCGTAGGCAGGGACGTCCACCGGAACTATCTGGATGGTGATATTGGGACGCACAGCGTCGTCGGCCAGCTTACGGAGCTGCTCCTTCATCACGCCCGGCGCACTAGGAAAACGGTGCAAGAGTGCGGCTTCGGAGATCAGTGCGTGAAGCTGAACCGGGTTCCCGGGGCGATGCAAGACCGCCTGGCGCGCCATCCGAATGGCACTCAGCATGTCCGACAACTCGCGGTTGTCAGGGTGAAGCGGGCTATTGAAGATCTCCCGCACATAGCCAGGGGCCTGAAGCAAGCCAGGAATGATCGCCGGGTGCTGGACCTGGATGGCCTTCGCCTTCGACTCAAGTACGACGAAGTCGAGTAGCGCATTTGAGACTTGGCCCACGTACGAGGCCCACCAGCCGGCACCCACTGCCCCGTTGGAGGCCGCCGCCATCTCGCGCACCGCCTCCTCGTCACCACGGATGCCGTAGACCTCCAGCATCTTGCGAATGTCGTCGGCGGCAACACGGTAGATGCCCCGCTCGATGCGACCCTGCCGGGTTGTGTCCCAGCCGAGTTGCTTGGCGGCTGCACCGGGGGCCAGGGCGGCTTGTTCGCGGTATTCGCGCAGCAAGCTACCCACGCGGCGCCTCATGACAGGCGGAGGGAGCTTCTTTTGCGTCATGAGGAGCATTGTGTCAGTCGCGGAGAGTGCTGACGATCACACATTTGTTCGCTCGATTCGATAGTTGGATACTCGATATTGCGCATCAGTGCTCGATTAGAGCATCCTAGGGTCATGGCGGGCATGACTGTCCATCAGGCTCCCGATCGCCTGCGGCGCACAGTCACAACCCACCGCCGTACGGACCAAGTTGCTTGCCCGGCTGGGCCCGTACCTCCTCGTGCGCCCGTCCCCTCATCCCGGAGGCACGCCCATGACCACCAGCGAAAGCACACCGCAGCGGTTCTACTGGCGCGGGCTACCCGTCCCCTTCATCGCTCCGTGGAGCGTGGAAAGGCTGCCTTCCTATGACGTCATCGAGACGTGCGGGCCGGATGGAAGCCGAGGAATCGGGTACGCCGACGAGCTTCCGCTCGACCGCAGGCGCGGCGTGCTGTGGATGCGGCGGGGGGTGAAACGGGGCGCCGGTACGCCGGACCTGGCCTCGGTACATCCGCTGCGGCAGCGGCAGGCGATGAGCCACCTGCTCTGTCAGGTGTGCGGCAAGTCCACGTTCGACGCGGACTACACGCGGTGGGGCAAACGCCATCTGGTCATCGCCCGCGACGTGTCGGGGCGGCCCATCGAGGAGGGGGAACTGACCGGGTCACCCCCGGTGTGCAGGCCGTGCGCCGTCGAATCCGTACGGGCCTGCCCGCATCTGCGGAAGGGGCACGTCTCGGCCTTGGTCGAGCGCATCGAACCGTGGGGCGTGGCCGGCATCCTCTACCGACCGACGGCGTTCTATCCGCTCCCCGCGCCGCCGGCGTACTCCCTGTCGAAAGTGGCGTTCACCAACCCACAAATCGGCTGGACCTTAGCAGCCCGCGACCTCGCAACCCTCCACGGCTGCACACCGATCGACTTGGATGAGCTCGCGGCGTAGGGGTCGGGGGCGTGAGTGAACGTCGCGTCCCGGCCGGAGCCCGGCCGTCCGCCCCCTACGTCCCGTACGACGGGGTGGTTCTGGGTCCACCCCCGCCGGGGTGGTGGGCCGCTAGTGAGGCCAACGGGCCTTCCCTAGCGTGGTGTTCATGAACGAAGACACGAACGAAGGACGACAGGGCGCCACCCGGCGGGCGGCGCTGCGGGGGCTCAGGCTCGCGGCGGGGGGCGTGGCGCTGGGTGGCGGGTTGGCCACCGGGCTTGGCACCTCGCCGGCCGCGGCGGCCCCGCGGCGGGGGACCGTGACGTACGTACTGGTGCACGGCACGCACAGTGCCGGCGCGTTCTGGCTGCCGATCGCGCGGGAGTTGACGCTGCGCGGGCACCGCGTCGCCATGGTGGATCAGCCGCTGCACGGCGCGGAAGCCTTCGTGGCGGAGTCCTACCAGCGGCAGGACCTCGCGGCGATGGCGGTCGAGCCATCGCCGCTGAAGGGGCTCGGGCTGGAGGAGTACGAGGCGCGCGTCACCGGTGTCGTACGGCGGGCCGCGCGGAACGGGCCGGTGGTGCTGGTCGGGCACAGCCTGGGTGGCGTGTCGGTCAGCCGGGTCGGCGACGCCGTACCGCACCTGCTGCACCACATCTGCTACATGGCGGCCTTCTGTCCCAGCCGCGCCATGCCCACGGCGGACGCCTGCACGGCGGCGCCGGAGAACGCGAACGCCGTCAGCCCGGTGGAGCTGACGGTGGGTGACCCGGACCGGCTCGGGGTGCTACGGCTGAACTTCCGTACGGGGGTCGGAAGTGAGCTGGCCCTGTTGAAGGAGATGATCTGCGCGGACTATCCCGACGCCGACTTCCGCCGGGTGCTGGCCGGCATGCAGACCGACGAGCCCGTCACCGCCTACGCGGGCCGCGCGGTCGGCCGGGCCGGCACCTGGGGGCGCATTCCCCGTACGTACCTGCGGTTCGGCAAGGACCGTACGATCGCCACCGCGCTCCAGGACAGGATGGTCGCCGAGGCCGACGCGGCCACGCCGGGCAACAGGTTCCGCGTGCGCGACTTTCCCGAGGCGTCGCACATCGGCCCGCTCGATCCCACGCCGGTCGCGGACGCGCTGCACGCGCTCGCGGGGTAGGCGCCCAGGTTCCGCCCGGCGGGTCTTGGGGCCGCCTGGTGGTCGCGGGGTTCGCGTGCTGGGGACCGGCCGCAAGTGGCCGGTCCCCAGGCCGGTTTCGCGTTAGCGGGGCGGGTCGCCGCGGGTGGCGGGATCAACCACTTCCGGTGAGGTGGGGCTGTTGCTCCGTCAGCCCCGCGTCCTTGGCGTGCCGGGAGCGCTCGGCCCAGGCGGACACGGGTGGGCCGGCCGCGCCGAGGCCCGCGAAGAACACGCCGAGGAGCAGCCAGCCCGTGTGCCCGAGGGCCAGCACCGCGCCGGTGAGGACCAGCGGGGCGAGGGCCTGGCCCGCGTCGAAGCCGATGCTCAGGAAGCCCTGGTACTGGCCCTGGGCGTGGTCGGGCGCCAGGCCGAAGCCGAGGGCGTAGCCGGCCGACGACTCCCACACCTCGCCGATGCTGTGCAGACACACGGCGAGGACGGCGAGCGCCGGCGCGCACCAGGCGGGCACGTCCGCCATCAGCGCGAACAGCGGGCAACTGACGAGGAAGAGCAGCCCGGCGCGGCGGAAGGCACGGCCGCCCTGGTGCATGGTCTCCACGCGGGAGCCGAGTCGGCTCTGGAGCAGCACGCACACCCCGCTGTTGAGCGCGTAGACCGCCGCCACCGTCCAGCGCGGGGCGTCCGTGTGGCCGGCGAGCCAGATCGGCACCAGCAGCGAAATCGTCTGGTATTGCAGGCCCATGGCGCTGTAGAGCGCGACGAAGGACACGTAGGGCCGATCGGCGAGTACGGACCACTGCCGGTGTTCCTTCGGCCGGGGCAGCGGCCCGAAGTGCGGGACGCGGAGGAGGCCGATCAGGGCGGCGCAGGCGAAGCTGGCGGCGTTGGCCAGGATCAGGACCGTATAGGCGGGGCGGGTGTTGACCTGGAGGGCGACGGCCGCACCCAACGTGCCGACGACGACGCCGAGGTTGACGTAGGTGCGGAGCCTGGCCCGGAAGGCCGCCGGGTGTTCCCCACCGACCCGGGCGATGAGCGCGCCGCCCGCGGCGTTGCTCGCCGTGGCGGCCAGCCGGTCCACGGTGGCGACGAGCGTGAAGACCAGCCACCCGTCGATGAGGACGAACGCCGTCATGGCCGCGGTCTGTACGGCGAGGGCCACCAGCCAGACCGTACGCGGCCCGTACCGGTCGGCCAGGTTCCCCGCCGGGATGCCGGCCGCCAGACCGCACAGCCCGGCGATCGTCAGCCCCGCCCCCACCTGGGTGGCGGGCAGGTGCACCACGAGCGTGAAGTAGAGGATGGCGGCGGCGTTGAAGAGCCCGTTGCCGACCCGGTTGACGAAGGCGGCGGCGATCAGGGCCCGTTGCACGCCGCGGGCCGAACTGTCGTCCGTACGCCGGTTGTCCGCACGCCGGCCCGTCCCCCGCCCGATCATGACGCCCAAGCTAACAGCGCAGCTCAGGGGCGGCGCCGGCCGGTCTGCGTGATCTCGCACACCGGGGGCGCGGGGTGCCTGTGCTCGCGGTCCGCCCGTGGCCGTGGGTCGCGCGCAGCCGTGGGTGGCCGACGGCCACGCGGGGGCGGCAGCAAACCCCCACAGTGGGGGCGGGCGCGTACGGAGGGGGACCCCGGCTCCGTACGCGCCCGCCCGCTTCCCCCGGGGGCCGCGGGCCCGCCCCGTACCGGCATGGCCTGCGGTCCCGCTGGCGCCCGGCCCGCCGCGCCGTCCCCGTCTGGTCAGGACGGGGGCGGCGCGGCCACGGGGGCCGGGCGCGGGGCCCCACCGCTGGTCAGTCGGGGGGCGAGGAGGGGCCGGGCGTGGTGCGCGGTGGTCAGTCGCGCGGAGTGGGCCCGGCCCACGGCGCATGTCGCCGCGGGGCGGCGGTTCAGCGGGTGCGGGTCAGCCAGTCCTGGTAGCGGGTGGGCGCCAGGTGGGCACCGGGGCCCGCGGTCAGGACGTCACCGGGGACGGCCGCGAACATCCCCGAGCCGCCGGTGACGACGGAGCGGACGTCGCCCTGGGCGGCGAGGGTGATCTTGCCGAGTTCGTCCAGCGGGAAGACGTCGGGGCCCGCGACGTCCCGGACGCCGTTCAGCGGGCTGCCGGTGGCGACGTCGACCACCGCGGCCACCACGTCGGCCGCGGCGATCGGCTGGAGGGGCGTGGCGGGCAGCCGGACGGTGGTGTCGTCGCTACTCCAGGAGAGGATCGCGTCGACGAACTCGAAGAACTGGGTGGCGCGCACGATGGAGTACGGCGTGGGCCCCTGCTTGAGCAGGTCTTCCTGGAGCACCTTGGCCCGGTAGTAGGCGAGGTCGGGCACCTGGTCGACGCCGACGATGGAGAGGATCACCTGGTGTCCGACGCCGGCCCGTTCGCCGGCGGCCAGCAGGTTGTCCATCGTGGTGCGGAAGAAGTCCAGCGAAGCTTCGTCGAAGGTCGGCGAGTTGGCGACGTTGACGACGGCGTCCGCCCCCCTCAGGGCCTGGTCGAGCCCTTCGCCGGTGAGCAGGTCCACACCGGTGGACGGCGCGGCGGCGACGGCCTCGTGCCCGGCCTCGGTCAGCCGCTGGACCACCTGCGAGCCGATCAGCCCGGTACCGCCGATGACCGTGAGCTTCATGGTTGTCACCTTTTCCCGCTTGCCCAGAGGGTGCCGGAGGGCACGCCAGAGGTCGTTGAGGACGCCGCCCCAACTCGGACACTTCCTGTCCGTGATAATAGTCGGATACGCTTTATCCGAGTCAAGTCGGGTAAGCCGAGCGGGTCACACAGGAGAGGCGGGGGTGGATCATGAAGCTGTCCGGTGGGGTCGAGTGGGCGTTGCACTGCTGCGTGGTGCTGACCAGCGCGACGACCCCGGTGGCCGCCGTCCGCCTCGCGGAGCTGCACGACGTGTCCGGCAGCTACCTGGCGAAGCAGCTCCAGGCGCTGTCCCGGGCCGGCCTGGTGGACTCCGTCCAGGGCAAGGCCGGTGGCTACGTCCTCACCCGGGCCCCGGAGTTGATCAGCGTGCTGGACGTGGTCCAGGCCGTCGACGGCACCCAGCCCGCCTTCGTCTGCACCGAGATCCGACAGCGCGGCCCCCTGGCGGCGACCCCCGAGAGCTGCACCAAGCCGTGCGCGATCGCCCGCGCCATGGCCGAGGCGGACGCCGCCTGGCGCGCCGCGCTCCAGGCGATCACCATCGCCGACCTCGCGCAGAGCGTCACCGACGACTACGGGCCCGACGCGCTGCCCGGCATCGGCAGTTGGCTGACGGGGGCCGGCGCGGCGGCTGACTGAGGCTGGCCGCGGGGCGGCCGATCCCGGGGCGGCGCGAGTGCCTGCGGGACGGTCTGCTGCGGGGTGGGGCGGTCGCCCACGGGGCGGCGGGGTGGCCGGTCGTTGGGCGGGGTGGCGCTCCGGGGCGGTCGTGCGCGTCATGGTTCGACCTTGCGGTGGGGGGCCGGTGCGCCGGGGTGGCCGGTCAGGCGCTCCGTACCGCGTGTTTGGTGAGGTGCCCCGTCCGGCGCGGGCGGGGCGTCGCCCTGGCGCGGGGCCGGCACGCCGTACCGGGGCGCCCGGCCCATCCGGGGTTCGGCGGGCAGCGGCGTCGGGGCCGGGGCGCCCTGGCGCGGAGCCGGCACGCGGCCCGGCACCGGGGGGTCCGTCGGTTCGGCGGGCGGGCCGGGCGGCGGGGCCAGGGCGGGCGGGCCGGGCGGCCGGGCGAAGTAGGCGCTCAGGGACTCGACGGTGAGCCGGGCGAAGAGTTCAGCCATGGGCACCTGGTGGCCGGTCGCCTCGCGGAGCAGGACCTGGGCGCGCTGGATCAGTTGGGAATCGCCGCCGAGGTCGAAGAAGTGGTCGCGCGGGCCGAACCCGTCGGTGCCCAGGAGTTCGGCCCAGACGCCGGCGATGACCTCCTGGAGCGGGCCGCCGGACGCCTGCCCCGCGCTCCGTCGGCCGGGCAGCACCCGGGCGGCCAGGCCCGCACGGTGCACCTTGCCGGTGGCCGTGCGCGGCACCGTGGTCGTACGGAAGATGCGGCGGGGGATGTGGTCGGCGGCGAGTCGGCCCGCGAGGAAGATGCGGAACTCCTCGTCGCTGGGGTCGTCCCGCTCGTGGACCACGACGGCGGCGCCGACCTCCTGGCCGAGCGTCGGGTGCGGCAGCGGGAAGGCGGCTGCGTCGAGCACCGCGGGGTGGGCCAGCAGCGCCCGGTCGACCTCGATCGGGGAGACGGCGACGCCGCCCCGGCGGATGACCTCGCCGAGCCGGCCGGTGAGGAAGAGATAGCCGTCCGCGTCGACGTGGCCGAGGTCTCCGGTGTGGAACCAGCCGTGCGCGAAGGCGTTCGCGGGGGCGGCCGGATGCGGCGCGTAGCCGCGGATGACGGTCGGCCCGCGCAGCACGATCTCGCCCGTGCCGCCCGCCGGGAGCAGCCTGCCGTCGGCGCCCATGGCGGCCACCTCGGGCCCGGTCGAGACGCCCACCGAACCCGGCTTGCGCAGACCGGGCGGCAGCGGGTCGGCGGTGATGACGGAGCAGGCTTCGGTCATCCCGTACGCGTCGATGACCGGCACCCCGAGGGTGCGTTCCATCCGCTGGGCCAGCGCGGTGGGCAGCGGGGAGGAGGCGGAGCGCACGAAGCGCAGCGGGCCGCGGCGGCCGGGGCGGGGCCGGCCGGCGAGCGCGTCCACGATGGCCTGGTGGACCGCCGGCACCGCGGAGTACCAGGTGGGGGCGTAACCGTCGAGCCAGCCGGGGAACGCCGCGGCGTCGAAGCCGGGCGGCACCACGACGCTGCCACCGGCCCACAGCGAGGCGAGCAGCGGGCCCATCAGGCCGTGGCTGTGGCAGAGCGGGGTGACGTTCAGGCACCGGTCGTGCTCGGTCAGGTCGAGGCTCAGGCTGCTGTTGTGCGCCGAGGTGCAGACGGCGGCGTGGGTGAGGGACACCAGCTTGGGCCGCCCGGTGGTGCCCGAGGTGTGCAGGGCGAAGGCCGGGTCGGTGGCGGCGCCGGCGCGCGGCACGGTCCGCTGTCTCCCGACTCTTCCGCTCGTCAACTCCTCGTCGCCACAGATGAGTTGGTAGGACCCGGCTGGTCCGCCCGGCAGGGCGACGAGGTGGACGACGCGGCGGCCCTGCGCCCGGGCGACGGCGGCGGCCAGCGAGTCGCCGCCGGCCGCGACGACCACGGCCGTGGCGCCGAGGTCAGTGAGCAGGGCGTCGAACTCCGCGGCGCGGCAGGCCGGGTCGAGCGGCGCGGCCTGCGCGGCGCAGCCGACGGCGAGCGTGGCCACCGCGGCGGCCGGGCCGTGCGGCAGGGCGAGTGCGACCCGGTCGGCCGGGGTGATCCGGGCCGTGCGCAGCGTCCGTACCGTCCGCTCGACCTGCTGGTAGAGCAGCCGGTAGGTCAGCGCGAGGTGGCCGGGCGCTTCGATCGCCACGGCGTCGGGCCGGCGCTCGCTCTGGCTGCGCAGCATCGGCAGGAGATGCCGCCAACGCGGCCGGTTGGCTCCCGGCAGCGGTGCGATGCTGCGGGCGTGGTTCATGGGTGCTCCTGTGACGTGGGGGGGCGGCGGCGGTCCGCTCGGGAGCCGTGGCGGTCGGGGTGTTGCGGGGTGGGGGTGGCGTGTGGGACGTGGCTCGTGGGGGGGGCGGGGTGTCGGGGTGAGGCGTGTGGGGCGAGATGTGACTCGCGGGGTTGGGGGGCGGGTGAGGCGTGGCGCCTGGGCTGTGGCGCGTGAGGGGGCGCCGGGTGAGGCGGGGTGCGGAGAGGGAGGGGTGGTGCGTGGGGGGGGCAGGTGAGGTGTGGGAGGCGGGGCGCGGGGTGTCGGGCGTTTCCGGGCGGTGCGTTTCGGCTTGCAATCGCCATTTCTGCAACGTGCTGCGGGGCGCCGGCGGGGGCGGAAACGCCGTTAACGCACGGCCGCAGGACCGGTCGACGGATGCGGAGGAGTAGCGGGCAGTGGGTCGCGGTGGATGCCGGGGCCGGTTGCGTCCGGGGAGGGGGCCGGCGTTGCGGATAGCAGCCTCGTGTGACGGCTTCCGATCTCATAGGCGGAGGTAAAGGGCTCTCCTTCAGTATTCCCCGGTATGCGTCCCATCCGCTTCCGGTGGACTTGGGTTCCTGCACTCCCGCTCCCCGTTCGGCCGCCATTTCGCGGCATTCTCCCCGCGCCCGGCGCGCACCCCGGAAAAGTGCCGCCCCGGCCCACTCCAAAAGACCTCCGGGCTCCCGTTCACCCTTTTCGAACGCTAAGGGGCGGCGTCGCTCGCGGCGTTCCGCACGGTCCGTCGTCGCCCGGGCCCCGGCCGTACCCGGCGGCCGTACGGAGCCCCGCGCGGCGTCCTGCCGATCGCCGCGGCGCCCTGCGCGGGCCACCGCGCCCACTGCGTACGGGCGGCGCGGTCAGGGCCGGTACGGGGCGGGGTACGGGGCGCAGCGCGGGGGCCTTGGGCGGGGCCGGTTGGGGCGTGCGGGGTGGTCGCGACATGCGCGGCGAGCTGCACGCCGGTCTGCGCGGCGGCCGTCCGGGGTTTCGCCGCGGCCACTGCCGCCCGGGCCCCCCTCCCCGTTTCCACGGCGCCCCCTTCGACTAAGGCGCGGAACCATTCCCACGGTCGGGTGCGCATCGCCCCGGATCGACACCGGGCAAGGGAACGGACCGGGCCGTAAAACCCCTGAATAATCAGGGTCCGTGCATGTTTCCGCATCGCACCGGAGCATGTCAATGACATATTGAACCGTTACGCACTCCCCGGACGGCTTCGCGCCTCCGGCGGGCGACGATCCCCGGAATTCTCCGTCCTTGCAGCGGCCGTACGGCATCGCGACAATGCGCCGGCGCGCGTACCGCGCTTTTCCTTGAACTCGCGAAGGGCTGGTACTGATGTGGCGCCCGGGACGGTCTTGGCGTCGTTTTCCGGAAATCCGACAGACAGCGGACCGGAATTCTGTCGGCCGGATTTCCGGTGAGGCGTACGCGGCGTGCGGCCGGACCGGCGAGGGGTGCGGCGACCGCGAAGTGCGGAGCCGAATCCGAGGGTCAGGGCGGACCGGGTGCGCGCCCGGTAGCCACTGGCGCACGCACCAGCGCATGGGCGCACCGCCGCCCGCCCCCTCTCCCCGTCCCGACACCCCGGCCGCGCCGGCACCCGCGCGTGCCCGTCCCCGCGCCATGCCCGCGCCCGCACGTCCCCGCCCCGGCCCCATGCCCGCGCCCGCACGTACCCATCCCCGTCCCGGCACCACGTCCGCATCCGCACCCGCGCCGCACATCCCCCCTCCATCCCACCCGTCTCCTCCGCGCTCTCCCCCACCATCCCCACTCGTCTCCCCGCGTCCCGGCTGTTCGGAGTACCCCTCCGGCTGGGCAGGGATGCAGCGACGTGCCGAGCCTCGTGAAGGAGTTGACTCCGTGTCAGTCGATGCCCCCTTCCCCGTACCACCAGGCGCCACGGGACCGACCGCGAGCGGCGGGCCCATGGACGGGACGCGGCGCCCGGACCCGCCGCCACGGCTACGCAGGACGAGGACGCGCCGCCCGGCCGCGCTCCGTGCCCGCCGTGGGGCGCTGGCCGGCGTGGTCATCGGGCTGGTAGCGGTCTGTGGGCTCGGGTCGACGCCGGCCGCCGCCACGGGCCCAACGGAGCCGACGGAGCAGACGGAGCAGAAGGGGCAGACGGGGCCAGCAGGACCGGGGCCCGACGGGGCCGGGGCGCCGGGCGGGCGGGCGCACCAGGACGTGCTGTTCATCGGGGCGCACCCGGACGACGAGTACGCGGCGCTCTCCACCTTCGGGCAGTGGCGGGAGCGGGACGGCCTGCGCACCGGCATCGTGACCATCACCCGGGGCGAGGGCGGCGGCAACGCCAGCGGGCCCGAGGAGGGCGCGCCGCTCGGGCTGATCCGCGAGCGCGAGGAGCGCAGGGCGGTGCGCCATGCGGGGCTGCGTGACGTGTTCTACCTGGACAAGCCCGACTTCTGGTACACGCTGTCGGCGCCGCTGACCGGCCGCGTCTGGGACCGGCCGGCCGGCGCGCGGGACACCCTGGAACGGCTCGTACGGCTGATCCGGGCCACCACCCCGCAGACCGTGGTGACGATGGACCCGCGCCCCTTCAACCAGCACGGGGCGCACCAACTGGCCGGGCGGCTGGCCGTGGAGGCGTTCCGGCTCGCCGCCGATCCCACCGCCTTCCCCGAGCAGCTCACCCGGGAGAAGTACCGCCCCTGGCGGGCCGACCGGCTGCTGACGCAGAACTGGCGGTTCGCCGGGCCGACGGGGCCGGCGTGCGCCAGCGCCAACCCGCGCGACCCAGCGACCGGCCTGCCGCTCCGGGGCGTGTGGGAGGGCGCGTGGTCGGCGCGGCACCGCACCACCTGGGCGCAGCAGGAACGCACGGCCGCGCGCGAGTACGTCACCCAGGGCTTCGGCGCGCTGCCGCCGAAGGTCACCACGCCGCGGGAGAAGCTGGGCTGCGACTGGTTCACGGTGCTGGCCGAGGACGGCGAGCCGGTGTCGGCCCCGGTGCGCGCGCAGGACGGGCTCCGGCCGGTCTTCGCCGAGTTCCGCGACTGGGCCGCGCGGGTCGGGCTGCCGTGGCTGGCCAACGACGCCCAGCCGGCGTACCCGCAGCCGCCGACCACCACCGTGCCGGCCGCGGCGCAGCGCCCGAGTGTGGACGGTTCGGCCGCGCCGGGCGAGTACCCGGGGCCCGAACTGCGGCTCGGCCACTGGGAGGGCGAGCGGTGCGGGCCGGCCGACTGCGGCGCGACGGCGCGCCTTACCCGGCACGGCGAGGACCTGTACGCCCTGGTGCAGGTGGTCGACGACGTCCCCGGGGCGGCCCTGGAGCGGGCGGACTGCAAGCGGCACTGGCGCACCGACGCGGTGGAACTCGCCCTCGATCCGCGCGGCGCGTCCGATGACACCGCATCCACGTTCAAGCTCGCGGTGCTGCCGCGCACCGCGGAGGGCGGCGCCTGTGCGGCCCGGGACGCCGACCACCACCAGGGCCAGGCCGCCACGACGGCGCCCGGCGTGAGCTGGGCGGCCACCGTCAGCGAGCCGTACGCCGGTTACACCGTCGAGGTGAAGGTTCCGCTCCGTGCGCTGCCCGGCCCCGTCGACCCGGCCGCGCTGACCGCGAACGTGCTGGTCTACGACTCGGACACGCCGGACAAGACGGGCCAGTCGCGGCTGGCCTGGGCCACGTTCGGCAGCGCGCAGGCCGATCCGTACGTCTGGGGCGCGGCGCGGCTCGACGGCTACCAGGCGCCCGGCGGGCCGCCGCCCGGCGAGCCGGTCATCCCGCTGGAGGCGGCGCGCAGCCGCGACTCGCTGCCCTCGGTGCTCCAGAGCCTGCGGACCGGCGTACCGCTGGCCGCCGGGCCGCGGGTGCGCTGAGCGCCTGCCGGCCGCCGTCGGCCCCCGCCCGGGATCACGGGCTCCGTGCTGGGGCGGGGGCGACGGGATGACCGCCCCGGCGCGGGGAGGGCGCCGTCTGGTGCGGCACGGTGCGCCGGGGCGGCCGGACCGGCGTCGCGGCGGGGCGGTCTACCAGCCCTTGCCCGCGACCTGGCGGGTGGCCACGTTGAACCGGTTGAACAGGTTGGTCACGCTGATCATGAGGACGAGCGCGGCCAGGCCCCGCTCGTCGTAGTGGCGGGCCGCCTCGTCCCAGACCGCGTCCGGCACCGGGTCGGAGGAGTCGGCGATCCGGGTCACGGACTCCGCGAGGGCCAGCGCAGCGCGCTCGGCGTCGGTGAAGTACGGGGCGTCGCGCCAGGCCGCCACCGCGAACAGGCGCTCCTCCGTCTCACCGGCCTTGCGCATCTGCCGGGCCCCGCCGTCCACGCAGAAGCCGCAGCCGTTGACCTGGCTGGCGCGCAGGTGGACGAGGTCGAGCGTGGACTCCGGAACACCGGCGTCCTTGGCCGCCTTCACCAGCGCCTGCGCCGGCTTGAGGGACTCCGGGAGGACGACGGCCGGGTTGTTGATGCGCTGCTGCATGTTGCTTCTCTCCTGTGCTCGTGGGTGGCCTACACCGACATGACGGGGCACGGCCGACGCGTGTGACATGGCGGCGAGTGACGTGCACCACTCCGCCCTGGGACAGCGCACGCGACGGAAGCGGCAGGACACGCAGCAGCGCCCCGGCCCCTGCCCCACCCTCACGACGGGGCGACGGGGCGACGGGGCGACGGGGCGACGGGGCGACGGGGCGACGGGGCGACGGGGCGACGGGGCGACGGGGCGACGGGGCGACGGGGCGACGGGGCGACGGGGCGACGGGGCGACG